>NZ_MUAV01000004.1:0-256285 GCF_003265965.1 Rhodovulum viride | reverse complement strand
GGTCCGGCAAGATCATGCGCCGGATCCTGCGCAAGATCGCCGAGAACGATTTCGGCTCGCTCGGAGACATCTCGACCCTCGCCGATCCTTCGGTCGTCGACGAGCTGATCAATAACAGGATGAACACGGACTGATCCGCCCCGAAGGTTTTGAAAGAAAAGGGCCGGTGGTCATCCACCGGCCCTTTTACTGTCGAATGACACCCCGGCCTCCGGCCGGGAAGGCGTTTCAGCACCCGGGCGCCGTGACCGTCGCCATGTCGCTGATGGTGCTCACGCCCGGTTCGCATTCCTCGGGCTCCTTGGCACAGCCCGCAAGCACCGCCACCAGACCGATCCCAAGCAGCAGTCCCTTGACCTTCGTGATGTTCCGCATTGCTCTCTCCCTTCCTTGGCGGGTGTCCCGACCCGCCGAAACTGAACTACACCGTTCAGTAAAACACATCCTTGATTCCGATCAAGACAGGCGGAGGCCCGGCCACCGCGTCATCGCGGCGCGCCGGGACCCGCCCGGCCTGCATATGGCCGCGCCGTCTAGTGCAGCGCGGCATCGGTGACGACATGGGTCCAGGCGCCCTCGGGTTCCCTTGTGATGACCGGGTCCGACCCGCCTGCCAGCAGCGTATCGACCGTGCGCCGGTAATCCTCGGGATCGAGCGCGCCATTAGAGCCCGCGGTCAGCTTGGCGACCTCGCCCATCATCCGGATCTGGTGCTTTTCGGTCTGCGCCCCGGTCTCGTCATGGTCGAGCACGATCATCGCGGCCTCTTCGGGATTGGCCTCGGCCCATTTCCAGCCCTTCATCGAGGCCCGCACGAAGCGCACCAGCTTGTCGACCTCGGCCGGATCGTCCAGCTTTTCCTCCAGCACGTACAACCCGTCTTCCAACGTGGCGACGCCCTGATCCTCGTATTTGAACGTGATCAGTTCCTCGGGCGCGATCCCCGCGTCGATCACCTGCCAGTATTCGTTATAGGTCATGGTCGAGATGCAGTCGGCCTGCTTCTGCAACAACGGATCGACGTTGAAGCCCTGTTTCAGCACGGTCACGCCGCCCTCGGACCCGTCGGTCGGAATGCCAAGATGCGCCATCCAGCTGAGGAAGGGATATTCGTTGCCGAAGAACCAGACCCCCAGCGTGCGGCCCGGGAAATCCTCGGGGCTTTCGACCCCAGTTTCCTTCAGGCAGGTCAGCATCATGCCCGAGGACTTGTAGGGCTGGGCGATGTTGACGATCGGCAGCCCCTTCTCGCGCGCGGCCAGCGCCGAGGGCATCCAGTCGATCATCACATCGGCCCCGCCGCCCGCGATCACCTGGCTCGGCGCGATATCGGGCCCGCCGGGCTTGATGGTCACATCAAGGTCTTCCTCGTCGTAGAAGCCCTTGTCGAGCGCCACGTAATAGCCCGCGAACTGGGCCTGGGTCACCCATTTGAGCTGCAGCGTGACCTCGTCGGCAGCTTGCGCCGACCCGGTCCCCAGAAGAAGCGCGGCCAGCGCCCCCGTCAGTTTCACGTCCATCCTTACCTCCTGTGGGGTCATTCGCCCCTTGCTTGTTGTCAAAGGCCCCGTTGCGACGGGTGCCAGAAGGTGACGGCGCGTTCGCACGCCGCCACCGCGCCGTAAAAGGCGGACCCGGCCAGGGCCGCCACGGCGATCTCGGCCCAGACCATGTCGAGCGCGAGCCGCCCGACCTCGGTCGAGATCCGGAAGCCCATGCCCCGGATCGGGCTGCCGAAGAATTCGGCCACGATGGCCCCGATCAGGGCCAGCGTGGTGGCGATCTTCAGCCCGTTGAAGATGAAGGGCATGGCCGCGGGCAGCCTCAGCTTGGTCAGCGTCTGCAGGTAGCTTGCGGAATAGGTCTTCATCAGGTCGCGTTGCATGGCATCGGCCGCCGAAAGCCCCTGGAGGGTGTTCACCAGCACCGGGAAGAAGACCATGGCGACGACCACCGCCGCCTTCGACTGCCAGTCGAAGCCGAACCACATCACGAGGATCGGCGCGGTCCCGACGATGGGCAGGGCCGCGATGAAATTGCCGACCGGCAGCAGCCCGCGTTGCAGGAAGGGCGAGCGGTCGATGGCAATGGCGCTCAGCACCCCCGCGCCGCAGCCCAGCACATAGCCCGACAGCGCGCCCTTGACGAAGGTCTGGACGAAATCGGCCCAGAGCACCGGCAGGCTGGTCGCGATCCGCGCCCCGATGGCCGAGGGCGGCGGCAGGATCACGCCCGGCACGTTCAGGCCGCGCACAAGCCCCTCCCAGACCACCAGCAGGGTCAGACCGAACAGCGCGGGCATCAAGAGGCCCAGCGTGCGCGTATTGCGCAGCCGCGCCAGCCGCACATTCAGCGCCCAGGCGGCGGCCCAGAAGCCCAGCGCCCCGAGAACCCAGCTCATCGTGCCATCCCCATCCGTTTCAGCGTGATCCGCTGCGCGAGCCCCACCAGCCCGACCAGCAAAGCTGCGAGGATCGCGGCGCCGAAAAGCGCGCTCCAGATCTGCACCGTCTGGCCGTAATAGCTGCCCGCCAGCAGCCGCGCGCCAAGGCCCCGGATCGCGCCCGTGGGAAGCTCGCCCACGATGGCGCCGACGAGGCTTGCCGCCATCGCGACCTTCAGCGAGGTAAAGAGATAGGGCATCGACGAGGGCCAGCGCAGTTTCCAGAACACCTGGCCCGCACGCGCGCCCCAGGTCTTCATCAGGTCGAGATCCATCGCATCGGGGCTGCGCAGCCCCTTCACCATGCCGACCGCGACCGGGAAGAACGAGAGGTACGCCGAGATGATGGCCTTGGGCACCAGCCCGGTGATGCCGATGGAATTCAGCACCACGATGATCATCGGCGCGATCGCGAGGATCGGGATGGTCTGCGAGGCGATGGCCCAGGGCATCACGCTGCGGTCCATCGCGCGGTTATGAACGATGCCCACCGCCAGCAGGATGCCCGCGCCCGCACCGATGGCAAAGCCCAGCAACGTGGCCGACAGCGTGACCCAGCCGTGATAGATCAGGCTGCGCTTGGAAAAGGCGCGCCCCTCCAGCGCCATCGCCCCGGTCGTCTTCCAAAGCTCGGCCCCCACCTGATGCGGCGCGGGCAGCTTCGGGCGTTCCTGGTGCAGCGTGTCGGACACGATCTGGCTGACGGTCAGCTCCTGCCCCGCGCGCGCCGCCTGATCGAGCGTCCAACGCGCATTCAGTGCCACCGCCGCCCCGTACCAGAGCGCAAGGATCGCCAGCACCACCGTCAGGATCGGCAGAACGCTACGCATCGCGCCGCCCCTTGCGGGCCAGCCGCCGCGCCAGAAGATGCATGCCCCAGACCAGGGGCGCCAGCAGCAGAAGGAAAAGCCCCCAGCCCAGCACCGGCACCGCCATCACCGAAGGCGCGAAGACCCAGACCAGCAGAACCGCCAGCCACAGCCCCGCCAGCCCCGCCCCCGTCAGACGCTGTTTCCTAGTCATAGGCATGCCCCGCGCGCAGCCCTTCGCGGACGCGATGGGCGATTTCAAGAAATTCCGGCGTATCGCGAATGTCGAGCGGCCGCTCTTTCGGCAGCGGGCTGTCGATCACATCGGCGATCCGCCCCGGGCGCGGGCTCATCACCACGATCTTCGTGGACAGATAGACCGCCTCGGGGATCGAGTGGGTGACGAACAGGCAGGTCTTGCCGGTCCGGGCCCAAAGCGCCAGAAGCTGTTCGTTCAGATGGTCGCGCACGATTTCGTCCAGCGCGCCGAAGGGTTCGTCCATCAGCAGGATATCGGCATCGAAGGCCAGCGCCCGCGCGATGCTGGCCCGCTGCTGCATGCCGCCCGACAGCTGCCAGGGAAACTTGTTGCCGAAGCCCGCCAGGTCGACCAGCTCCAGCACCTTCTGCACCCGCGCCGCCTGTTCGGCCTTCGGATAGCCCATGATTTCCAGCGGCAACCGGATGTTGCGCGCAATCGTCCGCCAAGGGTAAAGCCCCGCCGCCTGGAAGACATAGCCATAGCTGCGTTCCTTGCGGGCATTGTCGGGGCTCATCCCGTTGACGCTGAGGCTGCCGCCGGTCGGATGTTCCAGCGCCGCCACACAGCGCAGGAAGGTGGTCTTGCCGCAGCCCGAGGGGCCGATGAAACTCACGAACTCGCCGCGCCCCACATCGAGCGACACATCGCTCAATGCCTGCACGGACCCGTCGCCGGTCTGGAACACCAGATCGACGTTTTCTGCCTTGATGACCGGTGTCTTCACGTCACGTCCCTTGCCTGCAAGGCGCACGCACCCGCGCGGCCCCGCCCCTCACATCCGGGCGCGAGGATCCCCCGCACCCGCCCTCTCGCAAAGGGGACCGTGGCGTCAGACGCCGCTGGCCGGAATGCCCGCCCGCTCGATCCTGCGGGGCGCGGTCAGCTCTTTCCAGGAGGACAGCGCCTTGTTGACGGCGCCGTTCGGCGGGCGCTTGACGAATTCACCCCAGCCTTCCTGCGGCTTCATCTCGCCATCGGCGACGGCAACGCGGCCGCGGGTCAGCGTATAGCGCGGCAGGCCCCTGACCTCCTTGTCCTCGAAGACGTTGTAATCGATGGCCGATTGCTGGGATGCGGCGGCGATGGTCTTGGTCTTCTCGGGGTCCCAGACCACCAGATCGGCATCCGCGCCGACCAGCACCGCGCCTTTCCGGGGATAGACGTTGAGGATCTTGGCGATATTGGTCGAGGTCACCGCCACGAACTCGTTGGGCGTGATCCGCCCGGTGCCGACGCCATAGGTCCAAAGCATCGGCAGCCGGTCCTCAAGCCCGCCGGTGCCGTTCGGGATCTTCGTGAAATCGCCAACACCATAGCGTTTCTGATCGGTGGTAAAGGCGCAGTGATCGGTCGCGACGCAAGACAGCGAGCCCGAGGCGAGCCCCGCCCACAGGCTGTCCTGATGCTGGCGGTTGCGGAAGGGCGGCGACATCACGCGGCGCGCGGCATGGTCCCAGTCGGCGTTGAAATATTCGCTTTCGTCCAGCGTCAGATGCTGGATCAGCGGCTCGCCCCAGACCCGTTTGCCCTGCATCCGCGCGCGCCGGATCGCCTCATGGCTCTCCTCGCAAGAGACATGCACCACGTAAAGCGGCACGCCCGCCATGTCGGCAATCATGATCGCGCGGTTGGTCGCCTCACCCTCGACCTGGGGCGGGCGCGAATAGGCATGGGCCTCGGGGCCATTGTTGCCCTCGGCCAGCAGCTTCGCCGACAGCTCGGCCACGACATCGCCATTCTCGGCATGGACCAGCGGAATGGCCCCCAGCTCGGCGCAGCGGCGGAACGAGGCGAACATCTCGTCGTCATTCACCATCAGCGAGCCCTTGTAGGCCATGAAATGCTTGAAGGTGGTGATGCCGCGCTCTTTCACCACCGTTTCCATCTCGTCGAAGACCTGCTTGTCCCACCAGGTGATCGCCATGTGGAAGGAATAGTCGCAATGGGCGCGCGTCGACTTGTTGTCCCACATCTTCAGCGCATCCAGCAGACCCTGTCCCGGCGAGGGCAGCGCGAAATCGACCACCATGGTCGTGCCGCCCGCCAGAGCCGCGCGCGTGCCGGATTCGAAATCGTCCGAGGAATAGGTGCCCATGAAGGGCATTTCCAGATGGGTATGCGGGTCGATCCCGCCCGGCATCACATAGCAGCCGGAGGCATCCAGCACCTCGTCGCCGGAAAGATCGGGGCCGATCGCGGCGATCTTTCTGCCCTCGATCAGCACATCCGCCTCATAGGTCAGATCGGCGGTCACGATGGTGCCGTTCCTGATAACCGTGCTCATGTCTTCAACTCCCTGTCGGGCTCTGCGGCCCATTTCTTCTTGGAAAAATACCCCGGGGGGTCCCGGGGGGCAGAGCCCCCCGGCCTTGGCTCAGCCGACGACCTCCGCCGTTTCGAGCACCGCGTGGCACAGCACATCGGCCCCCGCGGCGGCCCAGTCCTTCGAGATCTCTTCGGCCTCGTTATGCGACAGCCCGCCGACGCAGGGGCACATGATCATCGTGGTGGGCGCGACCTTGGCGGCCCAGCAGGCATCGTGCCCCGCCCCCGAAACGATATCCATATGCGAATAACCGAGCTTCTCGGCCGCGCTCCGGACCGCGCTCACCAGATCGGGGGTGAAGGTCACGGGGTCGAAATGGCCCACCGGCTCGACCGAACAACCGACGCCCAGATCCTCGCAGATCGCCGCCGCGCGGGTCTCGATCTCGGCCCGCATCCGGTCGAGCTTGGCCTGATCGGGGGTGCGGATGTCGACGGTGAAGACCACGGACCCCGGCAGCACGTTGCGCGAATTGGGCGAGAACTGCATCTGCCCCACGCCGCCCACGGCATTGGGCTGGGCCGCCATCGCGACCTCCTGCACCATCTCGAAGATGCGCGCCGCCGCCAGCCCCGCATTCACCCGCATCGCCATCGGCGTCGAGCCGGTATGCGCCTCGCGGCCCGTCAGGGTGAATTCCAGCCACCACAGCCCCTGGCAATGGGTGACGACCCCGATTTCCTTGCCCTCGGCCTCGAGGATCGGGCCCTGCTCGATATGCAGCTCGTAATAGGCATGCATCTTGCGGGCGCCGACCTCTTCCTCGCCCTTCCAGCCGATCCGGGCCAGCTCGTCGCCATAGCTCAGCCCCTCGAGATCCTTGCGGCCATAGGCATAGTCGAGGCTGTGCACACCGGCGAAAACTCCCGAGGCCAGCATCGCGGGCGCAAAGCGCGCGCCTTCCTCGTTGGCCCAGTTGGTGACGACGATGGGATGCTTCGTCCGGATCCCGAGATCGTTCATCGTGCGCACCGCCTCCAGCGCGCCCAGAACCCCCAGCACCCCGTCATATTTTCCGCCCGTGGGCTGGGTGTCGAGATGGCTGCCCACATAGACCGGCAGCGCGTCCGGGTCCGCGCCCGCGCGCGTCGCGAACATCGTCCCCATCCGGTCGACGCCCATCGTCAGGCCGGCCGCCTCACACCAGCTCTGGAACAGGGCGCGGCCCTCGGCATCGGCATCGGTCAGCGTCTGGCGGTTGTTGCCGCCGGCGATGCCGGGGCCGACCTTGGCCATCTCCATCAGGCTGTCCCAGAGCCGGTCGCCGTTGATGCGCAGATTCTCACCTGGGGCTGTCATCGTTCTTACCTCACCTGTCATTCGGTCTTGCCGTCAGTGCCTCGGAGCGCCGCCTTGCCCGACACGGGCAGGTGCGGCGTCAGGGACAATATTCTTCGTCTGTCCGGCGGTTACATTCGGGCGTCCCGCGTCCGCGGGGCGTTTCCTCATCTGGCCGGGCCTCGGCCCGGCATTCACAATTCCCCTCGGGAGGTCGTGACCTTGGAAATTCTGAAAGACCAGTTCAAATGGATGCTGGGCCTCGTGGCCCTGATCGGCGTGTTCGGGCTCGGCTACGAGCTGAACAAGGCCGATCCCAGCCCGAAAGCCGGGACCGAAGCCGAAGTCGCCGCGGTCGCGGCGCCCGCCGCCGACACCGCGGCTCCGGCAGAGGCCGAAGCGCCGGCCGAAGCGGCCCCGGCCCCGGCCGAGCCGCTCGAAGCCCCGGCCCAATAAGCCCGCAGCGGGTCCCGGACGACCCGGGACATCCGCTGCAGCCTTTGCGCCCGCCGGTCCGCTCCGGCGGGCGCGCTGCTGGAAAGGTTCAGTCCAGCGCCTTGAGAACATCGGTCAGCTTGCCGAAAAGTTCGTCGATCTGGGCCTTGTTGATCATCAGGGGCGGCGACATGGCGATGATGTCGCCGGTGGTGCGGATCATCAGGTTCTTCTCGAAGGCATCGAGGAACGCGGCGAAGGCCCTCTTCGTCGGTTCGCCCGCGATGGGTTCCAGCTCGACCGCGCCGATCAGGCCCATGTTGCGGATGTCGATCACATGCGGCAAGCCTTTCAGCGCGTGCAGCGCATCCTCCCAATAGGGCGCCAGTGCTGCGGCATTCTCGAACAACCCTTCCTCGCGATAGGTCTGAAGCGTCGCCAGCCCCGCGGCCGAGGCGATCGGGTTCCCGGAATAGGTATAGCCATGGAAGAACTCGATCATGTGCTCGGGGCCCTGCATGAAGGCGTCATGCACCTCGGATGTGGTCAGCACCGCGCCCATCGGGATCACCCCGTTGGTCAGGCCCTTGGCGGTGGTCATCATGTCGGGAAGCACCCCGAAATGCTCGGCCGCGAAGGACGACCCAAGCCGCCCGAACCCGGTGATGACCTCGTCGAAGATCAGCAGGATGCCGTGTTTCTTCGTGATCGCGCGCAGCTTTTCCAGATAGCCCTTGGGCGGCAGCAGCACGCCGGTCGAGCCCGACATCGGCTCGACGATCACCGCGGCGATGGTCTCGGCGCCATGCAGCGCCACGATCCGTTCCAGCTCGTCCGCCAGATGGGCGCCATGTTCGGGCTGGCCACGGGTAAAGGCGTTCTGCTCCGGCAGATGGGTATGCGGCAGGTGGTCGACGCCGGTCAGCAGGCTGCCGAACATCTTGCGGTTGCTGACGATCCCGCCGACCGAGATGCCGCCGAAGTTCACCCCGTGATAGCCGCGCTCGCGCCCGATCAGGCGGGTGCGCGCGCCGTCGCCCCGCGCCCGGTGATAGGCGATGGCCATCTTGAGAGCGGTTTCGACCGATTCCGACCCGGAATTGGTGAAGAACACGTGATCCATGCCCTTCGGCGCCATGTCGCGCACCGCGCTGGCCAGCTCGAACGCCTTGGGGTGGCCCATCTGGAAGGCCGGCGCATAGTCAAGCTCAGCCGCCTGCTTCTGGATTGCCTCGGTGATCTTCGGCCGGCAATGGCCCGCGTTGCAGCACCACAGCCCCGCCGTGCCGTCCAGCACCTGGCGGCCGTCGGCGGTGCGGTAATACATGCCTTCTGCGCCCACCAGCATCCGCGGCGCCGTCTTGAATTGCCGGTTCGCGGTGAACGGCATCCAGAAAGCCGACAGGTCGTTGGGACCGGAATTGCGATCGAGCGCCATGGGGGACCCCCTTGAATTATGGCCCTTCGCCCGCGCAAAGGCGAAAGACCCAAAACATTTGACCAAACGGTCAGGGGCACGCTAGCAGAGGTCGGGAACCAGTCAAGCGGACGGCTCCGGCCCCGGCCCGAGTCGTTCTCTCAGTGTCCGACCGAGTGGCGATTTTCGCCCGGGAATGATGGGATTTTGCGCAACCTATGGAAAGTGGAATTAACGGATCAGGCAAATTCCGGTGGCGCGCATGACCGACACCCCGCCCCGCACCCGGATCCAGCAGCGGAATCGCGAGACCATTCTCGGGGCGGCACTGGAGGTGTTTTCGCAGCACGGATTTCGCGGGGCGACGCTGGATCAGATCGCGCAGGCCGCGGGTCTGTCGAAGCCGAACCTGCTGTACTATTTCCCCTCCAAGGAGGCGATGCACGAGGCCTTGCTGGCGGGGCTGATGGACACCTGGCTCGCGCCGCTGCGCGCGCTTGACCCCGGCGGCGAGCCGCTCGACGAAATCCTGGGCTACGTGCACCGCAAACTGTTGCTCAGTCGCGATTTTCCGCGCGAAAGTCGGCTTTTCGCCAACGAGATCCTGCAAGGGGCCGAGCGGATCCGGCCGACGCTTGAAGGTGAATTGAAGACCCTGGTCGACCAGACCGCCGCAGTGATTTCCGGCTGGGCACGCGAGGGCCGGATCGCGCCGGTCGATCCCTATCACCTGATCTTCTCGATCTGGGCGCTGACCCAGCATTACGCCGATTTCGACGTGCAGGTGCGGGCGGTTCTGGGCCCAGGCAAGGACGATCCGTTCGACGGCGCCGACCGCTATCTGGCGACCCTGTTCCGCCGCTTGCTGACCCCCTGACGAGGCGCGGCGGGCGTTAACCTTGAGATCAGAAACCTTCCGCCGGGATCTTCTCAAGACCCCCTGTCTCGTGCATATTTCCTGATGGTGGTGGGGGCCTGAGCTGGAGCTTGGGTGAAATGCAATTTATCGCTCCCATTTCGGTGGGAGGCGCGCATGACGTAGCGCCTACCATTGTCGCCCCTGCGGCGCCGACGGCGCCGGTGGCTGCTGCCGGATCTGGCGGCGGTTCAAGCCAGACACGTTCGGAAACCGGCCAACGCGGCCAGACGCCGATGCGTCAGGAATTTCCTGCGCCCGATCCCGACCGCCCTGCCGGGCCGCCGCCCGCCTTCGATACAACGCCGCTTCAGCTTGAAGCCGAGCGGCGCCAGAACGAAGCCTCCGTCTTCTGGCGGGTCGAGATGGCCGGGGACACGTCCGAGCCGGCCCCGCGCCAGCTTGACATAGAAGTCTGACCTACTCCAACCCCTGCTCCGCGGCGCTTTTTCGCCCGGGATTGTTGGGGTGGGTCGTCCAGTTGGCATAACTCGCCGGGACTTCCGTTCCGGTGCGCGGGTCTATTTCGCCCGGCGCCAGCTGACGCATCTCGATGCAGCCCTCCACCGGGCAGACGTCGATGCAAAGATTGCAGGCCACGCACTCTTCGTCCTTCACCACGAACGACCGGTCCGCCGTCATCTCGATGGCCTGATGGCTGGTATCCTCGCAGGCGGCATAACAGCGACCGCATTTGATGCAGGTTTCGGCGTCGATCTGCGCCTTGGCGATGTAGTTGAGGTTCAGATACTGCCAGTCGGTCACGTTCGGGACCGCCATGCCGACGAAATCGTCCAGACGCGCATGGCCCTTGCGATCCATCCAGTCCGACAGCCCCGCGATCATCTCCTGCACGATCCGGAAGCCGTAGGTCATCGCCGCCGTGCACACCTGCACGTTGCCCGCCCCCAGCGCCATGAACTCGGCCGCATCCTTCCAGGTGGTCACCCCGCCGATGCCGGAGATCGGCAGGCCCCGGGTCGCCGGGTCGCGGGCGATCTCCGACACCATGTTCAGCGCGATGGGTTTGACCGCCGGGCCGCAATAGCCGCCATGGGTGCCCTTGCCGTCGATAGTGGGCTCGGGCGCCATCAGGTCCAGATCGACCGAGGTGATCGAGTTGATGGTGTTGATCAGGCTGACCGCATCGGCGCCCCCCTTGTGGGCGGCGCGGCTGGCCAGGCGGATATCGGTGATGTTGGGCGTGAGCTTCACGATCACCGGCATCCGGGTCATCTGCTTGCACCAGCGGGTGACCATCTCGACATATTCGGGCACCTGCCCCACGGCCGAGCCCATGCCGCGTTCGCTCATCCCGTGCGGACAGCCGAAGTTCAGCTCGACCCCGTCGGCGCCGGTTTCCTCGACCCGCGCGAGGATGTGCCTCCAGGCGTCTTCCTCACAGGGCACCATCAGCGACACCACCAGCGCCCGGTCGGGATAGTCGCGCTTGACCGTCGTGATCTCGCGCAGGTTCACTTCCAGTGGCCGGTCGGTGATCAGCTCGATATTGTTCAACCCCAGAAGCCGCCGGTCGGCGCCGTAGATCGCGCCATAGCGGGGGCCGTTGACGTTCACGACCGGCGCGCCGTCCTCGCCCAGCGTCTTCCAGACCACGCCGCCCCAGCCCGCCTCATAGGCGCGGCGAACATTGTATTCCTTGTCGGTCGGCGGCGCCGAGGCCAGCCAGAACGGGTTCGGGCTTTTGATGCCCACGAAATCGCAGGAAAGATCGGCCATGGATCAGCCCTCCGCCATCAGCGTTGCGTGAATGTCCTCGGCGGCGTCGCGGCCCTCGGCCACCGCCGTCACCGTCAGATCGTCGCCCCCGGTGGCGCAGTCGCCCCCGGCCCAGACCAAGGGCAACGACGTCCGCCCCGGCCCGGTCACCGCGATCTTGCGGCCCGAAAGCGCGATCCCCTCGGGCGCGCCCTCAAGCTTCTGCCCGATGGCCTTGAAGACCTGATCGGCCCGGATCCGGAAGGTCTCGTCCGTCAGTTCCAGCCCGGTGTCGGTTTCGCGGGTATAGGCGAATTCCACTGCCTCGACCGCGCCCTCGCCCAGCAGGCGCAAGGGCGCCGCGCCCGTCACGATCCGCACGCCCTTGGAACTGGCCAGATGCTGTTCCTCTTCCGAGGCGCTCATCGCCGCGCGGTCCCGCCGATAGACCATGGTGACGGATTCCGCCCCCAGAAGCTTTGACTGCACCGCCGCGTCGACCGCCGTCATGCCGCCGCCGATCACCACCACATGGCGCCCGACCGGAATGGTCGACAGATCCTCGGCCTGGCGCAGCCGGGCGATGAAATCGACCGCATCCACCACCTGCGCCTTGTCCTCGCCCTCGGCCCGAAGCGCGTTGACGCCGCCCAGCCCGATTGCGAGGAAGACCGCGTCATGGCCCGCGCGCAGTTCGTCCAGCGTCATGTCGCGGCCCAGCGCCTTGCCGTTCGTGACAGAGATTCCGCCGATCCCCATCAGCCAGGCGACCTCGGCCTGGGCATAGTCGTTGACGGTCTTGTAGGCCGCGATGCCATATTCGTTCAGCCCGCCCGCCTTGGGCCGTGCGTCGAATAGCTGCACCTCATGGCCCTTCATCGCCAGCCGGTGCGCGCAGGCCAGCCCCGCGGGCCCCGCCCCCACCACGGCGATCCGCCGCCCCGTCGGCGCCGCGCGGACGAAGGGGTGACCCTCGCGCGTCATCAGCGTGTCGGTGGCAAAGCGCTGCAAGCGCCCGATCTCGACCGGGCGGGCCTCGGCGGTCATCCGCACGCAGGCCTCCTCGCACAGCTGTTCGGTCGGACAGACCCGCGCGCACATGCCGCCCAAGATGTTCTGTTCGAAGATCGTCCGCGCCGCCGCGGCAGGCGCGCCGGTCGCGATCTCGCGGATGAACAGCGGGATGTCGATAGCGGTGGGACAGGCCGTGACGCAAGGCGCATCATGGCAGAAATAACAGCGATCCGCGGCAACCGCGGCCTCATGCACGGTCAGCGGCGGCGCCTTGTCGGCAAAGTTCCGGGTATAGTCGTCTGGCTGCAGACGCCCGGGAACGACGCCCGGGGTCAGTGGCGAATTGGCCATTCCGGCCCTCCCTGTCTTCTTGTCTTCGGGCAAGCCTGCCACAGCCCCGGATTTTATCAAAAGGTAAATTTTTCAGCCTGCCGTTTTGCCCCAATTCCGGGCCGTGCGCGGGTCCATCTGCCCAAGGAAAAGGCGCCCCTTGTCCCGCACGCACTGTCGCAGGGCGGGTCGCGGGGCCGCCGAACGGCCCGATGCGTCTGACGGCCGGGCGCTCGCATGTCGGCGCGGCGGGCCGCGAAAACCGGCCGCACCGCCTTTCCATGGGGTTTTCCCTCGCGTATAAGCGCCCCAATTCTTACCGCGGCCCCGCCCATGGGCCTGGGGCCGCGCGACCGATCGAGGACAGGCATGACCAAGACTTCCCACGAGGCGGACGTCGCCTTCATCCAGGCGCTGGCCGAGCTTCTGCGCGAACACGACCTGACCGAACTGCAGGTCAAGCGCGAATACGGCGAGGACGACTCGCTGGATGTGCGGGTATCGCGCTCGCAGCCGGCCCCGGTCGTCGCGCATGCCCCGGCGATGCCGATGCCGGCCTACGCCCCGGCCCCCGCCGCGGCCGCCCCCGGCGCCACCGTCGAGGTCAGCGTCGAGGACCCCGCGCAGCATCCGGGCGCCGTCACCTCGCCGATGGTCGGCACCGCCTATCTGCAGCCCGAGCCCGGCTCGGACCCGTTCGTCAAGGTCGGCGAGACCGTGACCGAGGGCCAGACCCTGCTGATCGTCGAAGCCATGAAGACGATGAACCACATCCCCGCCCCGCGCGCCGGGACCGTCAAGCGCATCCTGATCGAGGATTCAGCGCCGGTCGAATTCGGCACGCCGCTGATGATCATCGAGTAGGACGCCGCGGGTCATGTTCGACAAGATCCTCATCGCCAACCGCGGAGAGATCGCGCTCCGCGTGATCCGGGCCTGCCGCGAGATGGGCATTCATTCGGTCGCGGTGCATTCGACCGCCGATGCCGATGCCATGCATGTGCGCATGGCCGACGAAAGCGTCTGCATCGGCCCGCCCCCCGGCACCGAAAGCTATCTGTCCATTCCCTCGATCATTTCGGCCTGTGAAATCACCGGCGCCCAGGCGATCCACCCGGGCTACGGCTTCCTGTCCGAAAACGCGCGTTTCGTGCAGATCGTCGAGGATCACGGCCTGACCTTCATCGGTCCCTCGGCCGAACATATCCGGATGATGGGCGACAAGATCACCGCAAAGGAGACCATGAAGGCGCTGGGCGTGCCCTGCGTGCCCGGGTCGGACGGCGGCGTCCCCGATCTCGAGAGCGCCCGCACGGTCGCGGCCGAGATCGGCTATCCGGTCATCATCAAGGCCACCGCCGGCGGCGGCGGGCGCGGCATGAAGCTGGCCAAGACCGCCGAGGATCTGGAACAGGCCTTCCAGACCGCGCGGGCCGAGGCGAAATCGGCCTTCGGCAATGACGAGGTCTATATCGAGAAATATCTCGGGCGGCCCCGCCATATCGAGATCCAGGTTTTCGGCGATGGCAAGGGCAATGCGGTCCATCTGGGGGAACGCGACTGCTCGCTTCAGCGCCGCCACCAGAAAGTTCTGGAAGAAGCCCCCGGCCCCGTCATCGACCCCGAGACCCGCGCCCGCATCGGCAAGGTCTGCGCCGACGCCGTGGCCCGGATCGGCTATTCCGGCGCCGGGACCATCGAGTTTCTCTTTGAGGATGGCGAGTTCTACTTCATCGAGATGAACACCCGTCTTCAGGTCGAACACCCGGTCACCGAGGCGATCTTCGGCGTCGATCTGGTGCGCGAACAGATCCGCGTGGCAGAAGGCCTGCCGCTGTCCTTCGACCAGGACGATCTGCAGCTGAACGGCCATGCGGTCGAGGTGCGGATCAATGCCGAACGGCTGCCGAACTTCGCGCCCTGCCCCGGCAAGATCACCGCCTATCACGCCCCGGGCGGGCTGGGCGTGCGGATGGATTCGGCGCTTTACGACGGCTATTCGATCCCGCCCTATTACGACAGCCTGATCGGCAAGCTGATCGTCCATGGCCGCGACCGGACCGAGGCTCTGGCCCGGCTCGACCGCGCGCTGGGCGAGCTGATCGTCGACGGGGTCGAGACCACGGCGCCGCTGTTCCGGGCCCTGCTGATGGAACCGGACATCCAGCGCGGCGCTTACAATATCCATTGGCTGGAACGCTGGCTGGAGTCCGGACCCGAGCTCTGACCGGCGCGCCCCCGGCCACGGGAGCGATGATGGATGCCGAACGCCTGACGCCACTGACCCTGCTCAGGGCCTATGCCATGGGGATTTTCCCCATGGCCGAGTCGCGTCATGACCCGCGCATCTTCTGGGTCAATCCGCGCAAGCGCGGCATCTTCCCGCTCGACGGCTTCCATATCTCGAAAAGCCTCGCCCGCACGATCCGCCGGGGCCGGTTCGAGATCCGCGCCGATACCGCCTTCGAGGGCGTGGTGCAGGGCTGCGCCAGCCGCCCCGAGACCTGGATCAACGACGAGATCTACCGCCTCTACCGGCAGCTTTTCGAGCTGGGCCACGCCCATACGATGGAGGTCTGGCAGAACGAGGAACTGGTGGGCGGGGTTTACGGCGTCACGCTGGGCGCGGCCTTCTTCGGCGAAAGCATGTTCTCGCGCCGCACCGACGCCTCGAAGGTGGCGCTGGCCTATCTGGTCGACCGGCTCAGGATCGGGGGGTTCACGCTCTTTGACACGCAGTTCCTGACCGACCATCTGGCCAGCCTCGGCGCCATCGAGATCGAGCGCGACGACTATCTGCTACGGCTGGAACGCGCCGTGAACCTGGGCGCGAATTTCGACCGGGCGGGGCCCCTTCCCGCGGCTCAGCTGCTTTTGCAGCGCAGCACCCAGACGTCGTAGCGCGAATTGTCGAGAGGGTTCAGCGCCGGGCTCGACGCGATCATCCAGCCCGAAAACAGGTGGCTGTTCCGGGTCGGGTCGGAAATGTCGAGATAGGCGAAAGCGTCCGAGGCCGGGTTGTCGGCCGGAAAGCGGCATTCGTCCAGTTTCACGGTCAGCCGCCAGACCCGGCCGGTCTCGCCCGGCGCCAGCGTCAGGTCGACCGTGTCGCCCGACAGCTTGTCGAGCCCCCGCAGCACCGCGCCATGGGGCGCGGTCGCGGTCACCGCGGCGGTCCGGGTCTCGGTCCGGTGCTCCTGCATCACCAGCGGGTCGGGGCGGCTCACCAGCGGCAGCGGGCGGCCCGCCAGCTGGGTCTGATCGAGCCCGAGCCCCTCCATCATCTCGTCGGCATGGGGCATGTCCTCCAGCGGCTCGACCGACCAGCCATCCGGGGTCCAGCCGTCGGGGCTCCACTGCTGCTGGGCCAGCGCGGGCAGCGCCGCCAGCGTCAGAAGCGAGGCCGCCAGCGCCGCGCGGATCATTGCCCGGCACCCCCGCCCGTGCTGGCCGCGTCGTCTCCGGCATCGGCCGCATCCGACCCGCCGCTGCCGCCGACGAATTTCATCAGCAGCGAAATCAGCCCGACCGCGCCCTGGGTGTCGATCACCTCGGCGCCCGGTTCCAGGTTGAAGGGCGAGCCGCCCGGCACCAGTTCGAGGAAGGTCCCGCCCAGAAGCCCTTCGGACGCGACCGCAGCGGTGCTGTCATCCGGGATCTCGATCCCGGTCTTCACCGAAAACCGGGCATCGGCGCGGAAGGTCTGCGGGTTCAGGTCAAGTGCGGTCACGGTGCCGACCTTGACCCCGGCCAGCCGCACATCGGTACCCACCGACACCCCCTCGGCCGAGCGGAAGCTGGCGGTCAGTTCGTAATGGTCCTGGGCGGCATTGCCGATCATGCCCGTCGCATTCGAGGCATAGACGAAAAAGCCTGCGGCCACCGCCAGCACGGCGGCGCCGGTCAGGATTTCGGTCGCGCTGTTCTCTGCCATATCGTGTTTATTCCGGTTGCCAGGCCTCGTAATCGCGCCGCGGCTCGGGCTCGGGCCGGCGGATCGAGCCCGGGGGCGCATAGGCCAGGGGCGTGCCTGTCAGGTTTTCCTTGTGGGGCTTTTCCCAGGCCTTGTGCGGCAGCGGCGCCTCGGTCGGGGGCGCGTCGTAAGTGTGGTGCAGCCAGCCATGCCATTCGGGGGAAATCCGGCTGGCCTCGACCTCGCCGTTATAGATCACCCAGCGCCGCTTGCCGTCCTTCGAGCGGTAGAAGACGTTGCCCTGCCCGTCCTCGCCGACCTTCTGGCCGTTGCGCGCAGTCCAGATCCGGGTGTTCACGGTCTGCCCGTTCCACCAGGTCACGTAGCTGAGAAAACTGTCGACCACGCCCATGCGTTCCTCCTGACCGGTTTGGAATTGGTATGGCCCAAGTCGGGGCCGAGGTCCAGTGCCAGGGCCGGGCCTCACGCAGTCGGCACCGCGCCTCGCGCGCGCGTCCGGTTCCTGTCCGGTTCCGGTCCGGTCCCAGAGGGCCGGGCGCGAGGCGCAGTCGACACCCGGGCTCAGTCGTCCATCTTCAGCGCGTTGATGAAGGCCTGCTGCGGGATCTCGACCTTGCCGAACTGGCGCATCTTCTTCTTGCCGGCCTTCTGCTTGTCCAGAAGCTTGCGCTTTCGCGTCGCATCGCCGCCATAGCATTTCGCGGTCACGTCCTTGCGCAGCGCCGCGATGGTCTCGCGCGCGATCACCCGGCCGCCGATCGCCGCCTGAATCGGGATCTTGAACATGTGGCGCGGGATCAGCTCCTTCAGCTTCTCACACATCGCCCGGCCGCGCATTTCGGCGCGGTCGCGGTGGACCATCACCGACAGCGCATCGACCGGCTCGTCATTGACGAGGATCTGCATCTTCACGAGGTAATCCTCGCGATAGCCCGAGATCTGGTAGTCGAAGCTGGCATAGCCCTTGGTCACCGACTTGAGCCGGTCGTAGAAGTCGAACACCACCTCGTTCAGCGGCAGATCGTAGACCGCCATCGCGCGCGACCCCGCATAGGTCAGGTCCAGCTGCTCGCCCCGGCGGTCCTGGCACAGCTTCAGCACGTCGCCCAGGAACTCGTCGGGCACGAGGATCGTGGCCTTGATCCGCGGCTCTTCGATATGATCGACATAGGTCAGGTCGGGCATGTCGGCGGGGTTGTGCAGCTCGCGCACCTCGCCATCCTTCATGTGGATCTTGTAGATCACCGAGGGCGCCGTGGTGATCAGGTCGATCCCGTATTCCCGCTCCAGCCGGTCGCGCACGACCTCAAGGTGCAAAAGCCCCAGGAACCCGCAGCGGAAGCCAAAGCCCAGCGCCGCCGAAGTCTCCATCTCATAGGTGAAGGAGGCGTCATTCAGCGCCAGTTTCTCGATGGCGTCGCGCAGATCGTCAAAATCGTTGGTATCGACCGGGAACAGCCCGCAGAAGACCACCGGCTGGCTGGGCTTGAACCCCGGAAGCGGCGTCTCGCAGCCCTTCTTCTCGGTCGTCACCGTGTCGCCGACGCGGGTGTCGCGGACCTGCTTGATCGAGGCGGTCAGAAAGCCGATCTCGCCCGGGCCCAGCTCGTCCACGTTCTGCATCGCGGGCCGGAAGACGCCGATCCGGTCGACCGGATAGACACCGCCCGTCTTCATCATGCGGATGCGGTCGCCCTTCTTCAGCACGCCGTCCATGATCCGCACCAGAACCACGACACCTAGATAGGCGTCGTAATAGCTGTCGACCAGCAGCGCCTTCAGGGGTTTCGTCCGGTCGCCCTCATGGGGCGGCGGCAGGCGGGTGACGATGGCCTCCAGCACGTCCGGGATGCCAAGCCCGGTCTTGGCCGAGATCCGGATCGCGTTCGAGGCGTCGATGCCGATCACGTCCTCGATCTGTTCGGCCACCCGCTCGGGCTCGGCCGCCGGAAGGTCGATCTTGTTCAGGACCGGGACGATCTCGTGATCGGCCTCGATGGCGGTATAGACGTTCGCCAGCGTCTGCGCCTCGACCCCCTGAGTCGCATCGACGACCAGCAGCGAGCCCTCGACCGCGCGCATCGACCGGCTGACCTCATAGGCGAAGTCCACATGGCCGGGCGTGTCGATCAGGTTCAGCACATAGATCTGGCCGTCCTTCGCCGGATATTCGATCCGGACGGTGTTGGCCTTGATGGTGATGCCGCGCTCGCGCTCGATATCCATCGAGTCGAGCAACTGCTCCTTCATGTCGCGTTCGGCGACGGTGCCGGTCAGCTGGATCAGCCGGTCGGCAAGGGTCGATTTCCCGTGGTCGATATG
Organism: Rhodovulum viride; assembly: GCF_003265965.1. NCBI lineage: Bacteria > Pseudomonadati > Pseudomonadota > Alphaproteobacteria > Rhodobacterales > Paracoccaceae > Rhodovulum > Rhodovulum viride. Next base: position 237,080 of record NZ_MUAV01000004.1, on the reverse strand, counting down.
GGCCACGATGGAGAAGTTGCGGATGTATCTGAGCTCGGTCATGCGCGCGGATATGCGGTGGATTTCGAAGCCGGTCAATGGGCTGTTTCAAAGGGCCTGCAAAGAGGTCCCGACGGGCGGTTCGCCTGCCAGATATAGCACGATCCGCCCCCACCACACGCGCCCATCCAACCGGGCTCTGCAGACACCTCCGCGCAAGCGCGTTTCCCGCACTTGATCGGTGGCCGAGCCGCCAGCAAACTGGAGCGGGCGGAGAGGTTTGTCATGGCGATTACCGACTTGGAGAATACCGAGGCGTGGGAAAGTGCAGCCGCGCGAGGTTCAGGCTGTCTTTGCTGCACGCTGTGCGTTGCGCGGGTTGCCGGCAATCAGGCGCGCCAATGATCGGACGGTTCGCCGAATAGCGCTCCCTTTGCTGCGCGCTATCCTGAGTTCGGGAGTTGCGGGCACATGTCCAACTCCTGAAGTCATCCGCTCCGCCGCCTCCGACGCCGCCGCCTCCCACGTCCTTTACGCCACAGATTATGACGCCGCTGCCATCTCGAACGTCGATGGCGATCCGGCGTCAGTGTTCCTCACGCCGCTCTGGCCGGGCGGCGCTTTTCCCAAGAAGCTGGCGCGAGAGTACAAGAAACTCCGCGCCTTCTGGCAGAAGGACGCGTCCGTCTGGGACTTCTGGCAGAAATGGTACGAGGACATGCTGGCGGGCCGACCCGTCGACTGGGACTTCCTGCGGCAGGTCCTGCTGCTTCCCGATGAGGACTGGAAAAGGGGACCGGCCCATGTCGCGCGCCTCATCGAAAAGCTCCGCGCAAAGCGTGATCTGCAAGGCAACATCAAGGACCTCGAACAGGACCTGACGGGCACAACGTCATCTCGCCTTGGCCTCGGCGGGAACAACCCGCCGGAACCGCTCGATCGGGACAGCCAACTGCCCGCGGGGCTCCTGATCGTCTGGGCGCCGCTTCAGGAGCTGAAGGAGGAGGCCGAAAAGCAAGCACCCGATCCGGCCAGACTGCGCAAGGCAACCGATGCCCTGATCCTTGCCCTCGCAGAGATCGGGAAATGGTGCGGACGGAAGCTGGATCGGGCCACCGACAAAGCCATCGACTAGGGCGTTTCGGCCGGGCTGGGGTATCTGGTCTTGCATCAGGACAAGATCCGCGCGGTCATCGACGCGGCCGAAGCCTAGCTGAAGCTTCCCTGAGCCCTGGGCAGGACGCCTGCCCGCCCTACTCCTTTCGAGGACAGGAGGGCCGACATGACCGAGCACACCACCATCCGCATTCGCGTCACCGGGCGGGTTCAGGGCGTGGGGTTTCGCGCCTGGACCCAAGCTCGCGCCGAGGAACTGGGGCTCAAAGGCTGGGTGCGCAATGCCGCCGATGGCAGCGTCGAGGCGTGGGTCTCGGGGCCTGCCGGGGCGGTGGCGGATCTGGTCGAGGCGCTTGCCCACGGCCCCGCCGCCGCGCGGGTCGCCGCGGTCGAGACCGGACCGGCCGATGCGGCCTCCGACGCTGCCGAACCCGGCTTTCGCATCCTGCGCTAAGCGGTTTACGCCCTATATGGTCTCTGCGTCGCCTCTTGAAAGGATTGCGTTGTGACACGTTCGCCCGACACGGACCTCAACACAGGCCTCGACACAGGCCCCGGCCCCGCAGAGCCCCCACGCGACACGGCCCAGCATGCGCGCGAATTGACCGGACACCTCGCCTGGCTCGACAGCTTTACCGGCGTGGCGCTCGGCGTTCTGGCGGCGGCCTCTGGGATCTACACCTATATCGGCGTGCGCTCGCTGCTCGATGACAGCGGCGCCTGGACGACCTTCGCGGCACTTGCCTATTCGCTGGCGGTCTCGGTCGCGATCTTCGTCTTCTGGACCTACATGATGCGCCTGTTGCCCGCCATGCGAAGTGCCGCGTCGCGGACGGGATTGCTGCTGTCGATGGGCCTGGGCAGCGTGGCAATCATCGCGATGTCGTCCTGGCTGAATGCGGCGGCGCTGGCGGGCGCGGCGGCGGTGGAACAGCACCTGGCCCATACGGTGCAGGACTATCAGGCCGCGCTGGAACGAACCCATGCCAACACCATCGCGGGCCAGAGCCTGTCGCGGGACGTCGCCCGCGTGCGGGCCAGTTTCGAAAGCCTGTCGGATCAGGAAGAGGGCGGCAACCTGTCGGGCCTTGCCGGGCGCGGCGCGGTGTTCCGCATCCTGACCCAGAAGGCGGCGGAACTGGCCGCGCTCGAGGACCAGATCGCAGGCCAGGGCCGTGCCGTCGAAGAGGCCTTCGCCGAGGGCAATGCCATCCTCAGCCGGATGCGCGCGCTGACCGTTCAGGCGGGTGCCGTCGAGAACCGGTCGCTGATGTTCTCGGAAGAGGCGGTGCGGCTTTCGGGGATCGTGGCGCGCCTGCGCCAGCTGAACGCGGCCCCCCTGGTCGTGCGCGCGGCGGGCGATCTGCGCGACTCGGTCGTCCTGCCCACCCTCGATGCGGGCTCGGCGCTCGGGCGCCAGTCGCAGGAGGCCACCATCGCCTCGGTGCTGCAGGCGCTTCGCGACCGTGCCGACACGCTGGAGGCCGCCGCCACCGAGGTCGCCACCCGCCCGGAACCGGCCGAGGTCGAATACACCCCCCTCTCGGCCGCCGACGCGGTCATCCGCTATGCCGGGAATTTCGTGCCCTCCTGGGCAGGCGCCATCGCCATCGACCTGTTGCCGGGCGTTCTGGTCTTCATCCTCATGGTCACGCATCAGGCCATCCGGACCAGCCGGGGCGTCAGCGCCCTGCAGGACACGATGACGGTGGCCGAGTTGCGCGCCGCGCTCGAGGCCGCCCGCGCGCTGGGTCTGGACGACCGGGCCGCGCCAGTCCCCGGCGCCAGCGACCTGACACGGCCGAAGCCCATTCCGGTCAGGGGGGCGGAGTAGGCCATGGACGACACGCAGCCGTTCTCCGCGCGCGGCCTGCGCCGGGCGATCCTGGCCGTTCTTGCGGTGCAGGCGGGCATCGCGGCCCTTCTTGTCGCCATCGATCTTCTCCAGGCCATCCCACGGCCGGGGCTTCCGTCGGCTCCGGGGCCCGCGGGTCCGTCGGTGCGCCCCTATGTGCCAGATCGCCATCCAGCCGGTCCCGATGCGCCGCGCGGACGCCCCATGGCAGACCGGCTTGCCTTCGATGGAACCGGCGACCGCCTGAACGTCTCGGGCCAGATCGCACCGGGCGACGCCGAGCGCATGGTCCAGGAGCTGTCCCGGCGTTCTGAGGCTGGCGAGCCTGTACGTGTCGTCAATCTCGACAGCACGGGCGGTTCGGTTCGCGACGCGCTGGCCATCGGCCGCGAGCTGCGCGAGCGCGAGATCGACACCCAGGTTGCCGACGGCGCCATCTGCTTTTCGGCCTGTCCCTACATCTTCGCCGGCGGGGTCGAGCGGACGGTGGCCCAAGGCGGCCGTCTGGGCGTGCATCAGCACTATTTCGGCGAAAGCACGTTCCTGCCCGCCTTCATGGCCGTCAACGACATCCAGCGCGGGCAGGCCGAGGTCATGGCGCATCTGCGGGCCATGGGCGTCGACCCCGCCCTGCTGGAACCCGCGATGCGCACGCCGCCCGGCGAGATCTACATCCTCGACCGGCAAGAGCTGGTCGAGTTCCGGCTGGTGACTTCGGACGACTAGCTGAAACAATCCGACGCGTGCGGACAGGCCGTCACTCCGCCTTCCAGGGGACTTCGCGCCGCGGCCCCGGATGGCCCCGCCAGACATCGTCTGCGCGTTGGAGGGCTGGTGGAGCGGAACTCGGGCTTCCGGAGCGAATGCCGGCCGGTCGACGGGCAGAGCCGACCGAACGGTGTGAGGGCACAATACGCCGCCGCCGGGCCGTCTTCGGCGGCGCCACGGGTCGGGCCGGAGAGGTTGCGGCGGACCTGATGCCTTCGGAACGGATCCATCGGCCGGGTTTCAGGTCCCGTTCGCCGCCCGCTTCGGGTCCGGGTGCCATCCGGCCGACCGGCCTTGTCGATGAGCGGGATGCGGGGTGCGATGTCGCCCCCTGCCAGCCCGGCCGTGGTCCTGATCCGCCCTCCGGGACGATGCCGACCCCGTCCGTCACGCGGTGCCGCTTCGTCCTTGTCGCGCCTCGACGTGACCGGCCCACCGCGTGCCGTCGACGGGCCTCAACGCCCGGCACGAGCCATGATCTGGGCCGCGCGCTGGACCGGCTCGCACTCTGCCAGATCGGCGGCCACCGGACCGATCCGGCGGCGCCAGTTGGGGTGGCTGTCGACGGTGCCGGGCAGGTTCGCTTGTTCGGTGGCCCCAAGCATGTCCTCGACCTGCAACGCCACCAGCCGGGCCGGACTTGCCGCCAGGGCCGCATGGAGCGCATCGACCCCGACCCCGCCGATCCGCACGCTCAGCGCCTGGGCCTGACCCGCGCGCTCGGCCCGAAGCGCCTCGGCGCGGTCGGGCGGGATATGGCCAAGCGTCAGATGCCAGTCGATGTCGCGCCCCGCGCCCCAGGCGGCGAAGGGCGGCAGATCGTGGCTGCCGAAACTGCCCAGCACAGGCTCGGGCCAAATCTCAAGATCGGTGTCGAACATCGCCAGCCGACAGCCCAGAAGCCCCGAGCTCGCCAGATCCTCGCGCAGCCCCTCGGGCACATTGCCGAGGTCCTCGCCGACGATCACGGCCCCAGCCCGCGCCGCCTCGATCCGTGCCACCGCCAGAAGGGCCGCGCGCGGCATTCGCACATAGCCCCCCGGCGCGCCCCCTTCGGGCACCCAGAAGGTGCGTTCGAAGCCAAGGATATGGTCGATCCGCAAGAGCCCGGCGAAGCGCAGCTGGGCGCGCAGGATCTCGGCCAGCGGGCGGAAGCCGCGCGCGGCCAGCGCGCCGGGCACCATCGGCGCCAAGCCCCAGCTTTGGCCTTGCGGCGCGAAGGCATCGGGCGGCGCGCCCAGAGAGACGCCCTGCGCGAAAAGCCCCGGATCGGCCCAGGTCTCGGCCCCGCCCGGATGGGTCCCGACCGCAAGGTCCAGATACAGCCCCTGCGCCATCCCCGCCGCCTGCGCCGCGGCGCGGACCCGGTCGAGCTGGCCCTCGGCCTGAAGCTGCAGCCAGAGATGGAAGGCGACCGCCTCGGCATTCTCGGCGGCGAAGCGACGCGTGGCCGGGCTGTCGGGGCTGCGATACTCGGCGGGCCAGTCGGGCCAATAGGGACCGAACCGGTCGGCCAGCGCCTGATGCAGCGCGAAGCGGTCCAGATCGGCGCCGTCAGCCGCCCTGCGACGCGCGGCCAGCGCCTTTGCGTCGAGACCGGCAAAAGCCGCGCGCAGCGCCGCCATCCGCGCGGCGATGGCGCCGGGATAGTCCACCAGATCGCCGCCCGCCTGCGTGCCCTCGCCGGGCACCGCCAGATGGGCCACGTTGAAGCGGCGGCGGCTCGAGGGCGAATAGGGGCTGATCGCGAGGGGATCGGTCGGAAAGCCCGCATGGATCGGGTTGATCCCGACAAAGCCTGCGCCAAGCCCGCCCAGCCCGGCCAGAGCGGTCCGAAGATCGTCGAAATCGCCCAGCCCGCCGGTCGCGGCATCGCGCAGCCCGTACAGTGGCAGCATGACGCCCCAACCGCGCTCGGGCAGCGGCAGAGCGGGGGGCGCCGCCAGCAAGGTGGACGTCTGGCCGCCCGAGATCAGCCGATGAATGCCAAGGGGCAGCGCGGGCAAAGGGTCCTCCGCACGGCCTTCGATCAGCCCGCCGCTCTCAAGCTCGATCCGCCACTCGGCCGGAACGGTCAGCTCGGGGGCCACGCCCTCGGCCGCGACCAGCCAGTCGGGCAGAACGCGACCCGCCCGCATAGCCTCGAATGCGGCCAGCGTTTCGGCCGCCTCGGCCTCGGTCGCGGCGGGCAGTCCCATCGCGGCCAGGAGGGCCTGCGCGGTCTCCGGCAGGGTCTCGCGTTCGGTGCCGGTCAGGTCGCGATAAACCGGCAGCAGACCGGCCGCCTGGGCCAGCACGGCCAGAGCGGTCAAACCGGCTGCTCCTCTTCCAGCACCAGAACGGCCACGGCCTCGGCAGGCATCTGGAAGCTGCCCTCGACCGGCTCGGGCGCCAGATCGGGGCGCGAGCTGTCCAGATGCAGGCTCCAGACCTGGCCCTCGGGCGCGTCGGGCACCGTGACCTCGACCGCCTCGCCCGCGTTGAAGACCGCGACGATGGCATATTCCAGCGCGGCATAGGGCGGCGTGCCCGAGGCGGTGCGCAACTCGACCACCAGAAGCCGCAGCTCGGGGTCCTCCCAGTCGGCCCGGCACATCGGCTCGCCATCGGCGCGGCGCCAGAAAAGATCCTCGATCCCGTCGAGCGCGCGTTCGCGGGAATGCAGGAACAGCTTTTGCCGCAGGATCGGGTGGGCCTTGCGGAAGGCGATGCATTTCGCAGTGAAGGCCAGAAAGGCGTCGTCGGCGCCCTGCCAGTCGACCCAGGCGGTGGCGTTGTCCTGGCAATAGGCGTTGTTGTTGCCGTGCTGGGTATGGCCGATCTCGTCGCCCGCGAGGATCATCGGCACACCCTGGCTGAGGAAAAGCGTCGCCATCATGTTGCGCCGCCGCTGCGCCCGGGCCGCCGTCACGGCCGGATCGGTGCTGGGCCCCTCGACGCCCATATTGTCGGAATAATTCGCCGAATGGCCGTCGCGATTGTCCTCGCCATTGGCCTCGTTATGCTTGTCGTTGTAGCTGACCACATCCATCAGCGTGAAGCCGTCATGGGCGGTCAGCAGGTTGACGCTGGAACTGGCCGGACGGCCGGAATGATCGAATTGCGGGGCCGAGCCCATCAGCCGCGCCGCCAGATCCGGCACCCGCCCCGGATCGCGGCGCCAGAACCGCCGCACCCCGTCGCGGAACCGGTCGTTCCATTCGGAAAAGGGCGGCGGGAAGGCGCCCAGCTGATAGCCGCCCGGGCCGATATCCCAGGGTTCGGCGATCAGCTTGACCCGGGCCAGCACCGGGTCCTGCCGCATCGCCTGAAAGATCGCCGCATTGGGGTCGAACCCGTCCGGCCCCCGGCCAAGCGTCGCCGCCAGATCGAAGCGGAAGCCGTCCACATGCATCGTCTCGACCCAGTAGCGCAGGCTGTCCATCACCATCCGCAGGACCATCGGATGGCCGGTGTTCAGCGTGTTGCCGCAGCCGGTGTCGTTGACGTAATAGCGCCGGTCCTCGGCCAGCCGGTAATAGCTGGCATTGTCGATGCCCCGGAACGACAGCGTCGGCCCCATCTCGTTGCCTTCGCAGGTGTGGTTGTAGACCACATCCAGCAGCACCTCGATCCCCGCCGAATGCAGCCGCGCCACCATGCGCTGGAACTCGGCGATGTCGCCGGTCTCCATGTAGCGGGGATCCGGGGCGAAGAACGCGAGCGTCTGGTAGCCCCAGTAGTTCGTCAGCCCCTTCTCGACCAGGAAACGGTCGTTGAGGAAGGCCTGCACCGGCAAAAGCTCGATCGCGGTGATGCCGAGCCGGCGCAGATGGTCCAGCATCGGGTCCGAGGCCAGCGCGCGGAACTTGCCCGGGGCATGCAGCCGCGGGTGGCGGCAGGTCAGGCCCTTGACATGGGCCTCGTAGATCACGGTTTCCGACATCGGCGTCGCGGGCGGCGCATCGTCGCCCCAGTCGATATCGGGGGCCACCACGATCGAGCGCGGCGCATAGGGGGCGCTGTCGCGCGTGTCGAAGCTGAGATCGGCCTGTGCGGCACCCACCTCGTATCCCATCAGCGCGTCGTGCCAGCGCGGCTGGCGCGAGATCCGCCTGGCATAGGGATCGACCAGCAGCTTGTTGGGGTTGAATCGGTGACCCTGGTCGGGATGGTACGGGCCCGAGATGCGATAGCCGTAATGCTGGCCCGGCTGCAGCCCGTCGATCCGGCCGTGCCAGACATGATGCGTGCGTTCGGGCAGGTCGATATTGGCAAGCTCGGTGCGGCCGGTTTCGTCGAACAGGCACAGCGACACCCGGCTGGCATGTTCCGAGAAGATCGCGAAATTGACGCCCTCGCCATCGTATCGCGCGCCAAGCGCGTTCGGACAACCGGCGGTGATCGTGGTGGGCAATGTCGTCATGGGGTGGGAACGATCTCCCGGAAGAGGCGGGCATAGGCGGCGGCAGAGCCCTGCCAGCCGACCGGCGCGCGCATGGCGTTGCGCTGAAGTTTCGCGAAAAGATCCGTGTCGGCATAGAGGTCGCAAAGCCGGTCGAGCGCGACCGACAGCGCCTCGGCGGTCACCGGGGCAAACTGGATGCCGGTCGCCACACCCGCCGCCAGCGCCGCCGGATTGGCGTCGATCACGGTATCGGCCAGCCCGCCGGTGCGGGCCACGACCGGGATGGTGCCATAGCGCAGCCCGTACATCTGGGTCAGCCCGCAGGGTTCGAAGCGCGAGGGCAAGAGGATCGCGTCGCCCCCCGCGATCAGCCGGTGCGCCAGCGCCTCGTCATAGCCGATCCGGACCGCGACGCCCTCGTGTCGGGCCGCGGCCGAGCGCCAGGCCTGTTCCAAGGGCGGCTCGCCCGAGCCCAGAAGCGCCAGCCGCCCGCCGCGCGCCACCAGATCCGGCAGCGCCTGCAGAAGCAGGTCGAGCCCCTTCTGCCCGGTCAGGCGCGAGACCACGACGCAAAGCGGCCCCGGCCCGTCGCTCAGGCCCATTTCCTCCAGCAGCGCCGCCCGTGCCTTGGCCTTGCCGCGCGGCTGCCTGAAGCGCACCGCATGGGGGTCGGTCGCGGGGTCCCAGTCGGCCTCGTCGATGCCGTTCAGGATACCCAGCACATCGCCCGCCCGCGCCCGGATCACCCCGTCGAGCCCGCCGCCGAATTCGGGCGTCCGCAGCTCGCGCGCATAGGTCGGGCTGACGGTCGTCACCTTCCAGGCATAGACAAGCCCCGCCTTCAGCGCGGACACCTGTCCGTAGAACTCCATGCCGCCCGGATGAAAGGCCCAGCCCGGCAGACCCAGCGCGGCCATCCGCGCGGCGGGCATCAGTCCGTGAAAGGCGATGTTATGGACCGTCATCACGGTCGGCAGATCGACGCTGCGGGCCTTGAGGTACAGCGGCACCAGACCCGCCTGCCAGTCGTGGCACTGGATCAGGTCGGGCTGCCAGCCGCCCGCGCCCTCGGCGCCGATCTGCGCCCCCATCCACGAAAGCGCGCCGAAACGGATGTCGTTGTCGGGCCAGTCGCTGCCGCCGCCATCGAGATACGGCCCGCCGGGACGGTCGAAAAGATGCGCGGCCTCCAGCACGTAAAGCTCGAGCCCGGCATGGCGCGCGAAGTAAAGCCGCGCCGGACCGCCGAAGAAATCAGGGCTTTCCCAGACCGTCTCGGCCGCCTCCGTCCTGGCCAGCACCGCCGGATAGCCGGGGATCAGCACCCGCATCTCGACCCCTTCGGCCTTCAGCGCCCCGGGCAGCGCCCCCGCCACATCCGCAAGCCCCCCGGTCTTGACCAGGGGCACGCATTCGGACGCGACCGACAGGACGCGCAGGCTCATGCGCGCGCCCTCCGGTCCAGCATCGACTGGGTTATCAGGGTGATCCCGCCCTCGGTCACGCGGAACCATTTGGCATCCTCTTCCGGGTCCTCGCCGACGACCAGCCCCTGCGGGATCACGACGCCGCGGTCGATCACCACGTTCTTCAGGCGCGCGCGCCGGCCGACCTCGACATAGGGCAGCACCACCGCATGGTCGAGCACCGCGTAGGAATTGGTGTGGACCATCGTGAACAGCAGCGAATTGCGCACCTCGGTGCCCGAGATGACGCAGCCGCCCGAGATCATCGAGGAGACCGCAGACCCGCGCCGGTCTTCCTCGTCATGGACGAACTTGGCGGGCGGCACGGATTCCGAATAGGTCCAGATCGGCCAGCTCTTGTCCCAGAGGTTCAGATCGGGGGTGAAATCGGTCAGGTCGATATTGGCCTTCCAGAAGGCGTCGATGGTGCCGACATCGCGCCAGTAGGCGGGCGAATCCGCGCGATCCTTGACGCAGGACGAGGTGAAGCGATGCGCCATCGCCTTTCCGCCCTTGACGATGCCGGGGATCAGGTCGGTGCCGAAATCGTGGCTGGAGCCGGGGTTATCGGCATCCTCGATCAGCAGCGCGCGCAGGAATTTCCAGTCGAAGACATAGATGCCCATCGACACCAGGCATTGATCGGGATCGCCGGGCATCCCCGGCGGGTCCTTGGGCTTTTCGATGAACTCGACGATCCGGTCGGCCTCGTCCACCTTCATCACACCGAAGGCCGAGCCCTCCTGGCGGGGCACGGTCAGACACCCCACCGTCACGTCGGCGCCCGTCTCGACATGGTGACGCAGCATGATCTCGTAATCCATCTTGTAGATGTGGTCGCCCGCGAGGATCAGCACGTAATCGACGCCATAACTGTCGACGATGTCGATATTCTGGGTCACCGCATCGGCCGTGCCCTGATACCACAGGCTTTCCGAAACCCGCTGGCTGGCCGGAAGGATGTCGAGATATTCGTTGCGCTCGGCGCGGAAGAAGTTCCAGCCGCGCTGGCAATGGCGGATCAGCGAATGCGCCTTGTACTGGGTCGCGACCGCCATCTTGCGGATGCCCGAATTCAGCGCGTTCGACAGCGCGAAGTCGATGATCCGGGTCTTGCCGCCGAAATAGACCGCGGGCTTGGCCCGCATGTCGGTCAGCTCGTTCAGGCGGCTGCCGCGGCCGCCCGCCAGCACGAAGGCCATGCTGCGGCCCGCGAGCCTGCTGTAACGGGTCTCCATCGGTCCTCCTCCTCGTCAGGTCTCGCCGGGCATGAGAAACAGCACCGACAGCGGGGGCAGCGTCAGCTCGACCGAGGCCGGCAGGCCCTGATGCGCCACCTCTTCCGCGACGACGCCGCCCAGATTGCCCCGGTTGCCGCCGCCATAGATCGCGGCATCGGTATTCATCACCTCGCGCCAGCACCCGGCCCGGGGCAGCCCCACCCGCACGCCGCTGCGTTCGACGGGCGTCAGGTTGCAAACGATCGCGACCGGCGGATCGCCCTCCTGCCCCTGCCGCAGCCAGGCATAAACCGAAATCTCGGCCGCATTGGCCTCGATCCAGCGGAAGCCGTCGGCCTCGCAATCCTTCACATGCAGCGCGGGCGTCGCGCGGTAAAGCGTGTTCAGATCGCGCACCAGCCGCTGCATGCCGCGATGCCAGTCGGCCCCCAGCACGCCCCAGTCCAGCTCGCCCGCCCGGTCCCATTCGGCGCGTTGCGCGAATTCCTGGCCCATGAACAAGAGCTTCTTGCCCGGATGGCCCCACATGAAGCCGTAATAGGCGCGCAGATTGGCGAATTTCTCCCAGTCGTTGCCCGGCATCTTCGCCAGCATCGAGCCCTTGCCGTGCACCACCTCGTCATGGCTGATCGGCAGGATGAAATTCTCGGAAAAGGCGTAAAGCAGCCCGAAGGTCAGCTGGTGGTGATGGAACTTCCGATGCACCGGCTCGCGCGCGATGTAATCGAGCGTGTCGTTCATCCAGCCCATGTTCCATTTGTAACCGAAGCCGAGCCCGCCCATGTCGACGGGCCGCGACACGCCCGGGAACGACGTGCTTTCCTCGGCCACGGTCATGATGCCCGGCACCTCGCCATAGGCGACCTCGTTCATCCGCTGCAGCATGGCGATGGCTTCCAGGTTCTCGCGCCCGCCATGGACGTTTGGCACCCATTCGCCCGCCTTCCGCGAATAGTCACGGTAGAGCATCGAGGCCACCGCATCGACCCTGAGCCCGTCGACATGGTACTCCTCAAGCCAGTAAAGCGCGTTGGAATAAAGGAAATTCGCGACCTCGTTGCGGCCGTAATTGTAGATCAGGGTGTTCCAGTCGTGGTGGAACCCCTCGCGCGGATCGGCATGTTCGTAAAGCGCTGTGCCGTCGAACTGCACCAGCCCGTGCGGGTCAGACGGGAAATGCGCGGGCACCCAGTCCAGGATGACCCCCAGCCCCTTGCGGTGCGCCGCATCGACCAGATCGCGGAATTCGTGCGGCGGCCCGTGGCGCACGGTCGGTGCGAACAGCCCGACCGGCTGATAGCCCCAGGACCCGTCGAAGGGGTGTTCCGACAGCGGCAGGAATTCGAGATGGGTGAAGCCCATGTCGGCGGCGTAATCGACCAGCTCTTCGGCCGCCTCCTTGTAGGAGAGCGGCCGGTTGCCCTCGTCCGCCTTGCGCCGCCACGAGCCCAGATGCACCTCGTAGACCGAGATCGGCGCGGTGCGGGCATTGTTGCCCGAGCGGTAGGTCATCCAGGCATCGTCGCGCCAGCCATAGCCCGAGATGTCGCGCACGACGCTGGCCGTCTTCGGCGGATGCTCGGCCCCGAAGCCCACCGGGTCGGCCTTCAGCGGCTGGACCGTGCCGTCGGCCCCGAGAATTTCGTACTTGTAGCAGTCGCCCTCGCCGATCCCCGGCAGGAAGATTTCCCAGACCCCGGTCGTACCCCGGCGCCGCATCGGCGCGCGGCGCCCGTCCCAGGCGTTGAAGGACCCGACCACCGAGACACGCCGCGCATTCGGCGCCCAGACCGCGAAATGGGTACCCGCGACGCCCTCGTGGTTGCGGACATGGGCGCCCAGCACCTGCCAGATCCGGCGATGCGTGCCCTCACCCAGAAGGTATTCGTCCAGCTCGCCGATCACCGGGCCGAAGCGGTAGGGATCGTCGAATTCCCAGGTCTGGCCGGTGCCGTCGCTGGCGCGCAGGCGGTAGCCGCCCTTGCCGGGCACCGCGCCGGTGAACAGGTCGGGCGCGTCGGCCCGGCGGGTCAGCGGATGGGCCTTGCCCTCGGCCAGCGCCTCGAGCGTCGCGGCGCCGGGCAGGAAGGCCGCCACGATCCGGCGGCGGCCGACCATATGCGGCCCCAGCACCGAAAACGGATCGTCATGCAGCCCCGCCTGCAGCCGGAGCGCATCCTCGCGGGCCGGAAACGGGTCTTTCGCCGAGGCGGATCTTGCGGAACTCATACCCCGAAGCCTAAGACGGCCGGACCCAAATGCAACGGTCTCGTCATTCCGCGACCAGAGGCACGGTGCCCCAGATGTCGCCCATGTAGCCCCGGATCGTGCGGTCCGACGAGAACCAGCCCGACCGCGCGGTGTTGCAGGCGGCCATCCGGTGCCAGACGTCCGGATCGGCATAGGCCGCCTCGGCCCGGCGCTGGGCGTCCCAATAGGCGGTGAAATCGGAACAGACGAGGAAATAGTCCTGCCCGGTCAGGTTGGCGACCACCCCGCGATAGCGGTGCCGGTCCTTGGGCGAGAACGCGCCCTGGCTGATCGCCTTCAGCGCGCCGCCCAGACGCGGGTCGGCCTGGATCGCCAGCTTGGCGTGGTCGGGCACGGCCCGGCGCGCCTCGACCTCGGCCGCGGTCATGCCGAACAGGAAGAAGTTGCGCGCCCCCACCCGTTCGCGGATCTCGACATTGGCGCCGTCGAGCGTGCCGATGGTCGGCGCCCCGTTCAGCGCGAATTTCATGTTGCCGGTGCCCGAAGCCTCCTTGCCGGCGGTCGAGATCTGTTCGGACAGATCCGCGGCCGGGATCAGCCGCTCGGCGAGGCTGACATTGTAGTTCGGCAGGAACAGCACCTTGAGATAGGGGCTGGTGACCGGATCGGCGTTCAGCACCTCGGCCACGTCATTGATCAGATGGATGATCTCCTTGGCAAAGACATAGCCGGGCGCGGCCTTGCCGGCGAAGATCTTGACCCTGGGCACCCAGCCCGCGCCCGGATTGGCCTTGATCTCGCGCCAGAGCGCGACGGTCTCGAGGATGTTCAGATGCTGGCGCTTGTATTCGTGGATGCGCTTGATCTGCACGTCGAACAGCGCCTCGGGATCGACCCGCACGCCCTGTTCTGCGGCCAGCCAGTCGGCGAAGTCTGCCTTGTTCTCGCGTTTGGCCTTGGCATAGGCGTCGAGAAAGGCCGGATCGGACAGCGACGCCTCGAGCTTTTCAAGCTGTTCCAGATCGTCGACCCAGCCCTCGCCGATGGTCTCGGTGATCAGCCGGCTGAGGCGCGGGTTGGCCGACAGCACCCAGCGGCGCGGCGTGACGCCGTTCGTCTCGTTGACGATCCGGTCGGGATGCAGCCGGTGCAGCTCGGCGAAGACGGTTTCCTTCATCAGATCGGTATGGAGCGCCGAGACCCCGTTGACCTTGTGCGCCATGGTGAAGGCGATCTCGCCCATCTTGACCTCGCCATGCTCGCGCAGCGTGACCCGGCGGCCCGGCATCTCGGCGGCATGGGCCTCGTCGATCCGTTCGATCAGCTGCATGTGGCGCGGCAAGAGCCGGGTCATCAGATCCTCGGACCAGCGTTCCAGCGCCTCGGGCATCAAGGTGTGGTTGGTATAGCTGAGGCAGCCCCGCGCGGTGGCGATGGCCTCGTCCAGCGCCATGCCGCGTTCGTCATGCAAGAGCCGCACCAGTTCCGGCCCGGCAATCGCCGGATGGGTGTCGTTGAGCTGGATCGCGGCCTTCTTCGGCAGATCGGCCAGCGCGCCGCCCTCTTCCTCGAACCGGCGCAGGATGTCGCGCAGCGACGCGGCGGTGAAGAAGTATTCCTGCTTCAGCCGCAATTCCTTGCCCTGCCCGGTGGTGTCGTCGGGATAAAGTACGCGGCTGATGGTCCGCGCCGTCGCCTCGGGTTCGGCGGCGGCGGCATATTCGCCGCGGTTGAACCGCGCCAGATCGAAGCCGTGGAGCGGCTGCGCCGACCACAGCCTGAGCGTATTGGCCCAGCGCCCCTTCCAGCCGATGATCGGCGTGTCGAAGGCCGCCGCGATCACCGCCTCGGCGCCGGTCCAGACCGCGCGGCCGTCCTTCTCGGTGACCTCGCCGCCAAAGCGGATCTCCTGGGCGACGTCGCGGCGTTCGAATTCCCAGGCATGGAACTGGCTCAGCCAGTCCTCGGGCTCCTCGACCTGACGGCCGTCCTGGAAGGACTGGCGGAACAGCCCGTTTTCATAGCGGATCCCGTAGCCGAAGGCGGGGCAGCCGATGGTGGCAAGCGATTCCATGAAACAAGCCGCAAGCCGCCCGAGCCCGCCATTGCCCAGCGCCGCGTCGGGTTCGTTCTGCACCACCGCGTCAAGCTCGAGCCCCAGATCGGCCAGCGCGCCGCGGGCCTGATCCTCGAGCCGCAGGTTGACGATGGCGTCTTCCAGCAACCGGCCGATCAGGAATTCCATCGACAGGTAATAGACGCGCTTGGGCTGCGCCGCACGGGTCGCGCTGTTGGCGGCGAACCAGCGGTCGACCAGCCGGTCGCGCACCGCCAGCGACAGGGCGATCCGCCAGTCGTGAAGGGTGGCATGGCCGGGATCGGTGCCCAGTTCGTAGGCGAGGTGACGCAGGATGGCATCGCGCAGGTCGGCGGCGGTCAAGAGAAGGCCTCCATCAGGGGATTGGACAGGTTGCGGTCCTGCCGCGATATGGAAGGAAAAGGGGCGCCGCTTCAAGCGCGAGTTCTCCAAAGACGTGCAAATGCCCTCTTCCGCGCCAGAGCGGCGCGCGGCAGACCCTTTTCCGGGCAGAGGCCGAAGCGGAGAACTCGGCCCCCGTCGGACGCCCGCTTGCGGTCCCGGCCCTGCGCGCGACGCGGCGCCGCAGAGGGCCGTGGCGTCACGGACCGTCGCGGGGGATGGAGACGCCGTCAGGGGCCGGTATGGTGACGAGACCCGATGCCGGGTCCGGTCCCTGCACGCGGCCGGGTCCGGCGCCTGACGGCGATACGCGCCGCCGCCGGGACGGGAATGGCCATCATGGCGATGAGGCGAGATGCACGTCTTGGTTGAATCTAATTGATAAAATTTAATTGGAAGTTGAGTGAACCTGTGCGACACTCTGTGCGGTTGCAGCGAGACGTCCCGCACAGCCTGAAGCCGGGACCGGGTGGGTTGCGATGCGGCGCCCCCGTTCCGGGCGCCGCTGGGTCAGTACCGACCGGCGCGGGGTCCGCACGGGTCGGCAAATCTCTGGCGGGCCTGTCGCCCGCCGCCCCGACCAAGCCAGGCCCGAGGCGCGCATGCCGACAGGCTTTGAAACGCCAACCGACAGCACAGGCATCATTCCATTGAAGCACACCGCGATACGCAGCCTCGTGACCGGCGGCGCCGGGTTCATCGGCACCCATCTGTGCGAGGCGCTGCTGGCGAGGGGCCATCAGGTCATCTGCCTCGACAATTTCAGCACCGGGCGCGAAAGCAACATCGCGCATCTGCGGGGCGATCCGGCCTTCACGCTGCTTTGCCGCGACGTGACGCAGGCGCTGCAGATCGAGGTGGACGAGATCTACAACCTCGCCTGCCCGGCCTCGCCCGCCCATTACGCCCGCGATCCGGTGCAGACCGTCAAGACGTCGGTTCTGGGCACGCTCAACCTGCTTGAACTGGCCCGCACCACCGGGGCGCGGCTGTTGCAGACCTCGACCTCCGAGGTCTATGGCGACCCGATCGTGCATCCCCAGACCGAGGACTACTGGGGCCATGTCAATCCGATCGGCCCCCGCGCCTGCTATGACGAGGGCAAGCGCTGCGCCGAGACGCTGATCTTCGACTTCCGCCGACTGTACGGCCTGCCGCTCAAGGTGGCGCGTCTCTTCAACGTCTATGGCCCGGGCATGAGCCCCGGTGACGGGCGGGTCGTGTCGAACTTCGCGATGCAGGCGCTTTCGGGAGAGCCGGTCACCATCTACGGCGACGGCCAACAGACCCGGTCTTTCTGCTTCGTTTCGGACATGATACGGGCGCTGATTGCCTTCATGGCGACACCGCCCGAGTTGACCGGGCCGCTCAACCTCGGCAACCCGGCCGAGATGCGGGTGCTCGACCTCGCCGAAACGGTACTGCGGCTGACCGGGTCGCGGTCGGGGCTGGCTTTCCGCCCGCTGCCCTGCGACGACCCGGTGCAGCGCCGGCCCGACATCACCCGCGCCCGCAGGCTGCTGGGCTGGGCGCCGACGGTCGGGCTGGACGAGGGGCTGCGCGCCACGCTGGCCTATTTCGCCGGGCAGTGCGAGCTGGCCCCGATCCCCGCGCTGCGGCCGTTGCCGCCCGACCCGGTCGCGGCCGAAGCCCTGCGCGCAATCTGATCGGCAAGGACGCCGCCCGGCAGGAACGCACCGCGCGCGGAAACGATCCCTGTTCTGGAAGGGGGCGTCGCCGCACCGCGCCCCGACCTGCCTGCCCGACGTGGCATTCAGTCTGCTTTGGCGCGAGTTTCCTTAAAATTGACGCAAAGTTGCGCTGATCTGGCTAGCGCTGGCGCGCGCCGCGCGGGCCGGCACGACCGTCTTTCGCCGAGGTTTCCGTCATGTCCGCCGCCCCCCTGCCCGTCCGCACCGCCTTGGGTTTTGCCGCCAGACTGATGGCGCGGCTGCGCGCGCGCGCTCTGCGTTCCGGCTCCGGCCGGATCGAGATCGCGGCGGCGGCGGTGTCGATGGCGGTGCTGATGGGGCTGATGGGCACGATGACACTGGAGATCCGCGACCGCGAGGACCGGCTGCACGACCTGACCTCGGGCGCGGCGCAAACGGCCCTGGCCCGGTTGGAGACCGAATACAGCGCCTTGCAGAACGTGCTTTTTCTGGCGCAGCAGGACATGGTTCCGCCCGAACGGATCAGGCATCACATCGCCGCTTACCTCCGGCAGGCCGACCTTGTGACCCGGACCGCCCCCTATTCCGACCTCTTGCGCGATTTCGGATTGGGCGAGCAGATCCGGCACATCGACCGGGCGACCCGCCACATGGCCCGGATGGCCGCAGCCGACGATGCCGGGTTGCGCCCCCGCCTGCCCGGCCTCATCGACGAACTCGATGCCATACGAACGCATGTCCACGACCTGTCCTCGCAGGGCGCAGATCTCCTGATGCAGATCCACCTTCGGGCGCATGACCTGATCGACCGGCTCGAGAGCTCGCTGGCACTGATCGCCCTAGCGCTGATCTCGCTCCTGCTGGCCGGCATCGGCGCGCTGCTGCGCCTCGCACAGCAGATGCGCACCCGCAGCGCGTTGCTGCAGGCAAGCTCCTCCCGGCTCAATGCCGTGGTCATGACCGCGCTCGATGCGGTCATCGTGACCGATGAGGACGGGCGCGTGCTGGAATTCAACGCCGCCGCCGAACAGACCTTCGGCTATGCCCGCGACGAGGTCATCGGTCGCAGCGCCACCGATCTGTTGATCCCGCCCGACATGCACGACGCCCACAAGGCCACCCGGGCATACTACCGGGAGGCGCACCGGCGCGGCGAAGTCCAGAGCGGCCGGTTCGAGATGACCTTGCAACGCAAGACCGGCGAGCGGTTCGACGCCGAGCTCTCGGTCACCCATGGCGCCAGCGAGGACGGCCCGATTTCCGTCAGCTTCCTGCGCGACATTTCGGACCGCAAGGCCGCCGAGGCCGAACTGACCGCGGCGCGCGACCGGGCGCTCGCGGGCGAGAAGGCCAAGTCCCGGCTGGTCGCGGTGATGAGCCACGAGATGCGCACGCCGCTGAACGGGCTCCTTGGAACCATGGACCTGATGCAGCGCACACCGCTCGATGCCGAGCAGCGCCAGTATCTGGAGGTCATGGCCTGCTCGGGCGAGATCCTGCTGCACCATGTCGAGGACGCGCTGGAAGCCTCGAGCCGGGATGCCGGGCGGTCCGAGGTCCGCAACGAGGCCTTCGACCTGCCCGCCAAGCTGAGGCACGTGGTCGCCATCCACCAGTCGCTGGCCAGGCTGCGCGACACCCGGCTGGTGCTGGACATCGCCCCCGGCCTCGAAGAGGTCCGCGGCGATGCGCTGCGGCTGCGCCAGATCCTGATCAACCTGATCTCGAACGCGGTCAAGTTCACCCGCGACGGCACGGTCACGATCTCGGCCGCGCGGGCCGCCGACGGCCGGGTCGAGATCCGCGTCGCCGATACCGGGATCGGCATCGCGCCCGAGGATCTGCCGCACATCTTCGACGAGTTCTTCACCGTCGACGCCACCTACGGGCGCGAGGCCGGCGGCACCGGGCTGGGGCTTGCCATCGTCGCCCGCCACGTCCGGCTGCTGGGCGGCGAAATCGCGGTCGAGAGCCGCCCGGGCCGGGGCAGCGTCTTCACGCTGCGGCTGGATCTTCCCGAGACGCGGGCCGAGATCGCCCTGCCCGCCGCCCCGGCGGCCGCTTCGGGCCCGGCGCGGCCGCTCGACGTGCTGGTGGTCGAGGACAACCGCGTGAACCGCTTCGTCGCCCGCCGCCTGCTGGAAGGGCTCGGCCATCGCGTGACCGAGGCCGGAGACGGGATCGACGGCGTGGCGGCGGCCACGGCCCGGCACTACGACGTCATCCTGATGGATATCAGCATGCCCCGCCTCGACGGGGTCGAGGCCGCCCGGCGCATCCGCGCCGCGGGCGGCCCCCAGACCCGGATCGTCGCCATGACCGCGCATACCCTGCCCGCCGACCTGGCGCGGTTCCGCGCGGCCGGAATGGAGGAGGTCGCGCTCAAGCCGGTCTCGCGCAAGCGCCTGGCCGAGCTTCTGGGTGACACGTTCCCCGAGACCGCCGAAACGATCGCGCCCGACGGCTCTCGCCCGGCCGGACCCTGCCCGGACGCGCTGGACAAAACCGGTTCCGAGGTCCCGCCGCTGCTCCGCGCCGCCGGCTGAGCGCCGAATCTCCGCGTTCCGCCGCAGCGGTGACGTCGCGTCCCCGGGCTGCGCACCGGCCGTGCCCAGCCGACAGCGCGACCGCGATATTCCTCTTTTCTTTCATACCCCTTCACGCGCTTTTGCGAGAATTGGAAAAATTCGTCGAAAAGACGACAAAAACCGGTATCATGTCCCCGAGCGTGTGGTCGTAGGGGGGTTTATACGCTGCGTGCCGTTGGGGGACGGCTTGATTCAAGGATGCCGCGCGAAAACGCGACCCGGATTTCAGGGTTTCTTTCGCGCAATTCGACCAAGATCCGGAACCGCAGGGGGCGGACGTTTTCGTTCGGGCGGTCTTTTTTTGTCCTGAGTCCGTTTCCCTCGATCCGCAGCGGCTTTTCACAGCCGAAACCACAGCCAGTGTGAAGCGCGTTCGACGCAGACGGATGAAAAAGCCGCGCGCCGGGCCGCAGGTTGACGAGCCCGTTTTTTCAGGGCCAGCGAGGGACGGAAGCAATGACCTATTATTATGGACACTACCAGAAGCGTTACGAATGGACCGCTTATACCGAGGCCGATCTGCTGGCCTCGAACGACACCAACCTGTCCTGCGGCGACAGCTTCAAGATGCCCGCCTGCGCCACGGTGACGATGGCGACCTATGACGACGACAGCATCCTCTCGGGTGACGAGTATTGCGACGACAACGCCAGCGACTGGAGCGGCCAGGACGCCTATGTGAATGGCGGCCGCGTCGGCGCCCAGCTTTATGCCGAACAGTATCACGTGCTGCGCGGCTCGGACGGGCGGATCTATTACCTGATCGAGATCGAGGTCGAAGGCTATGACGCGCCCGGCAAGGGCGACGACTTCTTCACCTTCTATGGCGCGGTGCCGCCCGCCGGGGTGACGCTGACCGTGGTCCAGACCTGCAATGTCAGCGGCTGCATGATCGACTATGCCTGCCTCGGCGCGGGCTGCGTCGCACCGCCCAACACGCCGCCGACCTTCTCGAACGCGCCCGGCAACTGCATCACCATCGACGAAAACACCACCTTCGTCATCGACCTCGACGCGACCGACGCCGATGGCGATGCGCTGAGCTACGCGGTCATCGGCGGCGCCGATGCGGCGCTCTTCAAGATCGACGCCGCGACCGGCCAGCTCGGCTTCATCGCCCCGCCCGATTACGAGGCCCCGGCCGATGCGGGCGGCGACAACACCTATGAGGTCCAGGTGCGGGTCTCGGACGGCAAGGGCGGCGAAGAGGTCAAGCTGCTGAAGGTCTGCGTCCAGGACGTCGCCGAGGGCGGTTCGGGCAGCTGCACGGTGATCGAGGCCGAGGACATGAGCCTGTGCGGCTACAAGGTCGAGGGCCGCTCGGATGCCTCGGACGGGGCGGGCATCATGCTGTGCGCGGGCTCGGGCTATGCCACGACGACCTTCCACGGCGGCACCGGAAGCTACGACCTTACGCTGACCTACATGGATGAAAGCGACGGCCGCGGCGCCATCGACGTCTATGTGAACGGCTCGAAGGTCAAGACGATCTGGCTCAATGAAAACGGCGACGGCGACGGCGGCGTCGGCAGTTCCTCCTGGTCCAGCGTGACCATCGAGGATCTGTCGCTGAAGGCCGGCGACAAGATCACCCTCAAGGGCTATGGCGATTGCGGTGAATTCGCCCGGATCGACAAGATCGAGATCTGCCAGCCCGCCTGCGAGCCCTGCGTGGTGATCGAGGCAGAGGACATGTGCGCCTACAACTTCGTCGCCGTCCGCGGCGCCGAGGCCTCGGGCGGCGAGCTGGTGCGGCTGGCTTGCGGGACCTGGGGGGCGCTTTCGACCAGCTTCAAGGGCTGCGACGGCACCTACGATCTGCGCGTCTTCGCGCAGGACGAGAATGACGGGCAGTCGACCCTCGTGATCAGGATCAACGGGCAGGAGGTGGGCACCATCCTTCTGGATGGCGATACCGACGGCGCAGGCGACGACAACGGCACCTTCACCGCCTTCAAGATCGAGAACCTCACCGTCCATGCCGGCGACAAGATCGAGATCTACGCCTGCGGCGACGATGGCGAATTCGTGCGGATCGACAAGATCCAGCTCTGCCAGGACGAAGAGCCGGTGCTCGGCGCGCTGGGCGATACGGTCTGGTACGACACCGACCGCGACGGCCTCCAGGACGCGGGCGAGCTGGGCGCGGCAGGCGTTCTGGTGACGCTTCTGAACGGCGATGGCAGCGCGACCGGGCGCACCACCGTGACCGATGCCGATGGCAAGTACCTCTTCGACGGGCTCGAGGCCGGTCAGTATCGGGTGCAGTTCGACGAGGTCGCTGGCTTCGACTTCACCACTGCCGACGCGGGCGACGACGCGCTCGACAGCGATGCCGACCCCGCGACCGGGCTCAGCCACATCATCGATCTTGGCGCGGGCGAGATCGACCTGACCATCGACGCGGGCCTGATCGAGGAGAACCGGACCCCCGAGCCCGAAGACGATGCCGGCCGCGGCTGCGCCGATACCGTGATCGTCGTCGACGTTCTGGGCGATGACAGCGATCCCGACGGCGACACGCTGACCATCACCGAAATCGACGGGCAGGCGATTTCCGAGGGTCAGACCGTCTCGACCGCCGCGGGCGACGTGACGCTCGAAGGCGGAGTGCTGAAGGTGCTGGGCAACGCGAACGCCGCCATCGCCGCGCTCGACATCGGCGAACAGGCGACGGCGGGCTTCAGCTACACCGTCTCGGACGGCAATGGCGGCACCGCCTCGGCCAATGTCGAAATGACCTATTGCGGCGATGCCAACTCGCTGCAGTCGCTGATCGACAGCCTGCCCGAGACGGCCACCTATCAGGTGATCGCGGGCAACGAGGTCTCGCCGATCCAGGATTACGGCTATGACCTGCTGATCACCGGCACCGGCGACGACCGGCTCGACGGGATCGTGTTCGAGAAGGCCTATTGCCTCAGCTTCCAGACGGCGGTCGCAACCGATGGCAGCTTCGCCACCGCCCCCGAGCTGACCGGGAATATCGAAAGCGGCGAGGACGGGTCCGTCTTCGGCGCGACCCAGGTTGGACTGGCCAACGGGTTGGCCGCGGCCGACAATCTCGATCTGATCAACTGGATCATCGCCCAGGACTTCGAAGCCAATTCGGCCGGATCGGTCGATGGCAAGTTCTCTGGCTGGGAAGTCCAGTTGGCGATCTGGGAACTGACCGACACGCTCGACCCCGGGGTCTGGGGCACCGACAGCGTTTCGGATTTCGTGCTCGGGCTCGATCCCGCCTACGGTCAGAGCGCGGATGTGGATTTCCTCGTTCAGCAGGCGCTGGCCAATGGCGAGGGCTTCGTTGCCGGAGACGGCGACATCGCCTCGTTCATCGTCGATCCGGACCCTGTCACTCCGGAAAACGCGCAACCGTTCATCGTCGCCTTCGACTTCGACCAGAACGACTGCCTGTGCTGAACCGGGATACGACTGGCGAGGGCCGGGCAGCCGGCCTTCGACACCGGCGGGACATTCCGCCCAACCCGCAGGCCCCGGCCAACCGCCGACGGCCCTGTCATTTCTGAGCCCAAGAGAGGGAGACGTTCCATGAAGACCATTCTGACCGCCCTTGCCGCCAGCATCGTCGCGACCGCAAGCCACGCCTCGAATTTCACCCCGCCGACGACGACGTCGGTGCCGGAAATCAGCGCCCTCGAAGGCACCGCCGCCATCGCCGCGCTGGTCGCCATCGTGTTCCTGGCCTGGGAGCGTCGCCGCCGCGCCGCCTGAGCGCCCGGACCGCCCTGGCCGGTTCTCCGGCCATACGCGTGAGACCGGAAAGGCCCGCCTCGAGGCGGGCCTTTCTGCGCCGGGGGCACGGGGTCAGGCGGCGTCGCCCTGCCCCGGAGCGGTCTTGTCGGTCCCGGCCGCCTCGCCGGTTTCGGCCAGCGCCGCCAGCGCGCCCAGCGTCAGCGGTTTGATCGGCGGGCGGATGTGAAAATAGCCCGTCTCGTCCGGGCTCTGCCCCGTCGCCTCGGCCAGGATCTGGGTCACCGCAAGCCCGCAGACCCGCCCCTGACACGGCCCCATTCCGGCCCGAAGGAAGCCCTTCAGCCGGTTCGGGCCGGGGCAACCCTGCGCGGCCGCCCGGCGGATCTCGCCCGCCGTCACCTCTTCGCAGCGGCAGACCATCGTCGTGTCGTCAGGCCGAAGCGCCTCGGCGAAGGGCGGATAGGCCGCATCCAGAAACGGCCGCACCGCCAGTTCGCGCCGCAGTTGCCGCCGCAGCGGTTTCGCGCGGCCGTCGCACTCCTCGCTGCCGATCCGGTCCAGGCCAGCGGCGATCCGAAGCGCGGCCAGCCGCCCCTGCAGCTCGGCCGCGCGGGCCCCGCCGATCCCGGCGCCGTCCCCCGCCACGAAAACGCCCTCGACCCCGCCCTCTGCCGACGCCGCCTCGCCCCAGGCATCGCAGACCGGCACGAAGCACTGCTGACGCGGCTCCCAGCGATGGTCGAGCCCCAGCGAGCGGGCCGCCTGCGGGTTCGGCACGACGCCGTGATGCAGGAAAACGGTGTCGCAGGGCAGCCGGTGCTGGGCACCGCCGCGGCGAAAGCGGACCGCCTCGGCCCGGTCCTCGCCCTCGATGGCGATCTCATGCGCGCCGACGATGCGCGGCACGCCTGCGCGCTGCAACACCCGCAGCAGCCGCCAGCCCTCGGTCATGTAGCCCCAGCCGCCGAAAAGCCCGCCCATATGGCGCAGCGCGCGGGCCAGATCGCCGCGGGTCTGGGTCTCGATCAGCGCGGCTGGGTTGATCCCGGCCCGCACCATCTGCACCGCGAAGAGGTACAAGAGCGGCCCGGTCCCCACCAGAACCGAGCGGCGCGGCACCAGCCCCGCCTGCTTCAGCAGGATCTGCCCGGCCCCGGCGGTCATCACACCGGGCAGCGTCCAGCCCGGCACCGGCATCGGCCGTTCCAGCGCACCGGTGGCCAGAAGCACCCGCCGCGCCCGCAACAGCCGCGCCTCCCCGGCCTGGGAATAGCAGATCGTGAAGCCCGGCTCGATCGCCCAGACCCCGGCGCCCCCCAGATGCGAGATGCGCGGATCGTCCAGCGCTGCGGTCAGGCGCCGCCCTTCGACGAAATCGGGTCCCAGAACGGCGCCGCGCATCGGGCCGACCCGGTCGACATCGCGATAGGCCTGCCCGCCCGGGCGCGGCTGGTCGTCGAACAGCGCGACCCGAAGCCCGAGCCCGGCCGCCTCGGCCGCCGCCGCCATGCCCGCCGGCCCCGAGCCGATGACGGCAAGGTCGGTCTCATGCATCGCCGGGCGCCCCCGGCCGGGTCAGGCGCATGCCCTCGGCCACTTCCAGCAGGCAGGCCTGCCGGGTTTCGCCCTCGACCTCGATCATGCAGTCGAAGCACGCCCCCATCATGCAATAGGGCGCGCGCGGCGCCCCCGAACAGGCGGTGCCGCGGAAGGTGTTCACGCCCGCCCCCAGCAGGGCCGCGGCCAGGTTCGCGCCGCGCGGCAGGTGCAGCGGCGCCCCGTCCAGCCAGACCCGCACCCGCGGGCCGGGTGCCTCAAGCGACAGGAAGGTTGAAACGGTCTTCACGGAATACCTCCAGATTGGGGGCCGCATCGGTCCCCTCGAGCCAGTCGGGCAGAAACCGCGCATGGGCCGCCGCCAGCGTGATGCCGGAATGACAGGTCACAAGATAAGCCCCGGGCATCGCGGCGCTTTCCTGATAGATCGGCAGCCCGTCCGGGCTCATCACCCGAAGCGCGCCCCAGCTGCGCAAGAGCTGGACCCGCGCCAGCGGGGGAAAGGCCGCCACCGCATCGGCGGCCAGCCGGGCCAGACCGGACCGGGTCACGCCGTCGTCAAAGCCCACCTCTTCGTTGGTGGCCCCGATCTGGATGCCGCCCTCGGGCACCTGCCGGGCGATCACCGAAGGCCGGTTCAGAAGCCGGGGCAGCTTTTCGGTGATCAGCACCTGGCCGCGCTGCGGCCGCACGGGGGCGCGAAACCCGAAGGCAGGCCCCAGCCGCGCCGCGCCAAGTCCGGCGGCCAGCACCACCTTGCCCGCCTCGAGGACGGTGCCGTCGGCGCAGGTCAGCCGGAAGGCCCCGTTGCGGGTGACCCCGGTCACCTGCCGGCCGGTCAGCACCCTGCCGCCCGCGCGCCGAACCGCCGCGCTCAGCGCGGCCAGCAGTCCCAGCGGATCGGCATGGCCGTCCTGGCGGTGCAGGATCGCCCCGGCCACGCGCGGCCCGATCGCGGGTTCTTCCCGTCGCAGCGCGGCAGTGTCGAGGATCTCGAACGGATAGTCGCCGCCAAGCGCGGCCCTCAGCGTCTCGTAGCGCGCGGCCGTGGTCTCGAGCCCCGCTTCGGTAAACTGGATGTCGTAGCCGCCTTTTTGCTCGACCCAGACCGACCGACCGGCCGCAAGGGCCAGATCGGCCGCGAATCCGCCCCAGGCCGCGGCCGAGCGTTGCGTCCAGCGGGCATAGCGCGGCTCGGTCAGGCCCTTGCCCTGCACCCAGATCAGGCCGAAATTGCCGCGGCTGGCACTGAGCGCCGCGTCGCCGCCGTCGATCACCGTGACACGACGGCCCCGAAGCAGGAGCCCCCAGGCGACCGAAAGGCCGACGACTCCGCCGCCTATGATGGCGTATTCGCTGTCCATCCTAGCCCTTTCGTGCCCGTCCCCAGCGGGGCACGGCGTGGCCTCCCTCGGTCCCGGATAGCCGGATTCTGACCCGCCGTCGAGCGACCCGGGCCGGTGACGGCATTTCCCAGGCGGCCCTGCGCGACTCTGCCTGACCCTGCGCCCGGCATGCGCGAATTCTGGGCCTCTTCGGGATCGCGCCCCGGCGCCGGCCGGCCGGCTCAGGAGTGCGGCTTTCCGGTCCCGATCCGGCCGCCGGGATCGGGATAGCGGTAGATCCGGCCCTCGAAATTGCGCAACAGCAGGTCGTCGCCGGCGCGCCCCTCGACATGGTCGGGCACCAGCGCCACCTTGCCGCCGCCACCGGGCGCGTCGATGATGAACTGCGGCACCGCATAACCGGTCAGATGGCCGCGCAACCCGTCGATGAGGTCCAGCCCGGTCTCGACCGGGGTGCGGAACTGGCCCGAGCCGGTGATCGGGTCGCATTGCAGCAGGTAATAGGGCCGGACCCGTCGCCGCAGAAGCTCGCGGTAAAGCGTCCGCAGCGTCTCGACGTTGTCGTTGATGCCCTTCAGCAGCACGGTCTGCGCGCCGAGCGGAAGGCCCGCATCGGCCAGCCGGGTCAGCGCCTCGGTCGCCTCGGGGGTCAGTTCGGCGGGATGGGTGCAATGCACCGACATCCACAGCGGATGGTGCTTGCGCAGCATCCGCGTCAGCGCCCGGGTGATCCGCATCGGCAGCACCAGAGGCACCTTGGTGCCGATCCGGATGAACTCGACATGCGGGATCGCGCGCAGCCGCCCCAGAAGATAGTCCAGCTTGTCATCCGACAGCGTCAGCGGATCGCCGCCCGACACCAGCACGTCGCGGATCTGCGGCGTGGCCTCGATATAGGCGAAGGCGCGCTCCCAGTGGCGGGCCGAGATCTGCTGTTCGCCCCCGGTCTGGCCGACCATCCGCGAGCGCGTGCAATAGCGGCAATAGGTCGAACAGGTGCCGGTGGCCAGAAACAGGGCGCGGTCGGGATAGCGGTGCACGAGCCCCGGCACGGCGCTGGCCGGGTCCTCGCCCAGCGGGTCGTCGGATTCGCCCGGCAGGCGCAGATATTCCTGCCCGACCGGAATATGGGTGCGCCGCAGCGGCTCGGCCGGGTCGTCGGCTCCCATCAGGCTGGTATAATAGGGTGTGATCCCGACCGGCAGCCCGCCCTTGTGCCGGGCGACCGCGGCGCGTTCGTCCCCGGAGAGGCGAAACACCCGTTCGAGCCCGTCAAGCGACCGGATCCGGGCGCGCAGCTGCCAGCGCCAGTCGCTCCACTCGGCCGCGGTCGCCTCGGGAAAGACCCGGCGCCGGAAGGCCCGCGCCTCGGGGCTCGACGGGAAGCCCGGCCGCCGCGCGGACGCGGCAGCCGGAGCGGCAGACGAAGCGGCGGGCGAAGCGGCGGGCGGGACCGCATCGCGGGAACCGACCCGGCCGTCGCGGGCGGTCGATGCATCGGAAAGGGGGTCTTCGGTCATCGCAGGCAGGGTCCGATGGGAAGCGGGCCGTCGCGCGTCGGTCGTCCGCGCGCTCGTATACCCCGAGGTCGGCTGGATGACGCCAAACGTACCCGAGTTCAATGGTCGCGCGGGCGGATTTCCGCCCGTCCCGCCGCAAGTATCCGGGAAAACGCCGCGACGTTGTCATATTTGCGACCCATTTCACGATTGACGCGCCGCGTCAGGCCGATAATTGTTTCGAATAATGGAACGGTTGTTCCGCTTTTCTGGAACTGGTGGAATGACGATACTGGAGAATGCGGCACTGGTGCTGCGCTGTTTCGGCAATAACTGCACCGACCTGACGGTGTCAGAGGTGTCCGAACGGCTGGGGTTGCCGAAGGCCTCGGCCTCGCGCCTGCTGAAGTCGATGCGCGAGACCGGGATGCTCGAAGAGATCGGCGGCAGCCGCCGCCACCGGCCGGGCCGGATGATGCTGAACCTCTCGGCCGCGTTCCGCTATTCCTCGGGCGTGATCGGGAGGGCCCGGGCCGCCGTCCATGAACTCAGCCAGGCCTTCGGCCATACCGGCTATGTGTCGATCCGCGACGGCCGCCAGGTTCTGGCCATCGCCGATTTCGAGGGCACGAACGCGCTGCGCGTCGGCGCCAGCGTCGGCAACAAGCTTGCGGCCGAGCGTTGTGCCACCGGGCGCAGCCTGCTGGCGCGGCTGGCCCCGGCCGAGGTTGCCCTGCTTTATCCCGACGGCCCCGTCGCCGAACGGCTTGCGTCCCAGCTCGAAAGGATCCGCCGCACCGGCTATTCCTTCTCGTCTCAGGAAACCACGCCCGGGGTCGACGGGCTGGCCGTCGCGGTGGGCGATCCGGTGACGTCGGAGGCGGTCAGCCTCTGCCTGGTCTATCCGCATAATCTGGTCTCGGAAGCCGAACGCAACACCATGATCGACGCGATGCTCGACAGCGCCGGAGGCATCGCCGAAGCGGTGGGCGATCCGCTGTTCCGCGCGGCCGAACGCAGGGTTCCCGCGTAAGCTGGCGGCCAGACATCCGGGCTTTGACCAGTTTTTTTCAAGGCCTCATCCTGCGGCGCGGCACGATCCCGCCGAAGTGCGGACGCGCCCCGCCGACCCGATGCGGCGTTGCGCCCGAGATCGCCGCGACATCGTGCCACGGCCGATCTGCCGTGTCGTTTGAGATGAAGGTGACGCAGCGGTCGCCTATCCAGACCGCGAAAGATCGACGTCGCAAAACGAGACCCGGAACGGGCGCGTTCAACTCGGAGACCACATCATGACCGACCCGTTTCGCGCGCTCAACCGGCGCGACCTGTTCCTGCTGGCCGGAGCGGGGGTTGCCGGGGCTGCCCTGCCAGGCCGCCTTCGCGCCCAGGCGCCCCGGGTTCTGGTGATCGCCTCGGGGCAGGATTTTCCCAATCTCGACCCGCACACCGCAACCGGCTATGCCCCCGCCTTCTTCATGCGCAATGTCTACGATCCGCTGCTGCGCGTCTCGGGCAGTCCGCCCCGTCCGGTGCCGGGACTCGCCCGCAGCTGGGACAGCTCGGCCGACGGGATGACGCATGAGTTCCATCTGGACCCGGCGGCGCGGTTTCACTCCGGCGCCCCGGTGACCGCCGAGGACGTGGTCTATTCCTTCGCGAGGGCACTGCGTTTGGCCAAGGGCAATTCCTGGATGCTGCGGGGCATCCTCACGCCCGAGGGGCTCGAGGCGGTCGACCCGGCGACGGTGCGGATCACCCTGGCCGCGCCCTTCGCCGCCTTCCTGCAGGTGCTGCCCTGGTTCCCGGTGGTCGAGAAGGCCGCGGTCGAGGCGCATCTGGGCGAGGATGACGGCCAGAGCTGGCTGATGACGCAGACCGCGGGCTCGGGTCCCTTCGCGCTGGAGCAGGCCCAGCCCGGCGCGCTTTACCGCTTTGTCCCGGCCCCGACCGCCTGGCAGGGCGGCGGCGGCAATCTCGACGGCGTGATCTGGCGCATCGCCCGGGAGGGTGCAACCGAGCGGCTGTTGCTGCAACGGGGCGAGATCCATGTCGCGCTGGACCTGACCTCGGAGGACATGGACGCGCTGGAAGGCGCGCCGGGCGTGGTGCGGGTGATCGAACCAGAATACCGCACCTTCACGATCAAGATGAACACCCGCCGCGGCCCGCTGGCCGATATCAACATGCGCCGCGCGATTTCCCATGCGCTCGATTACGACGCGCTGCGCGATACCGCCGGGTATGCCGATCTGATGGTCGGCCCGTTGCCCCTGGGCATCCTGGGGCACGACCCGGACCTGGCGGTGCCCCGCCACGACCCCGACGCCGCCCGTGCCCATCTGGCGCGGACCGCGACGCCCGAGGGCGGGATCTCGCTGAAGATCGTCTATTCCGCCAATCTCGAACAGCAACGGCGCTATGCGCTGGTGCTGCTGGACAGCCTCAGGGCGCTGAACATCACGCTTGAAATCCAGCCGATGCGCTGGCCCGAAATGGTCGCCGCCTGCGCCAGCCCCGATACGCTGCCGGACTTCTTCCCGGTCTATCAGACCGCGAATTACGGCGACCCGGACAATTTCGCCTATGCCGCCTATCATTCGGCCTCGAACGGCAACTGGCAGAACCCGGTCTTTGCCGACCCCGAAGTCGACCGGCTGATCGAGGCGGGCCGCACCGAAACCGACATCGAGGCCCGCAAGGCGATCTATGGCGACTTCCAGCGCAAGGTGGTCGCCGATGCGCCCGATCTCTTCGGGGTGCAGGAGCGGCGCAAGCTCGGCTTCCGCGACGCGGTGCAGGGCCATGTCTTCACACCGGTCGCCGCGAATGCCATCGAGTGCTGGCCGCTGTCGCTGGTCTGAGCCCGGACGCGCCCGGCCCCCCCGCCCCGGGCGCATCTGGCGACCGGGGTCCGCCGACGGCCTCTTTGCCCCGAGAACCGCTGAATGCTTCGCTTTCTTCTTCGCCGCCTTCTGATGCTGGGTCCGGTGCTGGTCGGGCTGACGGCGATCATGTTCGTCATTGCCCGGCTGCTGCCCGGCGACCCGGTGGGGCTGGCCGCGGGCCCCAACGCGACGCTGGCCGAACGCGCGGCACTGGCGCAGGAATTCGGGCTCGACCGGCCGGTCTGGGACCAGTACCTGAGCTATGTCGAGGGGCTGGCCCGGGGCGATCTGGGGCGCTCGCTGATGACCCGGCGCCCGGTCGCCGAAGACATCGCCATCTATCTGCCCGCGACGCTGGAACTGGTGCTGGCGGCGATGGCGCTGGCCATAGCGCTGGGGCTGCCGCTGGGGCTTCTGACCGCGCTCTGGCAGAACCGCTGGCCCGACCGGCTTGGCCAGGTGCTGGCCATCGGCGCGATCTCGATGCCGCGGTTCTTTCTGGGGCTGCTGCTGCAACTGGTCTTCGCGATCTGGCTGATGTGGCTGCCGCTGGGCGGGCAATTGCCCGTCGTGACCCTGCCGCCGCCCCGGGTGACGGGGCTCGTCACCCTCGACGCGGCGCTGGCGGGCGACTGGGCCACGCTGGGGGCCGCCTGCCGCCATCTCGCGCTGCCCGCGCTGGCGCTGTCGCTGTCGCCGCTGGCGGCGATCCTGCGGATGATGCGCGCCTCGGCGATCGAGGTCATGGCGCAGGATTATGTGACCGCCGCCCGCGCGCTGGGCCTGCCGCGCCGCAAGATCCTGATCAAGACCATCGGCCGCAACGCGGTCTCGGCCACGCTGACGGTGATCGGGCTCTATTTCGGCTGGCTGCTGGGCGGCACCGTGCTGGTCGAGACGGTCTTCGACTGGCCCGGGCTCGGGCTTTACGCCACCCGCGCCATCCTCAGCCAGGACATGATGCCGGCGATCGGGGTGGCGCTGGTCACCGGGCTGATCTTCGTTGCGGTCAATCTGGCGGTCGACCTGGCCTACGGGCTGATCGACCCCCGGGTGCGCTACGAATGACGGCCGGGACCCGCCCGCCGAGGCCCGCCGCCCGCCGCCCGCGCGCCCTGCGCCGCTTCGGGCGGAACCGGCTGTCGCTGCTGGGCGCGGGGCTCGTGGCGCTGGTGCTGGCGCTCGCCCTTTTCGGCCCGCTTCTCGCGCCCTATCCCGCCCATGTCGCGGGCGGCATCGACACCGCCGCCCGGTTTCAGCCGCCCTCGGCCGCCCATCCCTTCGGCACCAACGAGCTGGGCCAGGACGTGCTGTCGCTGACGCTTGCGGGCGCCCGGGCCTCGGTGCTGGCAGGCTTTTCCGTGGTGCTGATCGGCGGCACCACCGGCATTCTGATCGGCGGCATCGCCGGATTTCTCGGCGGCTGGATCGACGAGATCCTGATGCGGCTGACCGACCTCATGCTGATCGTTCCGAACCTGATCCTTGCCATGACCGTCGCGGCCGTGCTGGGGCCGGGGTTCCAGAACATGGTGCTGGCGCTGGCGCTGGGCTGGTGGCCGGGCTACGCGCGGCTCCTGCGTGGCGAGGTGCTGGCCGCGCGCGAGCGCCCCCATGTCACCGCCGCCCGCGCGATGGGCGCCTCGCAAGCGCGGGTGCTGGTCCGCCACATCCTGCCCAATTGCGTCTCGCCGGTGATCGTCAAGATGTCGCTCGACATGGGCTTTGCGATCCTGATGGTGGCCGGGCTTGGCTTCATCGGCATCGGGGTGCGGCCGCCGGTGCCGGAATGGGGCACGATGCTGGCCACGGCGCGGGCCTACATGCCCGACATGTGGTGGGTGGCGATGGCCCCGGGCCTTGCGATCTTCGTCGCGGTCTTCGGCTTCAACCTCCTGGGCGACGGGCTGCGCGACAGCCTCGATCCGCGCGGAGGCCGCTGATGCCCCCGCTTCTGGAAATCCGCGACCTGCATCTGACGATGGCGACCCGCGACGGCCCGGTGCAGGTGCTGAACGGCGTCGCCCTCCGGATCGCGCGGGGCGAGATCTGGGGTCTGGTGGGCGAATCCGGCTGCGGCAAGACGCTGACCGGGCTGTCCGTCGCGCGCCTGGTGCCCTGCCCGCCCGCGCAGTATCCGGCGGGCGAGGTGCGGCTGGACGGCGAGGACCTGATGGCGCTGTCCGAACGCCGGATGCGCGCGCTGCGCGGCCGCCGGATCGGGATGATCCTGCAGGACCCCGCCACCAGCCTGAACCCGACGATGCGGATCGGCGAACAGCTGGCGGACGTGGCGCTGGCCGCGGCCCGCCACGATCCCGCGCTGCTGGGCCCCGGCCCCGCCCGGACGGCCGCCCGGGCGCTGGCGGCCACGATGCTCGACCGGGTCGGGATCGCCTCGGCGCGCCAGAGGCTGAGCGCCTGGCCGCACGAATTCTCGGGCGGGATGCGGCAGCGGGTGCTGATCGCCATGGCGCTGATCGGCGCGCCCGACCTGCTGATCGCCGACGAGCCCACATCGGCGCTCGACCTGCCCGTTCAGGCGCAGATCCTCGCGCTGATGCAGGGCATGGCGGCCGATCGCGGCCTCGGCATGATCCTGATCACCCACAGCATGGGCGTGGCGGCCCGGGCCTGCAGCCATGTCGCGGTGATGTATGCGGGCAGCATCGTCGAGACCGGGCCGGTCGTCGAGGTGCTGGACCGCCCGGCCCATCCCTATACCCGCGCGCTGATGGCCGCAGTTCCGGGGCGGCACACCCCGCGCGGCACGCTGAACGCCCTGCCCGGCACCGTGCCCGACCTCCTGGCCCCGCCTCCCGGCTGTCGCTTCGCGCCCCGCTGCCCGAGGGCGACCCCCGCCTGCCGCGCCGCCCGGCCCCCGCTGCGCCCCCTTGGCGCGGGCCATGCCGTCGCCTGCGCCCATGCGGACGGGCCCACCCATGGCTGATCCGCCGCTTCTGGAGCTGCGCGGCGTCTCGCGCCTCTACCGGCCGCGCCGCAGCCTGCTGGCCCGCAGCCCCGAGGTGGTGGCACTCGATGGCGTCAACCTGCGGATCGCCCGGGGCGAAAGCCTCGGGATCGTCGGCGAAAGCGGTGCGGGCAAGTCCACCCTGACCCGCGTCATCCTGCGGCTCGAGCGCCCCGATGCGGGCCAGATCCTCTATCGCGGCGCCGATGTGGCCCGGTTCGGGCCGGGCGCGCTGCGCGCCTTCCGCGCCCGGGTTCAGATCGTTTTTCAGGACCCGCAGGCCGCGCTGAACCCGCGCATGACCGCCGAAGAGATCGTGACCGAGCCGATGCTGGTGCATCGCGACACCGTCGGGCTCGACCGGCGCGGACGGCGCGCGCGGGTGGCCGAGCTGATCGAGACGGTCGGGCTGAGGCCCGATCACCTGCGCCGGTTTCCCCACGAGCTTTCCGGCGGCCAGAACCAGCGGATCGGCATCGCCCGCGCGCTGGCGGCGGGGCCCGAGCTGTTGCTGCTGGACGAGCCCACCTCGGCGCTCGATGTCTCGGCGCAGGCACAGGTGCTGAACCTGCTGATCGAGCTGCAGGACCGGCTGGGGCTCGGCTATCTCTTCATCAGCCACGATCTGGCCGTGGTGCGTTACCTCTGCGACCGGATCGCGCTGATCCGTCAGGGACGTCTGGTCGAGGAAGGACCGGCCGCGCAGATCTTCGACGCTCCCCGCACCGCCTTTGCCCGGAGGCTGATCGACGCGGCCCCCGACATCGAAGCGCCCTTGCGGTCCGCCGCCACGACGGCCGGGACCAACTGCGACCTCCGGCCCCCGGGTCGCCCCCAGCCCTCGACCGCGGCCGGGTCTCTTCCCGCCGACATGGGCGATTCCCGGGGGTGACGCCCCGGTTCGCACCCCGCGCGCGGCAGGGCTTTGGGGCCCCAAGGCACGAGACACCGGGCGCTTTGCACAATTCGCAGGCACATCCCGGTGGCATCGCGCGGTCCGGCGTCACAACGCCGTTACGCAAAGCCTTTAGTCACCGCCCCAAGGGCCACCGCATCTGCGGGGCTTGTCAGGTGGCAAACGCCATATATAGTCAAACGCAAGGTAAGGGGCGGGCACGTCCCGTCTCGGGGCCGGGCAGGCAGACGGGGCAGAGGCTGAGTCTCACCATGGATGGCGATTTCAGAACTTCGTTCGTGCGGGAGCCAGGCTCTCTCAAGCATCATCCGGCGCTGGTCCTGAACGCCGATTACCGCCCGCTGTCCTACTATCCGCTGTCGCTCTGGCCCTGGCAGGAAGCGGTCAAGGCGGCCTTCCTCGACCGGGTCGACATCGTGGCCGAATACGACAAGGTCGTCCGAAGTCCGACCCGGACGATCCGAATACCCTCTGTTGTCGTCCTGAAAGATTTCGTCAAACCGCAGAAGCGCGTGGCCTTCACGCGCTTCAATCTTTTTCTGAGGGACGAATTCAGCTGCCAGTATTGCGGCTGCAAGGGCGATCTGACCTTCGACCATGTGGTGCCCCGCGCCCGGGGCGGCATCACCAGCTGGGAAAACGTCGTCGCCGCCTGTTCGCGCTGCAACCTCCGGAAAGGCTCGAAAAGCCTGCGCCAGGCGGGCATGGCGCTTCGCCGCGCCCCGCGCCGTCCCCAGGCCACCGAGCTGCGCGATGTCGGCCGTAAGTTTCCTCCGAACTACCTGCATGACAGCTGGCTCGACTTCCTCTACTGGGACGCCGAACTGGAAGCCTGACCCGTCGTCGGCACGGCGCGTGCTGTAAAGGGAAGGATAGCTTCCACCAAAGGGCGGGGTCTGCGTCCCAGATGAAAGCATCGATTTGACCACCCTCGGTTTCGTTGGTCGTTTTGCTTGCATCGGACCTCCAGCGCTGCAAGCTCACTGGATTGCGCGGCGGCAGACCTGTTCACGTCTTTTACGATCTTGATGATCTCTGCTGCCTGATCAGGCCCGAAAAGCCCTGCGATCCCGATCTCGTGGATGTCGGTGAAGGGGCTTTCGCAGAAGGCGCCGGGATCGATGAGGCCGTTCTTGCAGAGGCTGTCGATGATTAAGTCCAGGACGGTGCTCTGGCTTGCGGTCAGTTGGTTGTCGGAAACGAAACGACCAAAGCACGTCTTGGCAGCCGCCCTGTCGAAGCCCGTGAGTGATCGCAGGAACATTCGTAGAGGCCATGGCAAGAACGGGCGCTCTCGTCTTGGTGCCACCGTCGGGCGCCGAGAGGCGACGAGCGCGCGCCCGGTTCGAACGGGTCGGCGCGCTCCGGAGCGCGGTCGCACAGAGGATCGACGACCGGCCCCAATTCGAGGCCTCACCGGCATCTGCCGCAACCATGAGAGGCGTATTACCGGCGCGGGCAAAAGGAGCCGCGCAGGAGTTGAACATCGCAAGCCGCGAGGCCATGACGGAGCTCGTATGAGTTCCCCCGGCCGATGCGGCATTCATCCGGATTTCGGGGGGCTGAGTAAAAGGTTCGCCCCGGATGCACCGACTTCTGCCCCTGCTGTTGCTGAGCCTCACGCTCCTCACCTGCACGCCGGTCGCGCCGGCCCCCGAGCCTCCGGCCGCATCCTATAGCCGCGCGGCCTTCGGCCCGGGCTGGGCAGATCCGGATGGCGATTGCCTCGACACCCGGGCCGAGCTGCTGGCGGACCTCTCCACCGTGCCGGTGACCCTGGCGCCGTCGGGATGCTCGGTGCGCCACGGCCGCTGGATCGCGCCCTATACCGGCCAGGTGGTGACCGAGGCCGGGGATCTCGACATCGATCACATCGTGCCGCTGCGCTATGCGTGGGGGCATGGTGCCGCCAGCTGGTCGGCCGAGAAACGCGCCCGCTTCGCCCTGGATCCCGCCAACCTGCTGCCCGTCACCGCCTCGGCGAACCGTTCGAAGGGCGCGCGGGGGCCGCTGGAATGGCTGCCGCCCGATCCCGGCTTCCAATGCCAGTATGTCCTGCGGTTCCGGCGGATCGCCAGGGCCTACGGGCTGGTGCATACCGCCGCGGAAGAGCGGGATCTGGTGGCGCTGACCGGGCAGATCTGCGGGGCGTAAAAACGACCGGACATGGTTGCGCCCCAGAGCCTGCCGAGGGGTCCCGCGCGGCGTGGAGGGGCGGTGGCTCTTCGAGCTTTCAGAGGTTCCGGAGGTTTCAGACGAGGGCAGCGAACAGCGACCCGTCCGTCGCATCATCCGGCCCACGCCAGCGACGTCGGATCAACCCGAGGCTCCGTTTCAGGTCGGCGACGCGCATCTCCTGCCTTTTCGCTTGTCGCGGGACAGCTTGCAGGCCCGGGTCCTTCGGCATTCGCGGGCGATGTCGCGAGCCTTTTCGTGAGGCTCGCGGCTGACGTATCGCGTCTCGGATTTCGGGCAACCCACCTCCCCGGATGGACAGGCCCGGCAGCCGCCCCTCAAGGCGCGGCGTGTCCCCCGCCCCCCAATCCTTGCCCCGGTCCGGGTCGGAGCAATTGCGGCTGAACTGCCTGAACGCATGCTCCTCTCCGGGCCAGTCCTGCCGGCCGCGGCAATGATCGCGCGGATCGTCCGATCCGGATCGGCGGCGGGCAAGGTGCCTGTCACCGGGCCGATCGTCGGACAGCACCCCTGACCGTGGCGCCAGACACATGCAAGCCATGGGCGAGATGGAGGGGGAAAGGCGCCCATGCGCCTCAAAACGGCTTTCTGCACCACCGCCCCTGAACGGCATCGAGATTTTTGTTGCAAATGACTTGCAACTGCATAGATCAGAGATCAGCGACCCGACACGCGGAGCCGACGATGAGACCGATCACCGCTTGCCTGCTGACCGCCTGTGCGGCCGCAGGTCTGAGTTCCAGCGCGGCCCTGGCGGCGGAAAAGCTGAAGGTCGTCACCAGTTTCACGGTACTGGCCGACATGGCGCAGAACGTGGCGGGCGAGGCGGCCGAGGTCGTCTCGATCACCAAGCCCGGGGCCGAGATCCACGGCTATGAACCCACGCCGCGCGACATCGTGCGCGCCTCGGATGCCGATCTGATCCTGTGGAACGGGCTGAACCTGGAACTCTGGTTCGAACAGTTCCTGGCCAATCTGGGCGATGTGCCCTCGGCCACGCTGAGCGCGGGGATCGACACGATCCCGATTGCCGCAGGCGCCTATGAGGGCAACCCCAATCCGCATGCCTGGATGGGGCTTGAAACCGCGCTGGTCTATGTCGACAACATCGCCGGGGCGCTGGCCGCCCGCGACCCGGACAATGCCGCGACCTATGCCGCGAATGCGGCGGCCTACAAGGACCGCCTGCGCGCCACCATTGAGCCCCTGAAAGCCGAGATCGCCCGCATCCCCGAGGACAAGCGCTGGCTGGTGACCTGCGAGGGCGCGTTCAGCTACCTGGCGCGCGATTTCGGCCTCCGGGAACTGTATCTCTGGCCGATGAACGCCGACCAGATGGGCACGCCGCAGCAGGTGCGCGCGGTGATCGACGGGGTCCGGGCGCACGACATTCCGGTGGTCTTCTGCGAAAGCACGGTGAATGCCGATCCCGCGACGCAGGTAGCGCGCGAGACCGGGGCGGCCTTCGGCGGGGTGCTCTATGTCGACAGTCTCAGCGATCCGACGGGGCCGGTGCCAACCTATCTGGACCTCTTGCGCGTGACTTCGGAAACCGTGGCGACCGGCCTGATCGAGGCGACGGCCACGAACTGACGCCCAGCGCGGCCTTGGAAAGGACGACAATGCTGCACCGCCCGACCGCCGACGACGCGACGACGACCGATGCCGATCCGGGAAAAGGTCCGGGGGCAGGTCCGGGCACCGATCCGGGCGCGGGTCCCGAAAGCGGCATTCTCGCGCGCGGCGTCACCGTGACCTACCGCAACGGCCATACCGCGCTGCATGACGTGAGCTTCGCCATCCCGCGCGGCACGATCACCGCGCTGGTGGGCGTGAACGGCGCCGGGAAATCGACGCTTTTCAAGGCGATCATGGGCTTCGTGCCGGTCGCGACGGGCGAGATCCGGCTGCTGGGGCTGGAGGTGCGCGAGGCGCTGAGGCGCAATCTGGTGGCCTATGTCCCGCAGGCCGAGGAGGTCGACTGGTCCTTCCCGGTGCTGGTCGAGGATGTGGTGATGATGGGCCGCTACGGCCATATGGGCTTTCTGCGGCGTCCGCGCGCGGCGGACCGGGCCGCGGTCGACCGCGCGCTGGGCCGCGTCGGCATGGAGGCGTTTCGCCACCGCCAGATCGGCGAGCTGTCGGGCGGCCAGAAAAAGCGGGTCTTTCTGGCCCGCGCGCTGGCGCAGGACGGCCGGGTGATCCTGCTGGACGAGCCCTTCACCGGCGTCGATGTCAAGACCGAGGAGCAGATCGTGGCGCTGCTGCGCGCGCTGCGGGACGAGGGCCGGGTGATGCTGGTCTCGACCCACAATCTGGGCTCGGTGCCCGAATTCTGCGACCGGACGGTGCTGGTGCGGGGCACGGTGCTGGCGGCGGGGCCGACCGCGACCACCTTCACCCGCGCCAACCTCGCACGCGCCTTCGGCGGCGTGCTGCGCCAGTTCACCTTGGGCGGCCCCAAGCTGCACGATGACGACGACCCGCGCCAGATTTCGATCCTGACCGACGACGAGCGCCCGCTGGTGCAATATGGCGACCGCACCCAGGACCGCGAGGGCGCGCAATGAGCCTGCTCGAGCCCTTCGCCTATGGCTACATGACCAACGCCATGTGGGTCTCGGCGCTGGTGGGGGCGGTTTGCGCCTTCCTGTCGGCCTATCTGATGCTGAAGGGCTGGTCGCTGATCGGCGACGCGCTGTCCCATTCCGTCGTCCCGGGGGTCGCGGGCGCCTACATGCTGGGCCTGCCCTTCGCGCTGGGGGCGTTCCTTGCAGGCGGGCTTGCGGCAGGCGCGATGCTGGTCCTGTCGGACCGCTCGGGGCTGAAGACCGATGTGGTGATCGGGCTGATCTTCACCTCGTTCTTCGGGCTCGGGCTCTTCATGATCTCGGTCAGCCCGGTCTCGGTCTCGGTGCAGTCGATCATCATGGGCAATGTCCTTGCGATCACGCCCGGCGACACGCTGCAACTGGCGATCATCGGGTTCGTCTCTCTGGGCATCCTGCTGGCCAGGTGGAAGGACCTGATGGTGACCTTCTTCGACGAGGCCCATGCCCGGTCCATCGGGCTGAGGCCGCAACTGCTGAAAGCCGTGTTCTTCACCCTGCTGTCGGCCTCGGTCGTGGCGGCGATGCAGACGGTCGGCGCGTTTCTGGTGATCGCGATGGTGGTGACGCCCGGCGCCACCGCCTATCTTCTCTGCGACCGGTTTCCGCGGCTGATTGCCGCGGCCGTCGCCATTGGCGCCGGAACCGGGTTTCTGGGCGCCTATGCCAGCTATTTCCTCGACGGCGCGACCGGCGGGGTGATCGTGCTGATGCAGACGCTGATCTTCCTGACCGCCTTCGTCTTCGCCCCGAAACACGGGGTGCTGGCCGCGCGGCGCAAGGCGGCCGCGGCGCTGAGACGCGGGCCGGACGGATGGGAGGCCGCGTCGTGATCGACAGCCTGCTGATGCCGTTTCAATTCCCGTTCATGCAGAACGCTTTCCTGATCTGCCTGCTGGTGGCCGTGCCGACCGCGCTTTTGTCCTCGTTTCTCGTGCTGAAGGGTTGGGCGCTGATGGGGGACGCGGTCAGCCATGCGACGCTGCCCGGGATCGTTCTGGCCCATATCGCGGGCGCGCCGCTGATCCTCGGCGCCTTCGCGGCGGGCATGACCAGCGCGCTTCTGACCGGGTATCTGGCCGAAAACAGCCGGATCAAGCGCGACACGGTGATGGGCGTCGTCTTTTCGGGGATGTTCGCGCTGGGGGTCATCCTCTTTACCGCCTTCCCCTCCAACGCCCATCTCGACCATATCCTTTTCGGCAACATGCTGGGCGTCGGGCCGCGGGACCTGTGGACCGCGGGGCTGATCTCGCTGGGCGTGACGCTGGCGCTGGCCGCGAAATGGAGGGACCTGATGCTGCACGCCTTCGACCCGGCCCAGGCCAGGGCCTCGGGTCTGCGGCTGGGAGTGCTGCATTACGGGCTTCTGACGGCGCTGTCGCTGACCATCGTGGCGACACTGTCGGCGACCGGGCTGATCCTGGCCGTTGGCCTGCTGATCGCCCCCGGTGCCATCGCCTTCCTGCTGGTTCGGAGTTTCGGGCGGATGCTGGTCGTCTCGGTCGCCGTCTGCCTTGCGGCCATGCTGGGCGGAACCTATGCCAGCTTTTATCTCGACAGCGCCCCGGCGGCGACGATCATCCTCGTGCTGACGGCCTTTTTCGCGGCGGCCTTCGGACGGCGTCTGCACCTGACCCGGGCCGCCTCGCGACGCGCGGGCATCGCGGGCTGAGCGCCGGGGCGCGCACCGACCGAAAGGAAGACGGCCATGCAGGACCGAACCGACAGGCTGACCCGGGCGCTGCGCGCGGCGGGGGTGCGCATCACCCGTCAGCGTGCCGCCCTGCTCGACGTGCTGGCCGAGACCGAGGACCATCCCGATGCGGTCGAGCTGCACCGCCGGGCCGTGCCCCGGGTGCCGGGCCTGTCGCTGTCCACGGTCTACCGCACGCTCAGCGCGCTTGAGGAACAGGGCGTGATCCAGCGCCACCAGTTCGAGGGCGCGCCCGCCTGTTTCGAACGCGCCGAGACCGCCCATCACGACCACATGATCGACGTCGAGACCGGCGAGGTGGTCGAATTCCGCTCGGACCGCATCGAAGAGCTGCAGGCCCGCATCGCCACCGAACTGGGTTATGAAATCGTCCATCACCGGATGGAGCTTTACGTTCGCAAGAGGCGCGGCTGAGGCCGGACCGGCGCCGTCCTCCAGCGCCCCCTCCCGGCCGGATTGGCGCCGTCACCAACGGAATTTCTCGCCAGCGCCGTAACACAACCGTTATGGTCGGTATCGTTGCCCCTTCGGCGTGTGTTGCGTAGCACCGGGCAGGTTCCGCTCCCCTTGAGCCTCTTACGGATATTGCATGTCACTCATCTCCTTGACCCGGTCGCTGCCGTTCCGGTCCCCGCTCGATTGCCTTGCGGTGCTGGCCGCGCTTGTCTGGCTGACCCCCGCCGCCCTCGCCCAGGAGCCCGCGACCGGCGGCGCGCCCCCGATGCAGGTGGGCGTGATCGAGATGCAGCGCCAGGAGGTGCCGCGCACCGTCACCCTGCCCGGCCGGGCCGTGGCCTTCGAGGATGTCGAGATCCGGCCCCGGGTCGACGGCGTCGTCGAAGAGGTGGTCTACAAACCCGGCCGCCCGCTGAAGGTGGGCGATCCGCTCTACCGGATCGACGATGCGGCCTATCGCGCCGCGGTCGCCGGTGACGAGGCCGATCTGGCCAAGGCCGAGGCCAATCTGCCGGTCGTGCAATCCGCCTATGAGCGGGCGCTCAAGCTCGAGGGCAACAACTATTCCGCCGCCCAGGTCGACGCCGCCCGGGCCGAACTGGAAGAGGCGAGGGCCACGCTCGACGCGGCCCAGGCCGCGCTCGACTATTCGCGGACCCAGCTGTCCTGGACCACGATCCGCAGCCCGATCGAGGGCGTGCCCGATGTCTCGGCGGTGTCGGTCGGCGACCTGGTCACGGCGGCGCAAGGCGATGCGCTGACCACCGTCACCCGGCTTGACCCGATCTATGTCGACATGATCGAGACCAGCGCCCGGGTGCTGTCCGTGCGCGGCCAGATCGAGGCCGGCACGCTGAAGCTGAACGACCGTCTCAGGGCCCGGCTGGTGCTGGAAAACGGCCGGACCTACGAGGGCGAGGGCCAGCTGGTCACGCCGGGAACCAGCGTCGCGACATCGACGGGCACCATGAGCGTGCGGTTCCGCTTCGA
Source organism: Rhodovulum viride (assembly GCF_003265965.1). NCBI lineage: Bacteria > Pseudomonadati > Pseudomonadota > Alphaproteobacteria > Rhodobacterales > Paracoccaceae > Rhodovulum > Rhodovulum viride. The sequence goes on along the minus strand of NZ_MUAV01000004.1, from coordinate 194,455 downwards.
CAATCCGCGGCGGCTGATCCTGCCAGGCATGTTCGTCCGGGGCGAGGTCTCGGTCGGCACGGTCGAGGCCTTCCTGGTGCCGCAGCGCGCCGCCGAGCGCGACGGCTCGGGCACGCTGACCGCCTTCGTGGCGGGGGCCGACGGCACCGCGCACAAGACAGCGCTGACCGAGATCGGCAGCCACCAGAACAGCTGGATCGTCGAGGACGGGATCGAGCCCGGCGACCGGCTGATCGTCGACGGGCTGAAATCTCTGACCGACGGCCAGAAGGTGCAAGCGGTGCCCGCCACGCTTGATGAAAACGGGCTGGTGCGGGACGCCGCCCCTGCGACGCCCGGCGCGCCCGCAGCGCCCGCCGCCCCCGCGACGCCCGGCGCGGAGGACTAGACCATGGCCGCGTTCTTCATCCGACGCCCGGTCTTTGCCTGGGTGCTGGCCATCGTCACCATGCTGGTGGGCGTCTTCGGCCTCGCCACTCTGCCGATCTCGCAATATCCCGACATCGCGCCGACCACCGTGCGGATCTCGGCCACATATACCGGCGCCTCGGCCGAAACCGTCGAGAATTCGGTGACCACCGTGATCGAGGACGGCATGACCGGGCTCGACGGGCTGACCTACATGACCTCGACCTCGTCCGAGGGGTCGGCCAGCGTGTCGCTGACCTTCGACGACACGGTCGATCCCGACATGGCGCAGGTGCAGGTGCAGAACAAGCTGCAGCTGGTGCAATCGAAGCTGCCCGGCAGCGTCACCCAGCAGGGCGTGGCGGTGACCCGCTCGACCAGCTCGATCCTGATGGTGGGCGCGCTCGTGTCCGAGGATGGCAGCCTCAGTTCGGTCCAGCTGGGCGATCTGCTGAGTTCGACGATCGAGGACGCGGTGCAGCGGACCGAGGGCGTGGGGTCGATCAACGTCTTCGGCACGCAATATGCGATGCGCATCTGGCTCGATCCCGACCGGCTTTTCCAGTACCAGCTGACGCCCGCCGACGTGACCGCTGCCGTCGCGGCACAGAACACCAACGTCACCGTCGGCGCGCTGGGCGCGCAGCCCGTGGTCGCGGGCCAGCAGATTACGGTATCGCTGTCGGCCCAGTCGCAGCTGAGCTCGGTCGAGGATTTCCAGCGCATCCTGCTGAAGACCGAACCCGACGGGTCCAGCGTCTATCTGGCCGATGTCGCGCGGATCGAGCTGGCCGAGGAAAGCTATGGCAGCTCCAGCCGCTTCAACGGCAAGCCCGCGGCGGGCTTCGGGGTCAACCTCGCGACCGGGGCCAATGCGGTCGAGACCGCAAGCCGGGTCCGTGCCACCATCGACGGGCTGGCGGGATCGCTGCCCGAGGGCGTGGCGGTCGAGTACCCCTATGACACCTCGCCCTTCGTCGAGCAGTCGATCGAGCAGGTCTATCACACCCTCGGCGAGGCCATCGTCCTGGTCTTTCTGGTGATCCTGCTCTTCCTGCAAAGCTGGCGCGCGACGCTGGTGCCGACCATCGCGGTGCCGGTCGTGCTGCTGGGCACCTTCGGGGTGCTGGCGGCGCTGGGCATGTCGATCAACACGCTCAGCATGTTCGCGCTGGTGCTGGCGATCGGGCTTCTGGTCGACGACGCCATCGTGGTGGTCGAGAATGTCGAGCGGGTGATGGCCGAAGAAGGGCTCGGGCCCCGCGAGGCCACCGAAAAGAGCATGGGCGAGATTTCCGGCGCGCTCGTTGGCATCGTCGTGGTGCTGTCGGCGGTGTTCCTGCCGATGGCCTTCATGTCGGGCTCGACCGGGGTGATCTACCGGCAGTTCTCGGTGACGATCATCTCGGCGATGGTGCTGTCGCTGCTGGTCGCGCTGATCCTGACGCCCGCCATGTGCGCGACCCTGCTGCGGCCCGGAGACGGCCATGCGCAGCTGGCGCCGCTGCGCTGGTTCAATGCCGGGCTCGACCGGCTGACCGGCGGCTATGGCGGCAGCGTGGCGCGGTTTTCCCGGCGGCCGTTCCGGATGCTGATCGTGCTGGCCGCGGTCGGGGTCGGTGCCGGGCTCGTCTATCGCGAGGTGCCCTCGTCCTTCCTGCCGACGGAGGATCAGGGGGTGCTGATGGCGACCATCGAGCTGCCCCAGCACGCCACCACCGCCCAGACCGAAGAGGCGGTCGCGGCGCTGGAAGACTACATGCTGACCGCCACTGACGGCGCGGTCGACTCGGTCTTCTCGGCGGTCGGCTTCAGCTTCGGCGGCAGCGGGCAGAACACCGCGATGATGTTCGTCAAGCTTCGCGATTATGCCGACCGGCCCGGGCTTGACGCCGAGACCCTGAGCACCCGGACCAACGGCGCCTTCTTCCAGAACCGGTTTGGGCAGATCTACGTCATGCAACCGCCCGCGATCCCAGGCATGGGCACCTCGTCCGGTTTTACCATGTATCTGGTCGATCAGGCGGCAACCGGGCAAGAGGCGCTGAAGGCGGCCGCCGACCGGCTGGTGGCCGACGCGACCGCCGATGGCCGCGTCACCAACCTGCGCGGCAATGACGACGCCACCAAGCCCTCGCTCCGGCTCGATATCGACCAGCAGAAGGCCGAGGCGCTGGGCGTGTCGCTGTCCGACGTCAACGGGATGCTGGCCACGGTCTTTGCCGGAACCTATGTCAACGATTTCCCGCTGGGCAACGACCTGCGCGAGGTGATCGTGCAGGGCGATGCGCGCTGGCGGATGCAGCCCGAGGATATCGACGCCTGGTATGTGCGCAATTCGGGGGGCGAAATGGTGCCGCTTTCGGCCTTCGTGACCCGGGTCTGGGATGAGGTGACGCCCTCGCTCGACCGCTATGGCGGCACCCGCGCGATGGAAATCTCGGGGGCTCCCGCGCAGGGGATCAGCTCGGGCGACGCCATGGAGGTGATGGAAGAGCTCGTCTCACGCGCGGATGGCGGCTATGGCGTCGCCTGGACCGGCCTGTCCTATCAGGAACGGCTGTCGGGCAATCAGGAACCCCTGCTTTATTCGCTGTCGGCGCTGGTCGTGTTCCTGGCACTCGCTGCCCTTTACGAAAGCTGGGCGGTGCCCTTCGCGGTGATGCTGTCGGTGCCGGTCGGGATTTTGGGGGCGCTCTTGGCGACCTGGCTGCTGGGTCAGTCGAACGACGTCTATTTCAAGGTCGGCCTGCTGACGACCATCGGTCTGGCGGCGCGGAACGCGATCCTGATCGTCGAATTCGCCGAAACCCTCCGGCGGCAGGGCGAGGCCCTGGTCGAGGCGACGGTCACCGCCGCCCGGCAGAGGCTGCGGCCGATCCTGATGACCTCGCTTGCCTTCGGCTTCGGCATCCTGCCGCTGGCGCTGGCCAGCGGCGCCGGGGCCAATGCGCAGAACTCGATCGGCATCGGCATGCTGGGCGGCATCGTCTTCTCGGCGCTGTTCGGCATCGTGATGGTGCCGGTCTTCTACGTTGCCGTTCTGACCGCCGTCGCCCGGCTGCGTCCGTCGTCCCGCCCGGCGCCCGAAGAGGTCCGGGGCTGAGCCCGCAAGCCGCGCCCGGCCGGCCGAGAAAGGGCCGGTCGGGCGCAGCGGTTCATCGCGCCCGGTCGCGCGCGCCGCGCCGTTCGACCAGCGGGTCGTTATGTAGATTTTTCTTATATTGCAAAAGGCCTTGCCCCGTCCGAACAAGAGAGACCGGCAGCAGGCCGGACGTGCCGGCCCGACGGGTCGGCCCATCGGGAAAGGAATGACAAGATGAAACTCAGCGCACGCAACATCCTCGCCGGGACCGTCACCGCGGTCGAGACCGGAACCGTCACGACCCATGTCAAGATCGACGTGGGCGGCGGCGCCATCGTCACCGCTTCGATCACCAACGAGGCCGCCACCGACCTGAACCTGAAGGTCGGCGACAAGGCCAGCGCCATCATCAAGTCGAGCGACGTTCTGGTCGGCAAGGACTGATCCTTCCGTCCCGGGGGGCGGGCCCGAGCCTGCCTCCCCTGCCCCTTGCCTGCCCTCCTGCCCGCCCCCGCCGGGGGAAACCCGCGGATCAGTGTTCCGGGCTCAGTGTTCCGGGCTCAGTGTTCTGGGCAGGGCCGCCCGCCATAGTCGGGCTTGAGGTCGATCAGCGGCGTCCCGTCGACGCAATCGAGCCCCCGCACCAGCAGCACATCGCCCTCGCGCCCCAGAAGCGTGACCACCGAACAGGCCACCGGATTGGGCCGGTTGGGCGAGCGCAGCGCGAAGGTGCCGACGGTCTCGCCGTCATTGCGCGGGCTCTGGCGCACCAGATCGCGCCGCGCCCCGTCCATCCAGTACAGAAGCAGCAGGTTTTCCTTGCGCTCGATCCCGGCCAGCGCCTCGCGCCAGCGCGGGTCGATCTCGATCCGGCAGACCGGGCCAGCGGTGCGGTCGCCCTGGCGCGGGCAATCGCGCGGCGACGTCCAGGGGGTCCTGAGCCGCCCGACGAACCACACTGTCGCATCGCCGGTCTGCGGCAGCGGGGCGCAGACCTCGCCCGCCCGGATCTCGGCCATGACCTTTTCCATGCGTCTTCCTTTCGCGTCTGGCCGCGCACTGGCGGCGAAGGGGATTTTCGCTATGTTCACCACTTATATAACGGCTGGCAAGAGGCCGCCCCGCCGCGGCGATCTCTCTGGTGCGGGGTCGCTGTCCGACCGGGCAGAATGCCCGTAAAAGCGGCGCCATCGAAGGCGTCCCGGTGGCGGGATGCGCGCAAAGGCGCGCCTGTTCCCAAGATCAGCGACACCCCGCCCGGTGGCATGCCACTCAGCGGTGGCGGGCCGGGCGCCTTCGCGCTAAGACGGGGCGATGTCTGCGAAAGGAGCGAGACGGCGATGCCGGTTGGAGTGCGCAGTGCGCTGACGCTGGAACGGCCCGGGGCGCGGATGGGCGCCGACCGGGTGGCGCTTCTGGCCGCGGTCGGCCGGACCGGGTCGATCTCGGCGGCTGCGCGCGAGGTGGGGCTGTCCTACAAGGCCGCCTGGGACGGGGTGCAGGCGATGAACAACATCTTCGCAAGCCCCCTGGTCAGCGCCGCCCCCGGCGGGCGCGCGGGCGGCGGCGCGGCGCTGACCCCCGCGGGCGAGAAGATCATCGCCGCCTTCACCGCGATCCAGGAGGGGTTGGAACGGGTGGTCGCCTCGCTCGACAGCCAGATCGACCTCGACCCCGGCGACATTCTCTGGAGCCTGATGATGAAGACCTCGGCCCGCAACACCTACCGCGCCACCGTGACCTCGGTGACCGAAAGCCCGGTCAGCGCCGAGGTGCAGATGGATATCGGCGGCGGCCAGACGCTGGCCTCGGTCATCACCGGCCACAGCGCCGCCGAGATGGGGCTTGCCCCCGGCATCGAGGTCTTCGCGCTGGTCAAGTCGAGCTTCGTGATCCTCGCGAAGGGGCACGAGCTTGGGCCGATGTCGGTCCGCAACCGGCTGACCGGCACCGTCACCGGGCGCACCGACGGGCCGGTGAACAGCGAGATCGTGCTGGATCTCGGAAGCGACAAGACGCTGGTCGCGACGATCACCCGCGAAAGCGCCGAGGCGCTGGCGCTGGCCCCGGGCGACGCCGCAACCGCGCTGATCAAGTCGAGCCATGTGATCCTGGCCCTGCCCTAGGTCCCCGTGGGCCCGGCAGGCCGGTCGCTTGTGACGCAGATCGGACCTAAGACCGTCAGACCCGGGCGCAGGTCCCGGCCCGGCACCAGTCCAGCACCGCCGCCCGGTCGGGCACGAGCCGGTCGGCCACCCCGCCGGTGAAGTCGTCCCAGGCCTCGGTGCAATCGGCCTTGACCGCGACCAGCACCGGCACCTGCCGCTCGCAGGCGCGCTCGATCACCGAGCGGAACCCGTGCCCCTCGACCTCGGCCTTGCCGAAGCGCGGCAGGATCAGCATGTCGGGCGCGGTCTCGAGTGCGGCCAGCGCGGCGCAGGCCGCCTCGGCCAGCCCCTGCGGGTCGAGCTTGCAGCCCTGCGACCCCGGCCCCAGATCCTGCGAGATCGAAAAGACGCCGCCGCCGGTCAGGTCCTCGACCGCCATGCCGCCATTCGGGCCGCGGCCCTGACGGAACCCGGCGACACGGGCGCCCTCGGCGCGCAGGGCCGCCACGACCTCCGCCAGCAGCGCGTCGATGGCCAGATCTTCCAAAAGCGGGATCGCGGCGATCCGGAACGGGGCGTCGTCGCTGGTGTCGGTCATCCTTGCCTCTCGCGGATAGCGTTCTGCATTTAAGCTACATAGCGCATCCCGGGCCGCGCAATGCCGACCCGAGGATCGGGCCGCGCGGCGCGACCTTTCGCCACGCAACGGCGCGTCCGACAGATCGAAATGCCCAAAACCGCGCCACCCGCGCGCTGCGGGGCGACGTCCTGGCAGGTCGTAGAGGGCGACCGCCGATTCCGTTCTTGCATGTGCGGCGCAAATTCGTATCTACGCGAAGAACGACTAAAACCGTCAGATATACGCCGCTGTTCTGCCCGGCGAACAGCAAAAGCCAGATCGCCCGTCCCCGGACGCGCTGTCCAGCCATGTGACACGCAGAATGGGGACAACGCATGAACCGGACCTCTCGAGGCCTGCTGCTTCTGGGCGCCTGCTGGGCAGGCAGCGCCGCTTTCGGCCAGGATACCAACCAGACCTATCTCGGCACCCTGCGGATCGAGGGGGCAGAAGCCCAGGACCTTCTGGGCAATACCGAAGTCACCACAGAGGACCTTGAAAACCGCAACCCGTCCAGCGTGAAGGACGTGTTCCAGGGCGAGGCCTCGGTCACGGTGGGCGGCGGCGCGGCGATTGCGCAGAAGGTCTTCGTGAACGGGATAGAGGAAAGCCTGCTGTCGGTCACCATCGACGGCGCGCGCCAGAACAAGGGCGCCTTCCACCACACCGGCAACGTGCTGATCGACCCGGAACTGCTGAAGCGGGTCGAGGTGACCAAGGGCCTTGCCCCGGCCGATGCCGGCCCGGGCGGTCTGGCCGGGTCCATCGCCTACGAGACCAAGGATGCCCGCGACCTGCTGGAGCCCGGCAAGAGCTTCGGCGGGATCGCCAGCATCGGCACCTCGACCAACGGCACCGACCTGCGCAGCGCGTTGACGGTCTTCGGCCAGCAGGGCGGGCTTGACTACCTGCTGAGCGGCACGCGCGAGATCGGCGGCGAGTACGAGGACGGCGACGGCACCACCATGAGGGGGACCGAGCCCGACCTGAGCTCGTATACCGCCAAGCTTGGCTTCACCACGCCATCGGGCAAGCGGCTGACCTTCAGCGCCTCGGAAACAGAGGACGAGGGCCGCCGGGCGGCGCAGCTGGGCGGCAACGGGCTTTACTTCATCCGGCCCGACTTCGCCGGGCTGACCTCGGGCGACAGCGTGCTGGTCGACGGCTATGCCCGGCGCAGCTCGTTCACGTTGGGCTATACCGACGAGGCCCCCGAAGGCTGGTTCGCGCCCAAGCTGCAACTGTCCTATAACGAGCAGGAGGTCGACGTCGTCGGCGCCTGGGGGCTCAATACCAGCCTCAGCGGCAGCGCCAGCAACGAATGGCAGATCGGCACCGGCACCCTGACCGCCGGGCTCGACTTCTTCGACGAGACCGCCAAGGGGCGCGGGCGCGGCACCGCCCCCTATGACAGCCGCGGCAAGGAGAGCATGACCAATGTCGGCCTCTTCGCCCAGGCGCGGCAGGACCTGACCGACAGGGTCTCGGTTTCCTACGGGCTGCGCTACGACACGCAGGAGTTCGACGCCGCTGACGGACAGGAGTTCGACGGCAGCGGGCTCAGCGCCAATGCCTCGGTCGATGTGGTGCTGACCGAACGGCTGACGCTCAATGCCGGGATCGCCTCGACCTGGGGCGGCTACGAGCTGGGCGAGGCAGCGCTGGTCAATTTCGGCGGCGACTGGACCTATGACGGCTTCACCACCTCGCGCAGCACCGCAAGCCGCCTGGGCCTGCGCTACGAGACCGGCCCCTGGTCGGTCAGCGGCGCGGTTTTCTACACCGGAATCGACGATCTCAACGCGGTGCTGCCCACAGGCGCTGACCGTGGCGCACTGGCCGATGTCACCTCGCGCGGGGTCGAGGGGTCGATCGGCTGGCAGGGCAGCGACGGCTTCGCCCGGCTGAACTACACCTATGCCGATGTCAAACTCGATGGCGACACCGTCGGTACCACGTCCTATTACTATGGCCGTCCGGTCGGGCATATCATCGCGCTTGAAGGCGGGCTGGACCTGACGCCCGCCTGGCGGCTGGGCGGATCGGCGGAAATCGCGCTGAAGAACACCGACACGCCGACCGACCTGTCGGGCTACGAGGTGCTGAACCTGCATGCGACCTATGCCCCCGCCCGGCTGAACGGGGTCGAGATCCGGTTCGACGTGCGCAACCTGCTGGACGAGACCTATGCCAGCCGCAGCTCGGACGGGCTGAACTACAGCCGCGTCGTCGCGCTGAACGAGCCGGGCCGGACCTTCGGGGTCAGTGCCCGCTGGCGGTTCTGAGACCGGACGGGGCGGGCATGTGCCTTTCCCTGGCCCCTGCTCTGCCCCGCACCGGCGGGCGGTGCGGCCTAGGCGCCGCGCCAGCCCATCTTCTCGAAACCCTCGCGGAAGGCGAAGCGGGCCAGATGGCTGTCGACGATGTTGCGGGCCAGTTCCAGCGCCGCGGGATCGACCGCGCTGACCGTCACGGTCAGAACGCCGTCCTCCGCCGAAAGGCTGGCCTCGCCCGGAGGCAGCGCGACGCGGCCGTGGTCCGCGTCGTACTCGACCGCGACCTTGTGGGCGAAATGTTTGCAAAGCTGCTGAAGATAGCTGCTCGCCTTGGGGGTGGAAAAGACGCCGGTGTCGTGAAGAAGGGTCATGATGCATTCCTGACTTTTTTTGTCGATTTAGGTCTTGCCCCGGCCGCGGGCAAGGCGCTATCCGGGCCTGACCGATCACAGCACCGCTACCCGGCAAGATCCCCGGACGTCGCCAGCGCACCGCCAGCGCACCGCCAGTCCGTGGCCGCCCCCATCGCAGGAAAGGACGCATCATGCTGAGCCGCAGTCTGGCTTCGCTGGCCCTGGCGCTTTGCCTCGGCCTGCCGGCAGCCGCCCGTACCGTCACGCTCGACACCGCCGCCGGCCCGGCCGAGCTGACCGCCGACCCGCCCCGGGTGGCGGTGATGGACATCGCCGCTCTCGACACGCTGGACGCGCTGGGGATCGACGTCGCGGGCGTGCCCGAGCCGCATTACCTGGCCTATCTCGACGCCGCAGCCGGGCGCGCGACCAGCATCGGGACGCTTTTCGAGCCCGATTTCGAGGCGCTCGCGATCCTCGATCCCGGGCTGATCGTGGTCGGCAGCCGGTCCTCGGGCCAGGCCGCCGCGCTGGCGCGGATCGCGCCGACCATCGACATGACCGTGACCGGGCAGGACATGCTGGCCGAGACCCGCGCCCGGCTGCAGGCCTATGGCCGCCTCTTCGGGCGCGAGACCGAGGCCGCAACGCTCGAGGCCGCGCTGGATGCCCGGATCGCCGCCGCCCGCGCGGCCGTCGCGGACAAGGGCAACGCGCTGATCCTCTTGACCAATGGCGGCAAGATCTCGGCCTATGGCCGCGACAGCCGCTTCGGCTGGCTGCACACCGCCTTGGGTCTGCCCGAGGCGCATCCCGATCTGGGCGCCGCCACCCATGGCGAGGCGATCTCGTTCGAGTTCGTGGCCGAGACCGACCCCGACTGGATCCTCGCCATCGACCGCGGCGCGGCCATCGGCGCCAGCGGCGAGGCGGCCGCGGCGACGCTTGACAACCCGCTGGTCCGAGGCACCGAAGCAGCGCAAGCAGGCCAGATCGTCTACCTCGACAGCGGGCCGCTTTATATCGCGGGCGGCGGGGTGCAGTCGATGATGCACACGCTCGACGAAATCGTCGCGGCCTTTTCCGCCGACCGCCCATGACGGCCGGGCTGCGGCTCTGGCTGGGGCTCGGCACCGCGCTGGCGGCGCTGGCGGGGCTGAGCCTCTGCATCGGCGCGGCCTCTCTTTTCTCGGGCGATCTCGGCACCGGCTGGCTGATCGCGGTCAGCCGCTTCCCGCGCACGGCGGCAGCGCTTCTGGCCGGGATGGGGCTGGCGCTGGCGGGCGTGGTGATCCAGCAGACAGTGCAGAACCGGCTGGTCGAGCCCGCCCTGACCGGCACGCCCGAGGCGGCGATGCTGGGTCTTCTGGGCATCACCCTGATCGCGCCGGGCGCCGCGCCCGTCTGGAAGATGGCGGCCGCGACGGCTTCGGCGCTGATCGGAACGGCGGGGTTTCTGGCGCTCGCCCGCCGCATCCCGCGCCAGGACCCGATGCTCTTGCCGCTGGTCGGGCTGATCTATGGCGGCATCCTCGGCGCCGCCGGGCTGTGGCTGGCCTGGACGACCGATCTTGTCCAGTATCTGGGGATCTGGCGGCTCGGTGAGTTCTCGGGCGTGGTGCAGGGCCGCTACGAGCTGCTTTGGGGCATCGCGGCGCTGGCGCTGCTGGTCTATGCGGCCGCCGACCGGATCACCCTTCTGGGTCTGGGCGAGACCCAGGCGCGCAGCCTCGGGCTGAACTATGCCCAGACCCGCACCCTGGGCCTGGTCGCCGTCGCGGCGATCACCGCGCTGGTGATCGTGACGGTGGGCGCCCTGCCCTTCGTCGGGCTGGTGGCCCCGAACCTCGTGTCGCGCTGGCGCGGCGACAACCTGCGCGCCAACCTGCCGCTGGTCGCGGCCGGGGGGGCGGCCATGGTTCTGGCCGCCGACATCCTCGGCCGGGTGCTGCGGGCGCCTTACGAGATCCCGGCGGCCACCGTCTTCGGCGTCTTCGGCGCGGGCGTCTTCCTCTGGCTGCTTTATGCCGCTCCGGGACCGGCGCGTAATGGCTGAGACTGCGCTGCCGCCTTTGCGCCCCGCCCTGAGGCTCTGGGCACTGACCGGGCTGCTGGCGGCGCTGTCGCTGGTCTTCCTGTTCTGGCACTTGCGCGGCCCGACCGGGTTCATCCTGTCGCTGCGCGCGACCCGGCTCGCCGCGCTGATCCTTGTGGGCGCCGCCACCGGCATGGCGACGGTGCTGTTCCAGACCGTGGCCGCGAACCGGCTTCTGACCCCCGGGATCGTCGGGATCGACGCCCTGTTCATCTTCCTGCAGACCGCGCTGGTGGCGACGCTGGGCGGGCTTGGCTATGCGCTCTTGCCCGAGTTCGGCCGGTTCCTGGCCGAAACCGCGCTGCTGACGCTGGCCGCGGCCGCGCTGTTCGGCCTGTTGCTGCGGCGGGGCGCGGGCGACGTGACGCGGATGATCCTGACCGGGGTGATCCTCGGTGTCCTGCTGCGCGGTCTGGCCGAGCTTTCCCAGCGGATGCTGGACCCGTCCGAATTCGCCGTGGTCCAGCAGGCGATGTTTGCCAGCTTCGGCTCGGTGCCCTCCGGCGCGCTCTGGATGGCCGCCGTCGTTCTGGTCGGGGCGGCCGCGATCGCGATGGTCCTGTCGCCCGCACTGGACGTCGCGGCGCTGGGCCGGCCGACGGCGCGGGGGCTTGGCCTTGCCCATGACCGGCTGGCCATCGCGGCGCTGATGCTTGTTGCGGCGATGGTCGCGGTCTCGACCGCGCTGGTCGGGCCGGTGACCTTTCTGGGCCTCATCGCCGCAGCGCTGGGCCGGGTGCTGGCGGGCACCTACCGCCATGCGGTCCTGCTGCCCGCGGCCGGGCTCTCGGGCGCGGCAATCCTCGTCGCCGGGCAATTCGTGTTCGAGCGGCTTCTGGGCCTGCACTCGACGCTGGCCGTGCTGGTGGAATTCTTCGGCGGGCTGCTGTTCCTCGCCCTCGTCCTGAACAGGAGATCCGCATGATCGAGGTCCGATCGCTGTCCTACGCGGCAGGTGCCACGCCGATCCTGCACGAGGTCGCGCTGGACCTCGCGCCGCGCGGCATCACCGCGCTGATCGGACCGAACGGTGCGGGCAAGTCGAGCTTGCTGCACTGCATCGCGGGGCTTGCGCGCCCCGGCGCAGGCACGGTGCGGATCGACGGGCTCGACCCTTTCGCGGTTCCCGACCGACGGCGGGCGCGGCAGGTGGCGCTGCTCCAGCAATCGCCCACGGTCGCCAGCCGGTTGCGGGTGGCCGAGCTGGTGGGCTTCGGCCGCTGGCCGCATCATGCCGGGCGGCCCGGCCCCGAGGATGCCCGCGTCGTCGCCGAGGCGCTGACCGCCTTCGAGCTCGACGCACTGGCCGAACGGCCTCTCGACACCCTGTCGGGCGGCCAGCGCCAGCGCGCGATGGTGGCCATGGCCTATGCCCAGGCGACGCCCTGGCTGCTGCTTGACGAGCCGCTGAACGCGCTCGATCCGCGCCATGCGCGCGACCTGATGGCCCGGCTGCACGATCTTTCGCGCCCCGGCCCCGAGGGCCGCGCGGTGGTGGTCGTTCTGCATGACATCAACGCGGCGGCGCTTTGGGCCGACCGGGTGGTGGCAATGAAAGATGGCCGGGTGATCGCCGCGGCCGGGGCCGCCGAGGTGCTGCGCGCCGAGATCCTCGAAGAGGTCTTCGACACCCGATTCGAGATCGTCCCCCATCGCGGGAGGCAGCTGGTCGTGACCCTCTGAATCGGGGCAGACACCGCCCGTCCTACCGCCCCTCGATCCGGATCGAAAAGCTGCGCTGGGCGCCCGGGGGCGGCGGCGGGAAGGGGGCCGCGCGCTGGACGATCCGGAGCGCCGCCTGATCGAGCGCGGCCGAACTCGAGCTGCGGACCACCGAGGCCGAGGCAAGGCTGCCATCGGCCCCGAGGCGGAAGGCCACCACGGCAGCGCCACGCGCGCGGATGCGGGGTTTCGGCACCCGCGACAGCGCCCGCATCACCAGGCCCGGATATTTCGAGGCTGCGGCATTGCCGGACTCGGCGGTCGCCCCGCCACTGCCGCTGGTGGCGGCCTGTGCCCGGTCGGTGCCCGCCGCCTGACCGGCGCGGGCATTGCGGTCGGCATTGCCCCGGGGCGCGGCCCGAGGCTGGCGGTCGGGCTCAGCCTTCACCGTCTCGGGCGGCGGCGGTTCGGCGGCCTTCGGCGGGGGCTGCTCGGCGGCCTGAGGTGCAGGGTGCTGCGGCTGCGGCGCGGCCTCGGGCAGCGGGCGCAGGGCTTCGGCGGGCGCGGGTTGCACCGCCTCGACCGGGTCGGGCGGCCTGGCGGCGACCGGCTCGGGCGGCGCCGTGGCCTCAAGCACGGTTTCGGCGTTTTCGGCGGTCAGCCGCCCCGCCGCCATGTCGGCGAAACTGGCACCGACCGCCGCCTCGACAGCACCCGCGCGGCCTTCCATCCGGGTTTCGGTCTGCGGCACCAGCACCAAAGCCAGCGCCCCATGGGCACCAAGCGCGAGGCCCAGCGCCAGAACCTTGCCCGCGCGGGAGGACGGGATCATCGCAGCCCCCGTTCGGTCACGATCACGACCCGCCCGGCTCCGGCCGCGCGCAGCGCGCGCGCCAGCGCCACCAGATCGGCGGCGGGCGCCTCACGATCCGGGATAACCCGCACCGTCGCGCCCGTATCGGTCCCGGCATCGGGGTCGAGCGCCTCGACAAAGGCCTCGGGGGTGATCTCGGCGCCCTGCCGGGTGATCCGGCCGTCGGCATGCAGCACCAGCGCATCGGCCGGGGCCGCGCCCTCCAGCCCTTCGGTATCGACGAGTTTCAGCGTCGCATCGAGCGGTGCGGCCAGCGTGCCCGCGACCAGAAAGAAGATCAGCAGAAGAAACACGATGTTGATCAGCGCGATGGTCGGTTCGCGCGGGGCGCGGCGGGATTTCGCGGTCATGACGCCCCCAGAACGGTGACACGGATCCCGGGCACCGCCCGCAGAACCACCAGCAGGTCAGTCAGCCGCTGGGCGCTGACCGCGCCGCGCAGCGCCACCAGCACCGGCTGCGCGTCCGCGGCCATACCCTCGGCCGGAGCCAAGGCAAGGGTGTCGGCCAGAGCCTCAAGCGGCATGTCGCGGCCGTTCAGCCGCAGCCCTTCGGGGGCGAGCTGCAGGAAAAGCGGTTTCGTGTCGGGCGTGGCCGCAGCCCCGCCCGGCGCCGCGGCCGACAGGTCGATCTCGGCAAAGCGGGTGAAGGTCGAACTGAGCATGAAGAAGAGCAGCAGCAGGAAGATCACGTCGACAAGCGGCGTCAGCGACAGGGGCCGCCGTCGCCTACGCATGGACCGGACCCGCCGACGCCCCGCCCGCACGCGGCATGCCGTGCGGCCGGGACGGGGCCAGCACGGTATGGATCGCGGTTTCGGCCAGCACCCGCTCGGCCTCCATCCGGCTTTCGAACCAGCTCAGGATCAGTGCGGTCGGCATCGCGACCGCAAGCCCCACCGCCGTCGTCAGCAACGCCACCCAGATGCCCCCCGCCAGGATCGACGGATCGACCTGCGTGCCCGCCGCCTGCAGCGCCTGAAACGCCGCGATCATGCCCAGAACGGTGCCGAAGAGACCCAGCAGCGGCGACAGCTGCGCCACGGAATCAAGCAGGCGGAAGCCGCGTTCCAGACGGGCGAAGCAGGCCTCGGCCTCGGCGCCCAGCCGCTCGGGATCGGTCTGGCCCGACATGGCAAGCTCGATCACCGGGCGCAGATAGCTGCGCGAGGTCCCGAGCGCGGCGCGCGCCAGCCCCCGGTCGCCGCCATCCCAGGCCGCCACCGCCTCGGTCAGCGCCCGGTGCCGCCCGACGCCTGCCGCCGCGAATTGCCAGAGCTTGTAGATCACCACCGCCACCGTCAGCACCGAGACCCCGATCAGGATCAGCACGACCGGACCGCCCAGATCGGCGACCCGGCGCAAAAGCTCGACCGCCGCCCCGATCATCCGATCAGCTCCACATCGGTGCGCGAACTGAGATCGAGCCCCTCGGCGCAGGCCGCCTCGCCCAGCGCGCCCGCCTCGCAGGCGCTGGTGCCGTTGATCAGGATCTGCCCGAGATCGTCGCAGGCGAGCCCCGGGATCGAGAATTGCCGCACCCGCGGCCGCCCGGCGGGCAATTCGCCGAAATCGAACAAGGTCAGCCGCTCGACCTGTCCCGCGCGGTCGATCAGCACGGTTTCGAACACCGCACGCTCGATTGCGGCCGGATGCCCATTCCGGGCCATGAAGCTGATCAGGCAGCCGGTCTCGGCGGGGGCGACCGCGTTCAGCTCGATCGCAAGATGCGGCCCGGCCTCCTCGGCCCGGGCGCCTTGCGCCAACATGAAGACACAGGCCGCGGCAGCGGCTCCAAAGTGAGATATGCCCATCGCGCGTTCCATTCCCTGCGATCCAACGGTCAATCTGTCCTCTGGCGGCGGGACTTGGTCCTCGCATCTGGCTGGAACGATCGCGCGCAAAGAACCACAGCGGCGCGGCCGGCGCAATACCTGACTAAAACGTTCTGGTTACGCTTGGACCGCAGCCCCCTCCCGGCGCGGCCGCCCTGCCCCGGCCGCCCGGAGCCGCCGGAAACCGTTGCCTGCGGACCGGATTCGGGGCCAAATGGCAGGGCATCCCCTGAGCGTCCGGACCAATGCCGCACAAGACACTCGTTCTGCTTCTGGCCCTGTCGCTGATGTCCTGCGGCCCGTCGCCGGGGCGCCAGCCCCCGCCCGCCGCGACGGCCGAGCCGCACCGCGCCGCCCCCTTGCGCCTGGCCGCGGCCGCGCGGCCGCGCTTCGACGATCACGACCCGCATGACTGGACCGGCGCCGGACCCCGCGCCTTTCCGGTGCACGGCATCGACGTCTCGCGCTGGCAGGGCGCCATCGACTGGCCGAGGGTGCGCAAGGCGGGCGTGTCCTTCGTCTATGTCAAGGCGACCGAGGGGATGGAGGACAGCGACCCGATGTTCGGCCAGCACTGGACGGGTGCGGGCCGGGCCGGCGTGACGCGCGGCGCCTATCACCATTTCTACTTCTGCGCCCCGGCCGAGCGGCAGGCGCGCTGGTTCATCGCCAATGTGCCCAAAAGCGCCGACGGGCTGCCGCACATGCTGGACATGGAATGGAACCCGTTTTCGCCGACCTGCCGGGTCAGGCCGGATGCCGCCACCGTGCGGTCCGAGGCCACGACTTTCCTCGATATCGTCGAACGGCACTACGGCCGACGGCCGGTCATCTATACCACGGTCGATTTCGCCCGCGACACCGGCATCACCCGGCTGCCGGGCACGGGCTTCTGGTTGCGCTCGGTCGCCGGGCCGCCCGCGACGACCTATCCTGGCACGCCCTGGACCTTCTGGCAATACACCGGGACCGGGCGGATCGACGGGGTGGCCGGGCCGGTCGATATCAACGTCTTTCGCGGGTCCGAAACGGACTGGCGGGTCTGGGACGGGCACGGCCTGCCCTAGGGCCGGACGGGGCGACACCCTGGCCGCCCCGCCTGGCCCGGCCTACCAGCTGCGGCGCAACGTGGCGCTGATCTTGCGGCCGGGGTTGTAGAAATCGGCCCCGAACCCGCCATAGGCCACATGCTTCTCGTCGAAGAGGTTCGAGACATTGAGGCTCAGCTGCGTGTCCTTGCGCAGATCGTAGGTATAGGACGCATCGAAGACCGTGGCGCTGCCGGTCGAGATCGAGTTGGCGTCGTCGAACCAGTAGGACCCGGTATGGCGCGCGCCGAGCCCGAAGGTCATGTCGCCCCGCCGCCCCGCGCCGGGCAGGCGGTAGTTGACCCAGAGCGAGGCAATGTTGCGCGGCACGAAGGACAGCTGGTTGCCCTCGTTGCCCCGGGTGCCGTTCTCGACGATCTCGGAGTCGAGATAGGAATAGGCAGCGGTCAGGCTGACATTGCGGGTCATGTCGAGCTTGGCCTCGAGGTCGATCCCGCGCACCTCGACCTCGCCGATGGTGTCGTCGAAGCCGGTCGCGGGATTGGTCCGGGTGATGTTGGTCTTGCTGAGGTCGTAGATCGCGGCCGTGAACAGCGCCCGGCCGTTGCCGGGGCGGTACTTGACCCCCAGCTCGTATTGCTCGCCCTTTTCGGGGTCGAGCCCGATCGAGGCCGGAACGACCGATTCCGCATAGGAGGCATAGGTCGAAAGCGTGGGCGTGATCTTCCAGGTCAGGCCGAGCCGGGCCGTCGTCTCGCTGTAATCGGCGCTGGAGGTGACGCCGGTCAGCCGGTTCGTCTCGTCGATATCGAGCCAGTCATGGCGCAGGCCCGCGGTCACGATCACCCGGTCGGAGAAGGTCAGTTCCTGCTGCAGGTAGATCGCCCTGCCCTCGCGGTCGGTGCGCAGGTCGCGATAGGGGGCCAGCGTGCCGAGATCGATGCCGCCGGTATAGACCGGGTTCGTCCAGTCGATATCGGGCGCCGCCGTGAACCAGTTGGTCGAGGCCGCGCGGCTTTGCGACAGTTCGACCCCAACCAGTGTCCGGCTGTCGACCGATCCGACGGAGGTGTCGTATTGCAGATGCGCATCGGCCACCAGACCGTGCGAGTCGCTGTCATTGGCAAAGAAATCCCGGCTGGCCCAGGTCCCGCCCGCAGCCGAGGCGCCCGAGATATAGGCATAGCCGAAATCGCTTTCGGTATCGCTGTAGCGCAGGATCGACCCCAGGGTCAGGCCGCCGCCGAAATCGTGATCGAGGCTCAGCGTCGCTGTGCTGCGTTCGGTACCGCGATAGTTGAAATCGGGCTCGCCCAGGAAGACCGAGCGCGACAGATCGGTGCCGACCGGATGGCCGCCGCTGCCCGGCACGTCGTCGCGCTTGAGATAGTCCAGAACGAAGCTGAGCTCGGTCGCCGCGCTCGGGCGCCAGGTCAGACCGCCCATCAGGAAGGTTTCGTCGTCCTGCGAATGATCGTATTCCTTCTCGGCCTCGCGGCGCTTGCCGGTCAGCCGGAAGGACAGCGTGCCGTCGCCGGTCAGGTCGTCCCCGAAATCGACCCCAAGCTCGCGACTGTCGAAGGACCCGAGTGTGCCATAGACCTCGCCGAAGCGGCCCTGCCGGGGGCGCTTGGTGACATAGTTCACCGACCCGCCGGGGTCCGAGACGCCGAAGGTGGTCGAGTTGGCGCCCTTGACCACCTCGACCCGCTCGAAGGCATAGGCTTCCTCGCGGACATTGCCGAAGGCCGACCCGAGGCTCAGCCCGTCGCGATAGGTATAAGCGTCGAAGCCGCGAATGCGGAAGAAGTCGAACCGGTCGTCCGAGCCGTAGAAATCGGTGACCACGCCGGGCGTGTATTGCAGGACCTCCTCGACGCTCGCAGCCCCCCGCTCGCGGATCTCCCGCGCGGTGATGACCGACACCGCCGCCGGCGTGTCCAGCACATCGGTCGCCATCCCGCTGCCGCCGGTCACTTCGGTCGCAACGATGCTGGTCTCGTCGTCCGACTGCGCCTCGATCACGATGGGTTCAAGGTCGTAGGCATCCGCCGGGGCGCGTCCCGCCTGCGCCAGCGCAAGGCCCGGAAGAAGCGCCGCCAGCGCGCTGCAGCCCATCAGCCGCGCCATGGAAGAGCGGCGCCCGCCCGCGGCAGGCCTGGGGTCTCTGGTCTGATTCTGCATCGTCTGTTCCACAAGATTGATTTTTTCTCGCTGGCTACCGGCGCGCTGCGGCCTCCGGATCGCTTGCCTTGCGACGAGGGAACGAACCTGTCCGCGGGCCCCCGGCCCCGGATGACGGCGCGTTATCGATCCCGACCGCCTCTAGACGCTCGTGCCGCCGAGGTACAGCCATTTCCGAGTTTTTCTGTCGGGCACCTTGACCTCCGGCGATCCGGCGGCCAGAGAGGCGCGGCGGCTTGACCCTGCCGGGCGATGATGAAATGTTGACCAAAATTGTCAACCTTTCAGGCCTCCGAAATGTCGAACCTCCCCCGCCTTTGTCTTTGCCTGGGCCTTGTCGCGATGGCGGCGCATCCCCTCCCGGCGGCCGCCGATGACTATCCGCTGACCGTCCGGCACGCCTTCGGCAGCACCACCCTCACGGCACAGCCGGTGCGCGTGGCGACCGTGGCCTGGGCCAATCACGAGGTGCCGCTGGCGCTGGGGGTGGTGCCGGTGGGCTTTGCCCGCGCCAATTTCGGCGACGATGACGGCGACGGGCTGCTGCCCTGGGTCGCGGCACGGCTGAAGGAGCTGGGCGCCGAGACCCCGGTCCTGTTCGACGAGGGCGACGGCATCGACTTCGAGGCCGTGGCCGCGACCCGGCCCGACGTGATCCTGGCGGCCTATTCCGGGCTCAGCCGGTCGGATTACGAGATCCTCAGCAAGATCGCCCCGGTCGTGGCCTATCGCGACGCGCCCTGGTCCGGCGACTGGCGCGAAACGATCCGGCTGAACGGCACGGGTCTTGGCCGCGCCGAGGCCGCCGAGGCGCTGATCGACCGGATCGAGGGCGAGATCGCCGAGGCGCGCGACCGGCATCCCGAACTTGCGGGCAAGTCGGCGATGTTCGTGACCCATCTCGACACCCGCGATCTCAGCGTGGTGCGGTTCTACACCGCCGCCGACACGCGGGTGAAATACCTTAAGGATCTTGGGCTTGACCTGCCCCGCAGCGTCGAGGAGGCCAGCGGCGACGGCCAGTTCGCAGGCGCCTTCAGCGCCGAGCGGATCGACGCCTTCGACGATGTCGACATCCTTGTCACCTATGGCGGACAGGCGCTGCTGGACCGATTGCAGGCCGACCCGCTGACCTCGCACATGCCGGCCGTCGCCAAGGGCGCGGTGGTGATGCTGGGCGATGATGCGGTCGGCACCGCCGCCAGTCCGACGCCGCTGTCGATCCCCTGGGTACTGGGGGACTACGCCGACCGTCTGGCCGAGGCGGCGCGGGCCGCCGAATGAGCGCGGCATCCGCCGAAGGCCCGTCCCGCATCGGCGGGGCGGACCGCGCACGGCTGGGCTGGCTGGTCGCGGCGCTGGGGCTTTTCCTTGCGGCCGGCGCGCTGTCAGTCGCAGTCGGCACCCGGCCGGTCGGCTGGGGCGACATCCTCGCGGGGATCGGCGGGCGCGCCGACAGCATCGGCGGGGCGGCGGTGGCGGCGCGGCTGCCGCGCACCTGCCTGGCGGCGCTGGCGGGCGCGGCGCTGGGGCTGGCGGGCGCCGTGATGCAAGGCGTGACCCGCAATCCGCTGGCCGATCCGGGCATTCTGGGCGTCAATGCTGGCGCCGCTCTGGCGGTTGTGATCGGCATCGCCTGGTTCGGCATCGCGACACTGTCGGCCTATATCTGGATTGCCATCCTGGGCGCGGGCCTTGCCGCGGGCTTGGTCTATGCCATCGGCACGCTGGGACAGGGCGGCGCCACGCCGCTGAAACTGGCGCTGGCGGGAGCCGCGACCTCGATTGCGGCCTCGTCGCTGACGCTGGCCGTCACCCTGCCCCGTGCCGATATCGCGGGCGGCGTCCGGTCCTGGCAAGTGGGCGGCGTCGGCGGTGCGACCTTCGAGGCGCTCTTGCCGATGCTGCCGGTGCTGGCCGTCGGGCTGACGCTGTCGCTGCTGTCGGCGCGCGGGCTGAACCTGCTGGCGCTGGGCGACGACACCGCCGCGGGGCTTGGCCTTCGGGTGGCGCGGACCCGTGGCATCGCCGCGCTGGGTGCGGTGCTGCTCTGCGGCGCGACCACCGCGATCTGCGGCCCCATCGGCTTCGTCGGTCTGGTGGTGCCGCATGTCTGCCGCCTGCTGGTCGGGGTCGATCACCGCTGGCAGCTGCCCTTCGCCGCCCTTGCGGGCGCGATCCTGCTGCTGTCTGCCGATGTGGCGGGGCGGGTGCTGGCCCGGCCATCCGAGCTTGACGTCGGCATCGTCACCGCCTTTCTGGGCGCGCCCTTCTTCATCTGGGTCGTCCGCCGCCGCCGGTTGCCCGCGCTATGACCGCGGCCCTCGCCAACCGGATCGCCGCCGCCGGGCGCGCCAGAGCCCGCCGCCGGACCCGCATCGCGCTGGGACTTGGCGTGCTGCTCTGCGCGGGCGTGGCGCTGGTCCTGATCTCGGGCCCGACGCTGACCCCGCTGCTGGACGTGCTGCGGGTTCTCGCAGGCGGCGACGTGCCGGGCGCGAGCTTTGCCGTGCGCGAGCTGCGCCTGCCCCGCGCGGTGCTGGCGGTGCTGGCCGGGATGAGCTTCGGGCTGGGCGGCGCGGCTTTCCAGACCATGCTGCGCAATCCGCTGGCCAGCCCCGATATCGTCGGCATCACCGCAGGCGGCAGCGCTGCGGCGGTCTTTGCCATCGTCGTGCTGGGCTGGCGCGGCCCCGAGGTGTCGGTCTTCGCGCTGGCCATGGGGCTGGCCGCGGCCCTGGCGATCTACCTTCTGTCCTGGCGCAACGGGGTCGCGGGCGCGCGGCTGATCCTGATCGGCATCGCGATCTCGGCCATGCTGGACAGCGCCATCGCCTATATCCTGTCGATCGCCCCCACCTGGACCCTGCAGGAGGCGATGCGCTGGCTTGCGGGCAGCCTCAACGGCGTGCAACTGGCCGAATCCGGGCCGCTTCTGGCCGCGCTTGTTGTCTTCGGCGGACTGCTGCTGGCGCTGTCGCGCGATCTCGAGGCGCTGCGGCTGGGCGATGACAAGGCGGCGGCGCTGGGCGTCCGGCTGGGCCGCACCCGGCTTCTGGTGACGCTGGCGGCGGTCGGGCTGATTGCCGTCGCGACCTCGGTCACCGGCCCGATCGCCTTCGTGGCCTTCCTCTCGGGGCCGATTGCCGCGCGTCTGGCCGGGCCCGACCGCTCGGTGCTGATCCCGGCCGCGCTGATCGGCGCGGGCCTGGTGCTGGCCGGAGATTTCGCGGGCCAGAGCCTCCTGCCCTCGCGCTATCCGGTCGGGGTCGTGACCGGCGTGCTGGGCGCGCCCTATCTTCTGTATCTCATCATCCGCGTGAACCGCGGCGGAGGCTCGATGTGACCGCCCCACCCCTGCTCGTCCGCGATCTTCAGGCAGGCTACGCCGAGCGCACCATCCTCGACGGGCTGACCCTGGCCGTGCCGCCCGGACAGATCACCGCCATCGTCGGCGCCAATGCCTGCGGCAAGTCCACGCTCTTGCGCTGCATCGCCCGGCTGCTGGCACCTGCCCGGGGTCAGGTGCTGCTGGACGGCAAGGAGATCCACCGCATGGCGCCGCGTGCCCTCGCCCGCCGGATGGGGCTTTTGCCGCAAGCGCCGGTCGCGCCCGAAGGCATCGCGGTCGCCGATCTGGTCGGGCGCGGGCGTTATCCGCATCACGGGCTGCTGTCGCGCTGGTCGCGGCAGGATCACGAGGCCGTGGCCGCGGCGCTTGAGGCCACCGGCACCGCCGATCTGGCCGAACGCGCGGTCGACGAGCTGTCGGGCGGCCAGCGTCAGAGGGTCTGGATCGCGATGGCGCTGGCGCAGGAGACCGAGCTGCTTCTGCTCGACGAGCCCACGACCTTTCTCGACATCGCCCATCAGGTCGAGGTGCTGGACCTGCTGACCGACCTGAACCACAGCCGCGGCACGACCATCGTCATGGTGCTGCACGATCTCAATCTCGCGGCACGCTACGCCGATCATCTGGTCGCGCTGGCGGGCGGGCGGCTTTACGCGCAGGGCCGCCCCGAAGAGGTGCTGACGGCGGAAACGGTGAAGGCGGTGTTCGGGCTCGACTGCCGGGTCGTGACCGACCCGACCTCGGGCCAGCCGATGATGCTGCCACTCGGGCGGCACCGGATGCAGGCCAGCGCCTGACGCGACCGGCGTCCCGGGAAACGGCCCCCGCGCAAACCGCCCCTCTGACACAGACGGTCCCTGACGAACGGCCCCTGACGAACGGAACCGGGCAAAGGAAGCCGGGCAAACGGGCATTGCGCGGACAGACCTTGCAGGAACGGACCCGCGCAAAACGAAAGGCCGCCCCTTGCGGCGCGGCCCCGGTCTGACCCTTGCCGGGGATGACCCCCGGAGGCGGCTAGATCACTTGATCTTGCCTTCCTTGTATTCGACGTGCTGACGCACGACGGGGTCGTATTTCTTGACCACCATCTTCTCGGTCATGGTGCGGGCGTTCTTCTTGGTCACGTAGAAATGGCCGGTGCCCGCGGTCGAGTTCAGGCGGATCTTGATGGTTGTCGGCTTCGCCATGTCTCATCTCCGTCGCGCGGGCGGCATTGCGCCCGTGAATTCCTTGAAGCCCGCGTTTTAGCGATCCGCGCCACCGAGTCAAGCGGGTTCTGGCCGTGCAGCCCCTGCCCGCCCCTGCCCGCCCCGGGGGGCGCGTGTCTCAGGCCAGCACCTGCGGCAACCGCATCGCCTTGTGGATCCGCTGGCGCGCGGCGCGGCCCAGATGCAGCGCCTCGGCCAGCCGGTCGAGATGGGCGATCTCGGGCGGGCTGTCGACCTTGGTCGTCACCACCGCCGCGGCATAGACCGCCGTGCGCTGGTGGTTGCCGGTCTCGGCGGCCAGCGCGTCGATGTCGATGGGTTTGCCCATCTCGGCCTCGACGAAGGCGCGTTCCTCGGCCGTGGCATCGCCCAGCACATCGAGGATCGCGGCGCGCTCGGTCGCGTCGATCTCGCCGTCGGACTTGGCCGCCATGATCATCGAGCGGATCAGCAGCCGCGCGTTCTTCTCCATCGTAACGCCGGGCGGCGAGACCTCGCCCATCGCGTTCAGGATATCCCGCGCATTGACCGAGCCCGCCCAGGCGGCCCCGCCCAACGCTGCCATCAGCCCGCCAAGCCCGACCATCGCGTGATCGCCGGTCTCGCGCGCCTTCGCGCCCAGCCACTTGGCGTTGTCCTTCAGCGCCGCGGCGCCGCCCGGCACCTGCATCCGCTCCAGCAGCGGCCCCATCTGGCTGCCGATCCCGGCCCGCGTCGCCGCCGATTTCACGGAATCGGCGATCCCGGCGCCGCCCCCCATCTTCTGGAACTTCTCCAGCCCCTTGGCGGCCGCAAAGCCCACGGCAAGGGTGGCCATCGTCCTGACAAAACTCATCCGGTCTTCCGTCCCTCTGCTATCCCCTGTCCGGGGCAGCGCGCTTCCCACCCTCGGAACCTAGACGCTTTCGGGCATCGGCCAAGACCAAAAACAGCCCGTCCCGGCCAGGGCCGGGCAGCGTTTCGAAGGGAGACAGGCCAGATATGCGCGGATGACCTGTAAGCCGGATTCTGTCCGGGGGCGCGAGGCCCCCTGGATGACCATTCCTCTGGGCGTACCGTTACCGATACGCTCAAGCTGCCAACCCGGACCCCTGGGCCGAAGCCGCCCTGCAGGTCCAGCCTGCGCGGGGTCCCTATTCGGCATTGCTCCCGGTGGGGCTTGCCGTGCCGGTCCTGTTGCCAGTCCCGCGGTGGGCTCTTACCCCACCGTTTCACCCTTACCTCCGAAACCGGAGGCGGTCTGTTCTCTGTGGCGCTTTCCCTGGGGTTTCCCCCGCCGGGCGTTACCCGGCACCGTTGCTTCGTGGAGTCCGGACTTTCCTCGAGGGCTTGCACCCCCGCGGCCATCCAGCCATCCGCGCGAGGCCCGATCTAGGCGCCCGCGCCGTCCGGGTCAACGGGGAAGCGGCGGGCAAGATCGGCAATGACAGACATGTCGGCGGCGGCAAGCGGCCCCTCGGCCCAGGGGCGGAAGCGCTGGCGCAGCGCGTCGAGCACGTGGCCCGTCTGCCACCCCGCGCCATAGCCGAAGGCCGTGGCGGCCTTGCGGAAGGCGGCCTCGTCGGGGGCGATGGCACCGACCGGTTCGGGCCAGACCGCCAGCCCCTGCCGCGCGAGCCTCAGCCAGTCGAACCGCCGGCCCGGGTCCCATTTGCGGTCAGGCGCCATGTCGGAATGGCCGATCACCCGTTCAGGCCGGATCGACCAGCGCGCGAGGATGCCAGGCAACAGCACCTCGAGCGCGGCCATCAGCGGCGCCGGGAACGGCCGGTCGCCCGGATTGTCGAGCTCGATCCCGATCGAGCGGGAATTGACGTCCTCCACCCCGCCCCAGCATCCGGCCCCGGCATGCCAGGCCCGCGCCGTCTCGTCGACCAGCTGGACGACCTGTCCGTCGGCGGCGATCAGGTAATGCGCCGACACCTCGGCCGCCGGATCGCAGAGCCGGTCGAGTGCCGACGCGGCGTCGGCCATGGCGGTGAAATGGAGCACGACCATGTCGGGCCGCGCCCCGCCACGCCGGGCGCCGCAATTGGGCGAGGGACGCCAGAGCGGCGTCACGCGGTTATCTTTCAGCAAGCCGGAACGGCGAGGGGTCCCAGTAGCAGGCGAAGCCGTCGCCATCGGGGTCGATCCCCAGCCGGTCGCGCTCGGGCCCGCCATTCTTGAGGAAGGCTTCCTGAGCGTGATCGTCCGAGCCGTACTTGGCGCAGCGCCGGGCCAGGGTTTCGGGCGCAACGGCGCGGCCGCGCTTGTAGACCTGCTGGCCGAGCGGATTGGTGGTGCTCAGCGCATATTCGATGATGCCGGCACCATCGCCGCCCGGACGGGGCGGCAGCGGCTCGGGCTGGATGAAGGTATATTGCTCGCGCTGCTGCTCCAGCCGCTCGCGGTCGCTGGCGATGGTCTCGCGGGCGCTGACGGCGGCGAAGCTCTGTTCGTCCGAGATCCCGGCATGGTTTTCAGCCTGCGCGCCGGGCATGGCGGTGGCATCGGAACTCTCGACCGCCGAAATTGGCCCGCCGGTGATCTCGGTCACGACGCCCTGCGCGGGCGCCGCATCAAGCGGTTGGGCCGAGACCGTGCCCTGCAGCACACCCTCGCGATGGGCGCTGTAATCGGCGTAGTTGTCGAACCCGACTCCGGCCGCGGAATCGGGCAGTTGCGTATTGCACGCGGCCAGCGCCAGAAGCGCCATCGCGGAGGTCACGGCACGCATCGCGTCCATCCTGCTCGTGGTTTCGATCCCAGTGATCCGGCGCGCCTTACCACCATTTCGCGGGCTTGGAAACAAATCCTGCGGCGCGTTCAAGAACATGTGCGGTGTTCAGCAGATCGCCCTCGCCCCAGGGCTGACCGATCAGCTGAAGCCCCAGCGGCAGGCCCTGCGCGTCAAGCCCCGCGGGCACCGAAATGCCCGGCAGACCGGCGAGGTTCACGGTCACGGTGAAGACGTCGTTGAGATACATCGCCACCGGATCGGCATCGGCCATCTCGCCCAGACCGAAGGCGGCCGAGGGCGTCGCGGGCGTCAGGATCGCATCGACGCCGCCGGCGAACACCTCGTCGAAGTCGCGCTTGATCAGCGCGCGGACCTTGCGGGCGCGGTTGTAATAGGCGTCGTAGAAGCCCGCCGACAGCACATAGGTGCCGATCATCACCCGGCGCTGGACCTCCTTGCCGAAGCCCTCGGCGCGGGTCTTTTCGTACATCTGCACGATGCCGTCGCCCTGCCCCAGCTTTGCCCGGTGGCCATAGCGCACGCCGTCATAGCGCGCGAGGTTCGAGGACGCCTCGGCGGGCGCGATCACGTAATAGGCGGGCAGCGCGTATTTCGTGTGCGGCAGGCTGATCTCGACGATCTCGGCGCCTGCATCCTTCAGCATCGCACTGCCGTCGGCCCAGAGCTTCTCGATCTCGGCGGGCATGCCCTCCATGCGGTATTCCTTCGGGATACCGATGGTCTTGCCGCGAATGTCGCCCGTCAGCATCGCCTCGAAATCCGGGACCGGAATGTCGGCGCTGGTCGAATCCTTCGGGTCATGGCCCGACATCGCGCCCAGCATGATAGCGGCGTCGCGCACCGTCCTGGTCATCGGCCCGGCCTGATCCAGCGACGAGGCAAAGGCCACGATCCCCCAGCGCGAGCAGCGCCCGTAGGTCGGCTTGATGCCGACGATGCCGGTGAAGGCTGCGGGCTGGCGGATCGAGCCGCCGGTATCGGTGCCGGTCGCGGCCATGCACAGATCGGCGGCCACCGCCGAGGCCGACCCGCCCGAAGAGCCGCCCGGGGTCAGCGCCGTGTCCTCGTTGCCGCGCCGCCAGGGGTTGACCGCATTGCCATAGGTGCTGGTCTCGTTCGACGAGCCCATGGCGAATTCGTCCATGTTCAGCTTGCCCAGCATGACCGCGCCCGCGTCCCAAAGGTTCTGGGTCACGGTCGATTCATATTCGGGCTTGAAGCCGTCGAGGATCTTCGAGGCGGCCTGCGAGGCCACGCCCCTGGTGCAGAAAAGATCCTTGATCCCCAGAGGCATGCCGCAAAGCGCGGGCGCCTCGCCCGCCGCGATCCGCGCGTCGGCGGCCCTGGCCTGGTCCAGCGCGATCTCGGGGGTCTTGTGGACGAAGGCGTTCAGCGCGCCCGCGCCGTCGATGGCCGAAAGATAAGCTTCGGTCAGGGCGACCGAAGTGGTCTCGCCCTTGCGCAGCGCATCGCGCGCCTCGGCAATGGTCAGCCGGGTCAGATCGCTCATGGCGTTACTCCACCACCTTGGGAACCGCGAAAAAGCCCTCGCGCGCGTCGGGCGCGTTGGCCAGGATCCGGTCCTGCATCTCGCCGTCGGTCACCACATCCTCACGGCGTTTCAGCCGCATCGGGGTGACGCCGGTCATCGGCTCGATGCCGGTCACGTCGACCTCGTTCAATTGTTCCATGAAGGTCAGGATGCCCGACAGCTCCTGCGCCAGCGCCGGCAGGTCGTCTTCCTGAACGGCGATCCGGGCGAGGTGCGCCACCCGCCGCGCGGTGTCGATGTCGATGGACATGGGGCCGCCTTTCCGTGCTCGTGAAATTCGTCCCCGCGTTTAGCCGTCTGCCGCGCATGCTGCAAGAGCGCGCCCGGGGGCCGAGCCCCCCAGCCCCGCAAGGCGACAGGCAATGTCGCGGGCGGGACGCAAAGCGGCGTCGGGGGAATGGCGCTTGCACTCGCGCCGGGCCTTTCTCCATAACGCAAGGCGCCGAAACGCGCGTTCAAGACATTCAGGCAAGGATTCCGCCGATGGCCTCGACACATTTCATCCTGACGCTCACCTGCGACGACCAGCCCGGGATCGTCGCCACCGTCGCGAATGCGGTCACCGCGCTCGGCGGCAACATCCAGGACAGCGCCCAGTTCCGCGATCCCGAAAGCAACCGGTTCTTCATGCGGGTCGCGTTCCACACGCAGGCCCCGTCCGAGGCCGAGGCGATCCGCGCCCGGCTGGCCCCCGCCATCAACGGCTACGGCATGGATGCCGAGGTGGTCGATGCCGAGCGGCGTCCGAAGATCATCCTGATGGTGTCGAAATTCGACCATGCGCTGCTGCATATTCTCTATCAGATCCGGGTCGGCTGGATGGAGGCCGACGTGGTCGCCGTGGTCTCGAACCACGAAGACAGCCGCGCCACGGCCGAGGCGGCGGGCATTCCCTATTACTGCTGGCCGGTGACGAAAGAGACCAAGGCCCAGCAGGAACAGAAGCTGATCGACCTGGTGGCCGAGACCGGCGCCGAGCTGGTGGTTCTGGCGCGCTACATGCAGGTGCTCTCGGACAAGCTCAGCCGCGCGCTGTCGGGGCGGGTGATCAACATCCACCATTCCTTCCTGCCCTCGTTCAAGGGCGCGAAACCCTATCACCAGGCGCATGAGCGCGGGGTCAAGCTGATCGGGGCGACGGCGCATTTCGTGACCGCCGATCTCGACGAGGGGCCGATCATCGAGCAGGAGACCGAGCGCGTGAACCATGCCTTCTCGGCCGAGGACTATGTGGCGGTCGGGCGCGACATCGAAAGCCGGGTGCTGGCGCGGGCGGTGCGGCTGCATCTGCAACGCC
Source organism: Rhodovulum viride (assembly GCF_003265965.1). Classification (NCBI taxonomy): domain Bacteria; kingdom Pseudomonadati; phylum Pseudomonadota; class Alphaproteobacteria; order Rhodobacterales; family Paracoccaceae; genus Rhodovulum; species Rhodovulum viride. The sequence goes on along the minus strand of NZ_MUAV01000004.1, from coordinate 165,753 downwards.
GGGTCCTGCTGAACGGTCACAAGACTGTCGTCTTCATGCCCGGCTGAGGCCGGAGATGGCGATTCGCCGGAGGCCCCCTCCCTCCGGCGCATCGGCCAGGGCGCTGACCCCAGGCCCCCTTTCCGAAGAAAGGGGAATTTGTCCAACAATTCCTTTTTACCTTTTCGCATTTTGCGGCGTTTCGCCAAGCCACCCGCTTTTCATTCCGGAATGCCAGACTTGCACAATGTGATAGCGCGTTATTTTATACCACATTAAAAGGAGGCCACGCCTTTGGATGTCTGCCCCTTAAAATCGCATGTTTTAATTCTACTGAAGAATGTACCATGCTGCCTTGAACCCGCGTTGGAGGAGATGTCGGGCATGGATGTGCTGGAGCGTATCAGGGGAACGCGTATCCCTCTTGCCATTCTTGCAATCGAGGCCGACGTTCCCGAAGCCGACATCGCGGCGGCGCTCAAGGGCTCGGGCGCGCTGACATTTCTGCAGGAATGCCGGATTGCCCGGCATCTCGACAGATCCGACCTGACGGGGCGATGGCGCCGCCGGAACTGACCGGGCGCCCGCGGGCCTGTCCGGATCGGCGGGCAGGAACTCGATCTATGCCGGACGCGGGCAGATCGGCAGGGTCCGAGGTCTCATCCCGGCGCGGCGTCCATGGAAACGCGCTGCACATGCCGCCGGTAAACCTCGATCATCCAGCCCAGCATCGCCGCGTTGAGAAGGTGCCACAGAAAATGCGTTCCCAGCGGCAACACCGCGCAAACCGGCATGTCGATGGTGCGGAAGGTCAGCGAGACCGTCAGCAGGCCGACGCCAAGTCCCAGCCCGGCCGCGACCTCCGGCAGGCGGCGGGCCAGAGCCAGCGCATAGACGAGGATCAAAAGCGCGACCGGCGCATAGCCCGCCGACGACCCAAGCCACTCGAGACGCCCGAAAAGCGGGCCGGTGACGGCGGCGTAGGGAAAGAAGAGCGCGGTCAGCCCCAGCGCGGGCCAGAGCCCGAGACCCCAATAGGCGCGGTTGGCCACGAAGACATATAGCAGGATGAAACAGAGGATCGGCAGGACATCCGCCAATGAGGCCCATTCGGTGGCCAGGGTGTGAAAGAGAAAGCTGCCGATACCGATCACCCCCAGCACCGCCGCCAGCGCGCGGCCCAAAGGCAGCCCGGCACAGCGGTGCCACATCACCAGCGCGGCCAGGACGAAGGCGGCATTGGTCGCGGCATTCACCGGCTCGGCCCAGAAGGTGAAATCGGTCCGCTCGCAATAGGCGTCGATCTGTCGCGTCCAGTCCATGGGAATGCCGGCTCCGCTCTGTTACCTTTCCCGGCAATCATGGAGCACGCGGCCGGCGCGGCAAAGGGAGAAACCCGGGGGCGGGGCCGGCGCGGCAGAGGAGAACGCGACATGAAGATCACCTGGCTCGGGCATTCCGGCTTCCGTATCGAGATCGAGGACCAGATCCTGCTGATCGACCCCTGGCTCGTGGGCAATCCGATGTTCCCCGAAGAGCGGCGGGCCGAAGCCATCGGCGGCGCGACCCATATCCTGGTCACCCACGGCCATTTCGACCATGTCGCGGACACCATCGCCATCGCGCGCGAGCTGTCGATCCCGGCAGTCGGCATCTTCGATCTGATGAGCTGGTGGGAATCCCGGGAAGGGATCGAGGTGATCGGCTTCAACAAGGGCGGCACGGTCCGGCTTGGCACTGTCGCGGTGACGATGGTGAACGCCACCCACTCCTCCTCGACCCAGGGAGCGGACGGCCCGGTCTATACCGGCACCGAATCGGGGTTCATGATCGCCGGCGAGGGCCATGTGATCTATGTCAGCGGCGATACCGACGTGATGGCGGACATGGAGATCTTCAATGACCTGCATGCGCCCGATATCGGACTGCTATGTGCCGGCGGACACTTCACCATGGACATGAAGCGCGCGGCCTATGCGGCCCGGACCTTCTTCCATTTCAAGACGGTGATCCCCTGCCACTATCGCACTTTCCCGCTTCTCGAGCAGTCCGCAGAGGCGCTTAAACAGAACCTGCCCGGCGTGCGGGTGATCGAACCCGAGGTCCTGGTGCCGATCGAGCTATAGGGCATCCTCTGCCCCAGCGCGGGCCGCCACGATTTTTCGCAGAAAAATCGCGCCCTTCGGCGGCCCCTCCGCCCCGCTCACCGACGCGGGGCGAAAAACGCCTTCAGAAGCGCCTCGGCCTCGGTCGCCGCAATGCCGTCATAGACCTCCGGCACATGATGGCTCTGCGGATGATCGAAAACCCGCGCCCCATGCGCAACGCCCCCCGATTTCGGGTCCGCCGCCCCGTAATACAGCCGCGCGATCCGCGCCTGCCCGATGGCCGAGGCGCACATCGGACAGGGCTCCAGCGTCACATAGAGATCATGGCCCGGAAGCCGTTCCGACCGGGCCGCCGCGCAGGCCGCCCGCAGGGCCAGGATCTCGGCATGGGCGGTCGGATCGGCCAGTTCCCGGGTCCGGTTCCCCGCCGCCGCCACGATGCGGCCGCCGGGCGCCACCACGACCGCGCCCACCGGCACCTCGCCCCGCCGCTCCGCGGCACGGGCTTCGGCCAGCGCCCTGTCCATATGGCTGCGAAACGGGCTCATCCTTCCCTCATGCCTTGCCCCCGTCGCCCGCGCAAGCCGCTTCCCCCGCCCCTCGATCCGGCGTAAACCCCACCCATGGACAAGACCGGACAAGAGGGCGAGCGGATCGCCAAGATCCTGGCGCGCGCAGGGCTCGCGTCGCGGCGCGAGGCCGAGCGGATGATCGCCGCCGGGCGGGTAACGGTGAACGGCCGCCGGATATCCAGCCCCGCGCTGAACGTGACCGCCGCCGACCGGATCGCCGTCGACGGCGCCCCGCTGGCGGCGGCCGACCGGCCGCGGCTGTGGCTCTATCACAAGCCCGCGGGGCTCGTGACCACCGCCAAGGACGAGAAGGACCGCGAGACCGTCTTCGACAAGCTGCCCGAGGACATGCCCCGGGTCATGTCGGTCGGACGGCTCGACCTCAATTCCGAGGGCCTGCTGCTTCTGACCAATGACGGCGCGATCAAGCGGCGGCTGGAACTGCCCTCGACCGGCTGGCTGCGCAAGTACCGCGTCCGGGTCAAGGGCACGCCAGAGGATGCCACGCTCGCCCCCCTGCGCGAGGGCATCGTCATCGCGGGCGAAAGCTTCCGGCCGATGGAGGTCACGCTTGATCGTCAACAAGGCGCCAATGCCTGGCTGACCGTCGGCCTGCGCGAAGGCCGCAACCGCGAGATCCGCCGCGCCATGGAGGCTATCGGGCTGACCGTGAACCGGCTGATCCGGATCAGCTATGGCCCGTTCCAGCTTGGCGCTTTGAAGGCGGGCGAGGTCGAGGAGATCCGCGGCCGCGTGTTGCGCGATCAGCTGGGGCTCGAAAGCCCAGAGGGCGAGGCAACCGGCCGTGCGAAGACCCTGCGTCCCCGATCGGGCAGCGGGAAACCCGCAGGTCCCAAAGCGCCCGGATCGAAGCCCGGCGGCGCTAGGGGAACCGACCAAAAGCCGCCCGGCGCCAAACCTGCGCGCCGGACGGGCGGACGCGACCAGGAAGACATCTCGGCCCCCCCCCCGGGCCGCAAACCGCCCCGCGGCACCGGAGGCACGGGCGCCGCGCGGCCGATGCGGCGGCGCGGCAAGGCTCCGCCCGGCTGATCGGCAAAACCCGCCGACACTTGCTTTTAACGGCCGCGTCGCATCCCATGTATAAGGGAAGATCGTGAAGACAGAGGGGATCATGTCGGGCACCGGGTTGCAGAAACTGTCATTCTTCCTGCTGATCGCGCTGGTCCTTTACGTGGCCGTCATGGGGGGCGCGTGATGGCCAACCGGTTCGGCGGCCGCTACAGCCCCGGCACGCCCGGCCCCGAGACGGTCGCGCCCCCCCGCCATCCGTTCCAGGGGCGGCGTCCGGCACGGGCCGCGGGCCGGGCCAATGCGATGTTCTTCGCACCCCTGCCGCTTTTGCCGCGCGCTTTCTTTTCCGACCCGGCGGGGCTGGCGCTGACGCTTGGCGCCTTCGGCGTGCTGATCCTTGCCGCCTGGCTGACCCGCGAGGGGCTGCGGGCCGAGGATGCCTGGGCCGCCCGCAAGGTCGCCCGCCGCCCGGCGCTGCCGCGCAAGATCCTGGGCTCGGTCCTGACAGGCGCGGGGCTCTTGCTGGCGGGGATCGGTGGCGGCGACTGGCTGGCCCCGGCGATCTATGCCGTCTTGGGCTCCGCCCTTCACAGCTTTGCCTTCGGCCTCGATCCGCTCAGCGACAAGGGGATGGAAGGCATCGACAGCTTTCAGCGGGACCGAGTGGCGCGCGCCATCGAAGAGGCCGAAAAGCATCTGGCGACCATGTCCGAGGCGATCCGGCGCGCCGGCGACCGCGGGCTCGACGCGCGGGTCGAGCGGTTTCAGGCGGTCGTGCGCGACATGTTCCGCACCGTCGAGGAAGACCCGCGCGACCTGACCGCCGCCCGGCGCTATCTGGTCGTCTATCTGCTGGGCGCGCGCGACGCGACCGTCAAGTTCGCCGATCTTTACGCCCGCACCCGCGATGCCTCGGCACGCCGGGATTACGAGGCGCTTCTGGGCGATCTCGAGGACAATTTCGCTGCCCGCACCCGGGCGCTGATTCAGGACGACCGCACCGATCTTGACGTCGAGATCGAAGTCTTGCGCGACCGGCTGCAACGGGAAGGCATCCGCCCGGTGCCCGTCGCGCCCATTTCGGGAGAGAATGCATGAGCTCGGACAACAATCGCCTGAAGGCGGCGCAGGACGTCGCCGAAGTTGAAAAAGTGACATGGGCGGTCCTGCCCGAACCGGCCCGGGATCTGGTCCCGCTGGAAGGGGCCGAGCCGCCGGTGGCCGAGGCGATCCGCGCCCGCATGGCCGAGATCGACATGTCCGACAGCAATTCGATCATCGGTTTCGGGTCCAGTGCCCAGGCCGAGTTGCAGACCATCAGCCAGGCCATGCTGGCCGATGTGCGCAACAAGGACGTGGGGCCTGCGGGCGACTCGCTCCGCGAGATCGTGACCACGATCCGGGGTTTTTCGGTGTCCGAAGTCGACGTGCGGCGCGAGGCGAGCTGGTGGGAAAAGCTGATGGGGCGCACCGCGCCCTTCGCCAAGTTCGTTGCGCGATTCGAGACGGTTCAGGGCCAGATCGACTCGATCACCGACCGGCTGCTGACCCATGAACATACGCTGCTGAAGGACATCAAGTCGCTCGACAAGCTTTACGAGAAGACCCTCGATTTCTACGACGAGCTCGCGCTTTACATCGCCGCGGGCGAAGAGAAGCTGAAAGCTCTCGACGCGACCGAGATCCCCGCCAAGGAGGCCGAGGTCGCCGCGGCCCCCGAGGCCGATCAGGTGATCCGGGCGCAGGAATTGCGCGACCTGCGCGCCGCGCGCGACGATCTTGAACGCCGGGTGCATGACCTCAAGCTGACGCGGCAGGTGACGATGCAGTCTCTGCCCTCGATCCGGCTGGTGCAGGAAAACGACAAGTCGCTGGTCAGCAAGATCAACTCGACCCTGGTCAATACCGTGCCGCTTTGGGAAACCCAGCTGGCGCAGGCGGTCACCATCCAGCGCTCGAAAGAGGCCGCGCTGGCGGTGCGCGAGGCCAGCGACCTGACCAACGAGCTGTTGACCGCCGATGCCGCCAACCTGCGCCAGGCCAACAGGACCGTGCGCGAGGAAATGGAACGGGGCGTCTTCGACATCGAAGCGGTCAAGAAGGCGAATGCCGATCTGATCGCGACGATCCAGGAAAGCCTGACCATCGCCGACGAGGGCAAGACCCGGCGCGCCCAGGCCGAGGACGATCTGAAAAAGATGGAGGCAGAGCTGCGCGACACGCTCGCCGCCGCCAAATCGCGGGCGCAGGGCGCCGGCGCCCTGCCGGAGGCCTGACCGCATCGTGACGCCCGCATCGCGCCCTTCTTTTCGGCCAGGACTCCGGCTGGGGGCGCTGACCGGCGCCCTTGCCGTGGCCCTGGCCGGCTGTCAGATGGCACCCGCGCCGCCCGAGACACGGCCCGCCGCCCGCCCCGCCGAAGCGGTGCGGCCGCAGCTTTCGCCCGACAGCCAGGCTCTGGCCCGGCATTACGCCCGGGTGCAGGCCGATCTTCTGTCGCGCGGCCTGCTGCGGAGCGATGGCGGCGAGACCGATGTGCCCTTCACCCGCCGCGCGCTGGTCGAGGATTTCGTGCGGATCGCGCTGTTCGACGAATATGTCAGCCGCGACGGGCATCTGGTGGCGCGCGAAACCGAAAGCCGGCTCCGGCGCTGGGAACAGCCCGTCCGCTTTGGCATCACCTTCGGCGAAACGATCCCGGCCGCCCAGCGCAGCCAGGACCGCGCCGAGATCGCGGCCTATGTCCGGCGGCTGTCGCGGGTGACCGGGCTGCCGATGTGGGTGACCAGCCCCGAACAGGCCAATTTTCAGGTCTTCATCGTCAACGAGGACGAACGCCGCCGCCTGGGCCCCGAGCTCGAACGTCTGATCCCGGGCATCGACGTCGCCGCCCAAAGCACGATCGCCGTGATGCCGCGATCGACCTTCTGCCTGGTGCTGGCCTTCTCGAAGGGCGAGTCCAGCACCTATTCCAGCGCCGTCGCCGTGATCCGCGGCGAACATCCCGACCGGCTGCGGCAATCCTGCTTGCATGAGGAACTGTCCCAGGGGCTGGGGCTGGCCAATGACAACCCCTCGGTGCGCCCGTCGATCTTCAACGACGACGAGGAATTCGCGCTGCTGACGCCCCATGACGAATTGCTGCTGAAGATGCTTTACGACCGGCGCCTGCGCCCGGGCATGACCCCGGCCGAGGCCCGCCCCATCGTCGAGCAGATCGCGGCCGAGCTGATGGGGGGCGATGCCTGAGGCATGCGCTCTGGTGCCCGGCATGGCCGCGTCCGGCACCGGCCCTATAGTTTGACCCGGACACAACGGAGGACCTGACCCGTGGGCATTTTCGACTTTCTCTCCGGCGAGTTCATCGACGTCATCCATTGGGTCGACGACACCCGCGACACCATGGTCTGGCGGTTCGAACGCGAGGGCCATGCCATCAAGTACGGCGCCAAGCTGACGGTGCGCGAGGGTCAGGCGGCGGTCTTCGTCCATGAGGGCCAGCTGGCCGATGTGTTCACGCCGGGCCTCTACATGCTGGAAACCAACAACATGCCGGTGCTGACCACGCTGCAGCACTGGGATCACGGCTTCCGCTCGCCCTTCAAGTCGGAAATCTACTTCGTCAACACCACCCGCTTCACCGACCTCAAATGGGGCACCAAGAACCCGGTGATGCTGCGCGACCCCGAATTCGGCCCGATCCGGATCCGCGCCTTCGGCAGCTATGCGGTCCGCGTCACCGACCCGGCCCGCTTCATGGTCGAGATCGTCGGCACCGATGGCGAATTCACCATGGACGAGATCGGCTTCCAGATCCGCAACATCATCGTGCAGGAATTCTCGCGGGTGATCGCGGCCTCCGGCATCCCGGTGCTGGACATGGCCGCCAACACCGCCGATATGGGCAAGCTGATTTCGGGCGAGGTGTCGAAAACGCTCGAGGCCTACGGCCTGACCATGCCCGAATTCTACATCGAGAATATCAGCCTGCCGCACGAGGTCGAAAAGGCCCTGGACAAGCGCACCTCGATGGGGATCGCGGGCGATCTGGGCCGCTATACCCAGTATTCCGCGGCCGAAGCCATGACCGAAGCCGCCCAAAGCCCGGCGGGCGGCGGCATGGCGGCCGGGATCGGCGCGGGCCTGGGTATGGCGATGGCCCAGAGCGTCGCCCAGACCGGCCCCTGGGGCACGGTGCCGCGCAGCGCGGCGGCCGAGGCCGCGATGCCGGTCCCCCCGCCCCCGCCGCCGGTCGAACATGTCTGGCACATCGCCGAGAACGGCCAGACCTCGGGGCCGTTCTCGATGGCGCGGCTGGGGCGGATGGCCAGCGAGGGCAGCTTCCGCCGCGACAGCTTCGTCTGGACCCAGGGCCAAGACGGCTGGAAACGCGCCGAAGAGGTGCCCGAGCTGGCCCGGCTGTTCACCGTCGCCCCGCCACCGCCTCCGCCCGGGGTCTGAGCCCAGGATGACCGCCCCCGACCACCGCTTTCCCTGCGACCAGTGCGGGGCCGACCTGCGGTTCTCGCCCGAGGATGGCCGGCTGATCTGCGACCATTGCGGCCATCAGGAGCCCGTCGAGGGCACCGGCCCCTGGGACGCGCCGCTGGCCGAGCTCGACTACCGCGCGGCGCTCGACGCGGCCCTGCCGGGCGCCGAGATGCAGGACGTCCGGCAGATCAAGTGCCCCAATTGCGGCGCCGAATTCGAGCTGGACGAAGCCACCCATGCCGCCGAATGCCCGTTCTGCGCCACCCCCGTCGTCACCGGAACCGGGGTTCAGCGGCGTATCAAGCCCAAGGGCGTGCTGCCCTTCGCGCTGTCCGAGGCCGAGGCGCACAAGGCGATGACCGACTGGCTGGGGCGGCTCTGGTTCGCGCCGAACGGGTTGCAGGCCTATGCCCGCAAGGGCCGCCGGATGGAGGGCATCTACGTCCCCTACTGGACCTTCGATGCCGACACCAAATCGCAATACAGCGGTGCGCGCGGCACGATCTATCACGAAAGCCGCCGGGTGATCCGCGAGGGTCGGTCGGAAACGGTGCAGATACAGAAGATCCGCTGGACCCCGGTGTCGGGCCGGGTCGCCCGGTTCTTCGACGACGTGCTGGTGCTGGCCGCGACCAGCCTGCCCAAACGCTATACCGACGCGCTCGAACCCTGGGATCTGTCGTTGATGCTGCCCTACCGGCCGCAGTATCTGGCGGGCTTCCGGGCCGAAGGCTACACGGTCGATCTGGAAACCGGCTTTGCCGAGGCGCGCCGGACCATGGACCGGGTGATCCGCCGCGACGTGATGTTCGACATCGGCGGCGACAGCCAGCGGATCGACCGGCTCGAGACCCAGGTTTCGGCCGTCACCTTCAAGCATGTGCTGCTGCCGGTCTGGCTGGCCGCCTACCGCTATCGCGGCAAGACCTACCGCTTCGTCGTCAACGGGCGCAGCGGCCGGGTGCGGGGCGAGCGGCCCTGGTCGGCCTGGAAGATCGCCATTGCCGTGGTGCTGGGTCTCGCGCTGGCAGCCGGGATCGGCTACCTGGCGGCGCTGCAGCAGTGAGGCGATGCCCGTTTGCACCGGCAGAGGCGGCAGGCTAGCCTGCGTCTGACCCAACACGGCGAGCGGACCATGATCCTTTGCGCGGGCGAAGCCCTGATCGACATGCTGCCCCGGACCAGTGCCGAGGGCGAACCGGCCTTTGCCCCCCATGCGGGCGGGGCGGTCTTCAATACCGCGATCGCGCTTGGCCGGCTTGGCGCGCCCACGGGCTTTCTGGCGGGCCTCTCGACCGATCTTTTCGGCACCCAGCTTGCCGGGGCGCTGGCCGCCTCGGGCGTCGAGACCGGGCTTTGCCTGCGTTCGGCCCGGCCGACCACGCTGGCCTTCGTCACGCTTGTCGGCGGCCAGGCGCGCTATGCCTTCTATGACGAGGCCACGGCCGGGCGGATGCTGACGCCCGCCGACCTGCCCACCCTTCCCGCGTCGGTGCGCGCGCTGTTCTGCGGCGGCATCTCGCTGATGGCCGAGCCCTGCGGCAGCGCCTATGAGGCGCTGTTCCTGCGCGAGGCCGGGGCGCGGGTGACGATGCTCGACCCCAACATCCGGCCCGGCTTCATCGCCGACGTGCCCGCCTATCGCGCCCGGATCGCGCGGATGATCGCGGCGGCCGACATTCTCAAGATCTCGGACGAGGATCTGCACTGGCTCGAGGGGCCGGGGGACGCGCCCGATCTGGCGCGGGGGTTTCTGGCTCGGGGACCGCGGCTGGTGCTGCTGACCCGGGGCGCCGAGGGCGCCGATGCGCTGACCGCCGGGGCCGAGTGCCACGTGCCTGCGCCGCCCGTGCAGGTGGTCGATACCGTGGGCGCGGGCGACACGTTCAATGCCGGGCTGCTGGCCGGGCTGGCACAGGCGGGCAGGCTCGACCGCGACGCCCTTGCCGCCGGTCTGCCACAGAACGTGATCGAGGCCGCACTGGGCCTTGCGATCCGCGCCGCCACCGTCACCGTCTCGCGCGCGGGCGCCAACCCGCCCTGGGCGGAGGAGCTGGCATGAGGGCGCTGGTCCAGCGCGTCGCCGAAGCCGCGGTCCGGGTCGATGGCGCTTGTCTCGGCGAGATCGGGCCGGGGCTGATGATCCTCGTTTGCGCCATGGCGGGCGATACCGGGGCCGAGGCCGACAAGCTTGCCCGCCGCATCTCGCGGATGCGAATCTTCCGTGACGCGGCCGACAAGATGAACCTTTCGGTGCTCGATACCGGCGGCGCGGCGCTGGTCGTCAGCCAGTTCACACTGGCCGCAGATACCTCCAGCGGCAACCGACCGGGCTTTTCGCGCGCCGCCCCTCCGGCCGAGGGCGAACGGCTGTATCTGCGGTTTGCCGAGGCGCTGGCCGCCGAAGGCGTGCCGGTCGCGACCGGGCGGTTCGGGGCCGACATGAAGGTCTCGCTTGTCAATGACGGGCCGGTCACGATCTGGATCGAGGCATGACCGCGCGCGGCCCGGCCTGACCCGCCGCCGTCCGGAGACGTCGATGGCCCTGCCTTCGCCCTTCGCTGACTGGTTCGCCGCCCGGGGCTGGACCGTGCATCCGCATCAGACCGCCATGCTGACCCGGGCGGACGCGCCCTCCCTGCTGCTGATCGCGCCCACCGGGGGCGGCAAGACACTTGCAGGTTTTCTGCCTTCTCTGGTCGAGATTTCGGAGAATCCCGAGTCGGGCTTGCACACTCTCTACATTTCACCGCTGAAGGCGTTGACTGCCGACATCCGCCGCAACCTCGGTCGGCCGATCGAGGACATGGCCCTTCCGATTCGCGTCGAGGACCGCACCGGCGACACCTCGCAGGCCCGTCGTCGTCGCCAGCGCGCCGCCCCTCCGCATATCCTGCTGACCACGCCCGAAAGTCTGGCGCTGCTTCTCAGCTACGAGGACGCACCGCGGATCTTTGCCGGGCTGCGCCGGGTCATCGTCGACGAAATTCATGCGCTGGCCGAGTCGAAGCGCGGCGATCTGCTGACGCTGAGCCTCGCCCGGCTGCAACGGCTCTGCCCCGGGCTCCGCCGGGTCGGGTTGTCAGCGACCGTCGAGGATCCGCCCGCGTTGGCAGAGTTCCTGGGCCCGACGAGCGCGCCTTGCGAGATCCTGACCGCCGATCCGGGCCCCCCGCCCGACATCGCGATGCTGGACACCGGTGCGCCGCCGCCCTGGGCCGGGGGTGGCGGGCGCCACGCCATCCCGGCGGTGCTGGACCAGATCGCGCGCCACCGCACGACGCTGATCTTTCACAACACCCGCGCCCAGGCCGAGCTTTTCTTCCGCGACCTTTGGCTGGCCAACGAGGATGCCCTGCCGATTGCGATCCACCATGGCAGCCTGTCGCGCGAGGCCCGCGAGAAGGTCGAGACGGCAATGACCGAGGGGCGGCTTCGGGCGGTCGTCTGCACCGGTTCACTCGATCTCGGGATCGACTGGGGCGATGTCGATCTGGTGATCCAGGTCGGCGCGCCGAAGAACGTCAAGCGGCTGGTGCAGCGGATCGGCCGCGCCAATCACCGCTATAGCGCGCCGTCGAAGGCCCTGCTTGTGCCCGCGAACCGGTTCGAAGTGGTCGAATGCGTGGCAGCACTCGACGCCGTGCGCGCGGGCGATCTGGATGGCGAGCCGCGCGGCCCCGGCGCGCGGGATGTGCTGTGCCAGCACATTCTGGCCACCGCCGCCGCGGGTCCGTTCGACGCCGAGGGCCTGTTCGCCGAGGTGCGCTCGGCCGGGCCCTATGCCGACCTCACGCGTCCCCGTTTCGACGCCTGCCTCGACTTCGCGGCCACCGGCGGCTACGCGCTGCGCGCCTATGACCGCTGGCAGCGGCTGAAACAGGCGCCCAACGGCCGCTGGGCCTTGCGCGACCCGCGCGCGGCCCAACGCATCCGCATGAACCTTGGCACCATCGTCGAGGAGGAAACCCTGAAAGTGCGGTTGCGGCCCGCGCGCGGCGGCGCGCCGCTTGGCGAGGTCGAAGAAGCCTTTGCCGCGACGCTGACCCCGGGCGACACCTTCCTCATCGGCGGGCAGGTCGTGCGCTATGAGACGCTCCGCGAGATGGTGGTCGAGGTCAGTCGCAGCCCCGGCCGCGCCCCAAAGATCGCGGTCTTCGCCGGGACCAAGTTCGCCACCTCCACCCGGCTGGCCGACCGCATCCTGGCGATGTTCCGGGCCGCAGACTGGTCCGGCCTGCCCGCCCATACCGCCGACTGGCTGGCGCTTCAGCGTGAGGTCTCGGCGCTGCCCGAGCGCGACCGGCTGCTGGTCGAGACCTTCCCCTATGAGGGCCGCCACCATCTGTGCGTCTACGGCTTCGCGGGAAGGAACGCACAGCAGACCCTTGGCCTTTTGCTGACCCAGCGGATGGAGGCCGTCGGACTTGCGCCCCTGGGCTTTGTCGCGTCCGACTATGCCACGCTGATCTGGGGGCTCGAGCCTGTCAACGCCCCCTCGGACTTGATGGATTCAAACGAGCTATATACCGCCTTCTCTGGTTGGTTGGCCAGAAATGCGGTCATGAAGCGCACATTTCGAACATCTGCGGTCATTGCCGGGCTGATCGAGCGAAACTTGCCCGGGCAGCGCAAGACCGGGCGGCAGGCCACGTTTTCGTCCGACATCCTGTACGAAACGCTAATGCGCTACGACCCCGATCACGTTCTGCTGGAGATCACGCGCGAGGAGGCGATGAAGGGTCTTGTCGATTTCGGCCGGATCGAGGCGATGCTGGCCCGCGTGCACGGCCGGATCGACCACCGGCGCCTTGACCGCGTCTCGCCGCTGGCGGCGCCGCTGTTCCTCGAAGCCGGTCGGGTTCCGGTGAAGGGCGCGGCCGAACAGCGGCTGATCGACGAGGCCGCCGCCCGACTGATGGCCGCCGCGGGCCTGAGCTGAGGCCATGACATCGCCCTTGCCTCCGGGTCCCGGATGCGGTTGAAACAAAGCATGAACGGATATGCCTTCCCCCTGGCCGGAGCCGCCCTGACCGCCCGTGCCTCCGGCGCGCTCTGGTGGGAGGCCGAACGGCTGCTGGCCGTGTCCGACCTGCATCTGGGCAAGGCCGACCGGCTGGCCCGGCGCGCGGGCGCCCTGTTGCCGCCCTATGACACGCACGAAACGCTGACCCGGCTGTCCGCCGAGATCGAGGCGCTGGCGCCCCGCACCGTCATCTGCCTTGGCGACAGCTTCGACGATGACGACGCGGCACGCGATCTGCCAGAGCCCGCAGCCGACCGGCTGTTGGCGCTGATGGCCGGGCGCCGCTGGATCTGGATTTCGGGCAATCACGACCCTGCCCCGCCTGATCTGGGCGGCAGCGCTCTGGCAGACCTGGCGCTGGGGCCGCTGCGATTTCGCCATATCGCCGAGCGAGAGGCCGAAGGCGAGGTCTCGGGGCATTATCACCCGAAGATGCGGCGGCGGCTCGGCGGGCAGAGCGTGGCGCGGCCCTGTTTCCTGGTCGACAACAGCCGCGCGATCCTGCCCGCCTTCGGCGCCTATACGGGCGGGCTTGCGCTCACGGCCCCGGTGCTGGACGCGCTGATGGGCGCCGATGCGCTCGCGATCCTGACCGGGCCGAAGGCGCTGGCCCTGCCCATGCGGGCGTGACAGCGAAGATCGCCCAAGCTAGCGTCGATCCCGTACCGGTGCAGGGAGAGTCCATGCAGCACGCGCCCAGAAATCCAGACTTCGAGGCCATCGTCCGCGAGAGTTTCGCCCGGCAGGCGATGATGTCGACCCTTGGGGCCGGGCTTGTGTCGGTCGCACCGGGGGCCGTGGCGATCTCGGCGCCGATCAGGCCCCAGTTCGGCCAGCAGATCGGGGCGGCCCATGCCGCCTTCACCTTCGCGCTGGCCGACAGCGCCGCGGGTTACACGGCGCTGAGCCTGATGCCGCCCGACCATGACGTGCTGACCAGCGAGGCCAGCATCCACCTGCTGGCCCCGGCGCTTGGCGACCGGCTGATCGCGACCGGATCGGTGGTCAAGACCGGCAAGCGGCTGTTCGTCGTCCGCTCCGAGGTCTTTGCCGAAACCGGGAACCGTCCCGGCCAGGGCCGCACCCATGTGGCCAGTTTCACCGGAACGATGGTGCCGATCCCGCTTTAGGCGGTCAGACCCTCGGGTTCGGGCAGGCCGTTGGCGCGGCAGCAGGCGGTCACGGTATTGGCCAGCAGGCAGGCAATGGTCATCGGTCCGACCCCGCCCGGCACCGGCGTGATGGCCCCCGCGACCTCGACCGCGCTGGCGAAATCGACGTCGCCGACCAGCCGGGTCTTGCCCTCGCCCTTTTCAGGCGCGGGAACGCGGTTGATGCCGACATCGATCACCGTCGCGCCGGGCTTGACCCAGTCGCCCGGGATCATCTGCGGGCGCCCGACGGCCGCGACCAGAATATCGGCGCGGCGGCAGACCTCGGGCAGGTCGCGTGTACGCGAATGGGCGATGGTCACCGTGCAGCTGTCGGCCAGCAGAAGCTGGGCCATCGGCTTGCCGACAATGTTCGAGCGCCCGACGACGACCGCGTTCAGCCCGGAGAGCGACCCCAGCGCGTCACGCAGCATCAACAGGCAGCCCAGAGGGGTGCAGGGCACCATCGACTTCTGCCCGGTCGCCAGCAGCCCGACGTTCGAAATGTGAAAGCCGTCGACATCCTTGGCCGGGTCGATCGCATTGATGACCTTGGCCTCGCCGATGTGGTCCGGCAAGGGAAGTTGCACCAGAATCCCATGCACAGAGGGGTCCGCGTTCAGCCGGTCGATCAGTGCCAGCAGGTCCGGCTCGGAGGTGTCGGCCGACAGGCGATGTTCGAATGAGGCCATTCCGGCCTCGCGCGTCTGTTCGCCCTTGTTGCGCACATAGACCTGGCTGGCCGGGTCTTCGCCCACCAGAACCACCGCAAGGCCGGGGGTCAGCCCGTGATCGGACTTCAGCCGGGCCACATGGGCCGCGACCTTCTCGCGGATGCCGGCGGCAAAGGCCTTGCCGTCGATAAGTGTCGCAGTCATCCCCGTACCTCCTTGGCCCCCAGGGCCCGTTCCTCGCGCCCGATCGACCATTCGATGAGCGCACGCCACAACGTTTCGACCAGATCGGAATCGAGCCCTTCGGCCCCGGCCAGCGCCCGGACATTGGCCACCACCTCCTCGACCCGGTCGTCGATCCGCGCGGGAAGGCCCGCTGTGGCCTTCAGTTCGGCAGCCCGGTCGATATAGCGCGCACGCTCGGCCAGAAGCGCAACCAGACGCGCGTCGAGCGCGTCGATCTGGGGGCGAAGCTCGTCCATGCTGCGGCAGGTCTGGGGGGGGATCATGCGGCCTCTCGACTTCCGGTACGTCTGGTTCGCGTGTTACCCCGCCAGCCCGCGCGCCGCAATGCGGCAGCGCCTCAGAACAGCCCCTCGATCTGGCCCTCGGCATTGAGACCGATGGAATGGGCCGCGGGTTCGGGCGGCAGGCCGGGCATGGTCATGATCCGCCCGCAGATCGCCACCACGAAGCCCGCCCCGGCGGCCAGCCGCACCTCGCGCACCGGCACGTCAAACCCCTCGGGGGCACCGATCAATTCGGGATCGGTCGAGAAGGAATACTGGGTCTTGGCCATGCAGACCGGCAGATGGCCATAGCCCGCCTCTTCCCAGGCGGTCAGCTGGTCGCGGATCTTCTGGTCGGCCACCACGTGATCGGCGCGGTAGATCCGGCGGGCGATGGTCTCGATCTTGTGGAAAAGCCCCATCTCGTCGGGATAAAGCGGCGCAAAGCTGTGATGGTCGGTCTCGGCCAGCGCCACGACCTTGCGTGCCAGCGGCTCGATGCCCGCGCCGCCCTCGGCCCAGTGGCGGCACAGGATCGCCTCGGTCCCCTGCCCGCGCACATAGTCCTGCACGGCGGCGATCTCGGCCTCGGTGTCGCCCGCGAAATGGTTGATGGCGACCACCGTCGGCACCCCGAAGGACCGGACATTCTCGATATGGCGGCCGAGATTGGCACAGCCCGTCCGGACCGCCGCCACATTCTCGGCCTTAAGATCGTCCTTGGCCACACCGCCATTCATCTTCAGCGCCTTGACCGTGGCCACCACGACCACCGCCGCGGGCGCGAGTCCGGCCTTGCGGCACTTGATGTTCATGAATTTCTCGGCGCCCAGATCGGCCCCGAAGCCTGCCTCGGTCACCACGTAATCGGCCAGCCGCAGCGCCGTGCGCGTGGCGATGACCGAATTGCAGCCATGGGCGATATTGGCGAAGGGGCCGCCATGGACGAAGGCGGGGGTATGTTCCAGCGTCTGCACCAGATTGGGCTGGATCGCATCGCGCAGCAGTACCGTCATCGCGCCGTCGGCCTTCAGCTCGCGCGCATGCACGGGCGTCCGGTCGCGGGTATAGCCGATGATGATCTCGCCCAGCCGCCGCTGCAGATCGGCAAGGTCGGTGGCCAGGCACAGGATCGCCATGACCTCGGACGCGACGGTGATGTCGAACCCGGTCTCGCGCGGATAGCCGTTCGACGGCCCGCCCAGCGAACAGACGATGTCGCGCAGCGCCCGGTCGTTCATGTCCATCACCCGGCGCCAGGTGACCCGGCGCTGGTCGATGCCAAGCGCGTTGCCCCAGTAGATATGATTGTCGATCATCGCGGCCAGCAGGTTATGCGCCGCTGTGATCGCGTGGAAATCGCCGGTGAAATGAAGGTTCATGTCCTCCATGGGCACGATCTGGGCATAGCCGCCGCCGGCCGCGCCGCCCTTCATGCCGAAACAGGGCCCCAGCGAGGCCTCGCGGATGCAGATCGCCGTCTTGTGGCCCAGCCGCGCCAGCCCGTCGCCAAGACCGACCGTGGTCGTCGTCTTGCCCTCGCCCGCGGGCGTCGGGTTGATCGCGGTCACCAGGATCAGCCGCCCCTCGGGCCGGTCCTCGAGGCCCGCGATGAAATCGGCGGTGACCTTGGCCTTGTCATGGCCATAGGGCAGAAGCGCCTCGGGCGGAATGCCGAGCTTGGCCCCGATCTCCTGGATCGGGCGCTTTTCGGCGGTGCGTGCGATCTCGATATCCGTCTTCGGCGCCATGGCCGATCCTCCCGCGTTTCCGGTTTTTCCAACAGATAGCGGCTGCATCCGGCGAGGGCCAGAACCCTCGACGATCAGACAGTGAGGGTGAAGAATACGCGGGTGAATGGAAACAGCACGCTGCCATCCGGCGCGGCGGGATAGGCCAGGTCCAGCGCGGCCTCGTACTCGGCCAGAAACGCGGCCAGGTCGTCGCCGTCGAGCTTGGCCGCAAAGGGGCGCAACGCCGTCGCCTCGGTAAAGCGGCGCACCGGATGGCCCTCGCCCGCGGGGTCGAGCCGCTGCACATAGGACGTCTCCCAGGCCGAAACGGTGCCCAGCGGCGCCAGCATCCGGGCATAGGCCGCGGCCTCGGCGACCGGGGCTTCCCAGCCGAAAAAGTCGAACCGGTCGGGAAAGCGGCGCGCGGCGATCTCGCGCATCAGGGCATGCGAGGGGGCGGCGAACTGGCGGGGCATCTGCACCGCCAGCGTGCCCCCCTGCCCCAGCGCGCCCGCCAGCCGCGCGAAAAGCGCGGCATGATCGGGTAGCCAGTGGCAGAGCGCGTTCGAGAAGATCAGCGCGACCGGCGCCTCGGGGGTCCAGGTTGCGGCATCGGCCTCGATCAGACGGTCGTAAAGCCCCGGGACGCGGGCCTCGTCCAGCATGGCGGGCGAGCTGTCGACCCCGGTCAGCGTCCTGCGCGGAAACCGCATGCGCAGCGCCCCGGCGACCGCGCCATTGCCGCAGCCCAGATCGACGATATCGCCCTCGGGCAGCTCCGGGACCTGGGCCAGCAGATCGACCGCCGGGC
Organism: Rhodovulum viride; assembly: GCF_003265965.1. NCBI lineage: Bacteria > Pseudomonadati > Pseudomonadota > Alphaproteobacteria > Rhodobacterales > Paracoccaceae > Rhodovulum > Rhodovulum viride. The sequence goes on along the minus strand of NZ_MUAV01000004.1, from coordinate 147,664 downwards.
GCAAACGCAAACCCCGGAACCTTGCGTAGGTTCCGGGGTTCCAGTCTTCGAAGCCGTGAGGGCTCACGCCTGCGGCTCGGGTTCAAAGCCCGACTTGGGCCGGGGCTTGGTCTTCGGGATCGCCGTGACCGAGGGCGTGTCGCCGCCGGTCGAGGAGGGTGTGTCGTCATCGCCCCGGTTCAGCGGCTCGCCCGCGATCACCTTGGCGATCTCGCTGCCGGTGAGGGTCTCGTATTCCAGAAGCCCCTGGGCCAGCCGTTCGAGATCTTCGCGTTTTTCGGTCAGGATGCGCCGGGCGGTCTGATAGCCTTCGTCGACCAGCGCCTTGACCTTGTCGTCGATGATCTTCTGGGTCGCGGTCGAATGCTTCGGCCCGCTGTTATAGGACCCCAGATAGCTGTCCTGCTCGTTGGCGTAGTCGACATAGCCCAGCTCTTCGTCAAAGCCGAACTGCGTGACCATCGCCCGGGCGATCCGGGTCGCCTGCTGGATGTCCGAGGACGCGCCCGAGGTGACGTTCTCCTTGCCGAAGATCAGTTCCTCGGCCACGCGCCCGCCCATCGCCATCGCGATCTTGGACTTGTACTTGGTGTAGCTGACCGACAGCTGGTCGCGTTCGGGCAGGCTCAGCACCAGACCCAGAGCCCGGCCGCGCGGGATGATCGTGGCCTTGTGGATCGGGTCGTGCTGCGGGACGTTGAGGCCGACGATGGCGTGCCCGCCCTCGTGATAGGCGGTCAGCTTCTTTTCGTCCTCGGTCATGACCATGGACCGCCGCTCGGCGCCCATCATGACCTTGTCCTTGGCGTTCTCGAAATCCTCCATCGTGACGAACCGCCGACCGACGCGCGCGGCCATCAGCGCGGCCTCGTTTACGAGGTTCGCCAGATCGGCGCCCGAGAAGCCCGGCGTGCCGCGCGCGATGATGCGCAGGTCCACATCGGGGCCCAGCGGCACCTTGCGGGCATGGACGCTGAGGATCTTTTCGCGGCCCTTGATGTCGGGGTTCGGCACCTGAACCTGACGGTCGAACCGGCCGGGACGCAGCAGCGCGGGGTCCAGCACGTCGGGGCGGTTGGTGGCCGCAACGATGATGATGCCCTCGTTGGCCTCGAAGCCGTCCATCTCGACCAGAAGCTGGTTCAACGTCTGTTCGCGCTCGTCATTGCCGCCGCCATAGCCGACGCCACGGGACCGGCCCACGGCGTCGATCTCGTCGATGAAGACGATGCAGGGGGCGTTCTTCTTGGCCTGCTCGAACATGTCGCGGACCCGGGAGGCGCCGACGCCCACGAACATCTCGACGAAGTCCGAGCCCGAGATCGTGAAGAAGGGCACGCCCGCCTCGCCCGCGATGGCGCGCGCCAGCAGAGTTTTACCGGTGCCGGGCGGGCCGACCAGCAGCGCGCCTTTCGGGATCTTGCCGCCGAGACGGCTGAATTTCTGCGGGTTGCGCAGGAATTCGACGATCTCTTCCAGTTCTTCCTTGGCCTCGTCGATGCCCGCCACGTCGTCGAACGTGACGCGGCCATGCTTTTCGGTCAGAAGCTTGGCCTTCGACTTGCCGAAGCCCATCGCACCGCCGCGCCCGCCGCCCTGCATGCGGTTCATCAGGAAGATCCAGATGCCGATCAGGATGATGAAGGGCAGCAGCGTGCCGATATAGGCCAGCAGCCCGTTCTGTTCCTGCGGCTCGGCGCGGACATCGACGTTCTTGGCCAGCAATTGCTCGGTCACGTCGGTGCCGCGTGGCACGATTGCGGTGACGGTGGTGCCATCGGACTCGCGGATCACCGCGCGCTCGCCGTCCAGCGTGACGCTGGAGACCTCGCCCGCATCGACATTGCGCAGGAACTCGGAATAGCTGATGGTGTGCGAGGACATCGTCCCCTGCCCGCCGCTGAACAGATTGAAAAGCGCCAGGATCAGCAGGAACAGGACGACCCAGAAGGCGATTTGTCGCGCGTTGCCCAAGGCGTACTCCTTGAATTTCGGTCCGCCGGGCAAAGGGCTCCCGGCCATTGGCCTAAGATAGCGATTGAGGGCGCATGTTCAATGCGAGAGTAGCCGGGTCCTGAAAGGACGGTTTACCGTCGCGCTCCAGTCCGTTCCGCGACCGGCCAATGGCGCGGCCACCAGAGCCCCCCCGCGCCAGACCGCGGGCGAGGCCAAAAGCGAGCTTCGCGGCAGTCCGGTCGCGCGCCAGTCGGGGCACAGCGCAAGCCCCGCCTCGCCCAGCGCCCGAACCTCTTCGCCGCCCGTGGCCGGTCCCGCAAGGCGCCAGCGTCCATCCCAAAGCGCATCGAGGGGCGCCGACAGCCCCACCACCGCCGCCGGCTCGCGCCCGATCCGCAGCCGCCCGGCCTTGCGGACCAGAAGACAGCCCTGCAGCGTGGTGCGCGGCGCGGTTTCGAGGCGTGCGAGGGTCGCGGCCAGCGCCTCGGCCCGGGGCGGGTAGTCGGCGCCCGAGACCCAGGCCAGCGCCCCCAGCAGCAACCGCCGCCCGATCTCGGCGGGAAGGGCCGCACGGGCGGCCTCGTCCAGCACCACATCGCCCGCCTCTTCCACAGCGATCCGCGCGGCGGCCTCGGCGGTGCAGGCGTCAAGTGCCGTGCGGGCCGCGCCCAGCCGGGCGGCCGTCGCCGCCAGCCCCTCGGCACCGATCCCCAGCGGGGCCAGCAGCGCCAGCGCCTGCCGCACCCGGACCCGGTCGAAGCGCGGGTCATCATTCGAGGGATCGTCGGCCCAGGTCTGCCCGCGCTCGGTCAGAAAGGCGCGCAGATCGGCGCGCGGAATGTCGAGGAAGGGGCGCAGCCAGGTCACGTCCAGCGCCTGCCGTTCGGGCGCCATCGCCGCCAGCCCGTCGACCCCGGCGCCGCGCGCAAGCCGCATCAGCACGGTTTCGGCCTGGTCATCGCGGGTATGGGCCAGCGCGACGCGGCCGATGCCCCGCGCCAGCGCCCAATCCGCGATCAGCCGCATCCGCGCCCGCCGCGCGGCATCCTGCAGGTTGCCACGGCCGTCCCAGCCCTGCCAGACAAGCGTGCTGTGGGGTACCCCGAGCCGCGCGCAGATCGCGGCCACGCTCCGCGCCTCGTCGGCCGCCTCGGGGCGAAGCCCGTGATCGACGGTGACGGCCGCGACCGGCGGCCCCGAGGCCCCGGCCCGCGCCGCCGCCGCCAGCAACAGCGCCAGCGAGTCCCCGCCGCCCGAGACCGCGACCGCCAGCGGCGCCGCGCCGGGACAGGCCCGGGCCAGCGCCGCTTCCAGTGCCGCGGCGCCCGGGCTCAGTTGCACCCGGCCGAGGCCATCGCGGCCCCCGCCTGCTGCGCCTCGCCCGCTCCCGAGAAGCGCGTGCGCACCTCGCCAAGCGTCACGCAGGCTTCGCGGGTCTGGCCCAGGTCCTTCAGCGCAAGCCCCAGCTTCAGAAGCGCGGCAGAGGCGCGCGGCCCAGAGGGGCTGCCCGAGAAGCTTTCCAGATAGGCGCGCGCGGCCTGCGAGGTGTCGCCCGAAGCCGACAGCGCCTCGCCACGCAGGAATTGCGCCTCGCCCGACAGCGGGCTGCCCGGATAGGTGTCGCCGAAGCGGGCAAAGATCTCGGCCGCCTTGGCATTCTGCCCGGCCTCGAGCGCAGCCTTTCCGGCCTCGAAATCGGCGCGTTCGCCAATGGCCAGTTCCATCCCGTCGGCCGCATCCGGCGCGGGCGTGATCATCGGGGCGGGCGCGGCCGAGACCGACCCGTCGCCCAGCGTCGAGGTCTGGCCCAGCTTCGAGACGTCGCCGCCCTCAAGCTCGACCAGCCGGAATTCCAGATCGCCTATCCGGCGGGTGCCGTCGTCGACGACCGTCTGGATGCGGTGTTCCAGTTCCTCGGTCTTCGAGGTCAGACGTTGCAGCTGTTCCTCGATCGCGTCGAGCCGCTGCAGGGCCGAGCCGCCCCCGGCCGAGCCCATGGCCCCGCCGGTGGTCGACAGCTCGCGCTTGAGCCCCTGCACCGAGACATTCAGCACCGTCAGTTCCTGGCGGATATCCGCCAGGGTTTCGTCGCGCGACTGGGCGGAGGCGGGCCCGCCCGCCGCCAGCCCCAGAGCCACCGTCAGGGCAAGCGCCGCAATCCGCATCATCGCGTCCTCCTCAGAACCCCGCGCCGGCGGCCAGCACGGTCACCGCGCGCCGGTTCTTGGCGTAGCAGGATTCTTCCGAACAGATCGCGATCGGGCGTTCCTTGCCATAGGTCACGGTCTGCAGCCGGTTCGGCGAGACGCCGCGCGAGACCAGGTATTCCTTGACGGCATTGGCGCGGCGGGCGCCCAGCGCGAGGTTGTATTCGCGGGTGCCCTGTTCGTCGGCATGGCCCTCGATGGTGGCCGAATAGGCGGTGTTCTGGTTCATCCAGTTGGCCTGGCCGTCCAGCGTGACCGTCGCGTCGGGCGAAAGGGTGCTCTGGTCGACCAGGAACAGCACGCGGTCGCCGATGGTCTGGTTGAAATAGGCCACCGAAGTCGGGTCGCTGGGCGAGCCGTTGGCGCCATAGGCCCCCCCGGCGCCCCCGGCGCCATTGGCCGACCCGAAGCGGTCGGCATTGGAACAGGCCGAGACGGCAAGCGCCGTCATCAGCAGGATCGATGTGGTAATGCGGGTCATTCAGGAAATCCTTTTTCTCGGATCGTCGCCGGCAAGGCCATCCTACCAGCGGCATTGGATGAGGGAAACGCGCCCGGGGCTCCGGGCGCGTCTTTCGGGTCTCAGGGCTGAAGCGGAGACCAGGACGGGTCGGACCCCTGTCCCTGATAAGGCACCTTGCGCAGGTTCCGCCCGGTGATGTCGACGGTGTAAAGCCCCGGCGCCCCGGCCGCGCCTGCGGTTTCGCGGGTAAACATGATCACCCGGCCGTTCGGCGCCCAGGTCGGGCCCTCGTCGAGGAAGGACGCGGTCAGCAGGCGTTCCTCGGACCCGTCGGTCCGCATCACGCCGATATGGAACCGGCCCTGATTCTGCTTGGTGAAGGCGATGTAATCGCCACGCGGCGACCAGACCGGAGTGCCGTAGCGTCCCTGCCCGAACGAGATCCGGCGCGGCTCGCCGCCATTCGCGGGCATCACGTAAAGCTGCTGGGTGCCCGAGCGGTCGGATTCGAACACGATCTGGCTGCCATCGGGCGAAAAGCTGGGCGCGGTCTCGATCGAGGGCGCGTCGGTCAGCCTGCTGCGGCGACCCGATTGCAGGTCAAGCTCGTAAAGGTCGGTATTGCCGCCCTGGGCCAGCGAGAACAGCACCCGCCGCCCGTCGGGGGCAAAGCGCGGCGCGAAGGTCATGGTGCCGGGCTGGTCGTCCAGCATACGGCGCTGGCCGCTGGCCACGTCCAGCAGATAGATGCGGGGAAAGCCGCTTTCATAGCTCGTGTAAAGCACGCGGTCGCCGGTGGGCGAGAAGCGCGGCGCGATCACGATGGAATTCGCGTCGGTCAATGCCTGCATGTTGGCGCCGTCGTAATCCATGATCGCCAGTTGCTTGGCGCGTTCGTTCTTGGGGCCGCGCTCGGCCACGAAGACGACGCGGCTGTCGAAATAGCCGCCCTCGCCGGTGATCCGCGAATAGACCTGGTCGGCCACCTTGTGGGCGACCCGGCGCCAGCTTCCGGTGGCCCCGCCGAATTGCAGCCCGTCGCCCAGCGGCGCCTGCGAATAGACGTCGTAAAGGCGGAACTTGACGCTGAGCCGCCCCGAGCCGTCGACGCTGACCGCGCCGGTGATCAGCGCCTGGGCGTTGATCGCCTTCCAGTCGGCATATTGCACCGGGCTGGCAAAGCTCGTGACCGTCGACAGGAAAGCCTCGCGCGGGATCTCGCGGAACAGGCCGGTGCCTTCCAGATCGGCGGCGATCACGCGGGTGATGTTCTGCGCGTATTCGGCAGCGGCCGCGTTCTCGGCCACGAATTCGGGCACGGCGAAGGGCAAGGGCTCGATCACCCCTTCGTCGATCACGATCCTCAACGGACCGTTCTGAGCCTGCGCCGGCAGCGCGGCATGTCCAAGGACCAGCGCCAGGAGCGCGGTCAGAAGGCGCAGCATCATCGAATCCTCATCTTTCCGGGGTCGAAGGTCATCTCGATCTGACGCCACTGGTCGTATTTCTCGACCGGCAGCGGGAAGCCCGACGACCCGCACATCACTATGGCGCGGCGCGCCGATTCGTAGGTCTGGCGTGCGGCGGATTCCGATCCGCCGGTCCAGGAAATCATCCGGATCGACCCGATATTGGGCTTTCCGGTCTCTTCCATGTCCACGCCGAGAACGACCGAGGTCTGCATCGCCTCGGTCGAGAGCGAACCGACGTTCCAGCAGCGCGAGACCGACACGCGCAGCGCGTCGCGCTCGCCCGCGGTCAGGGGCGGGCCGCTGGCGGCGCGCCCGGCCCCGCCGGTGCCCTCGGGGGCGGCGGCGGGCTCCGACAGCGCATCGGCGACGGCGCCCGCGACGGCATCGGCCAGGCTGTCCTCTTCCGAGGCGGTCTCGGCGGGGGCATCGGGCTCTGCCGGGGCCTGCGGCGCGGCGGCGGACTCTGGCGGCGGCGGGGTCTCGCGCGGGGGCGCGGCGGGACGGTTCGGTCGGTTCCGGGGCCGAGGCGACGAGGCCATGGCCAGCCCCGTCTCGGGCCGTTCCTCGGCCTCGGTGACGGTCTGGGTCGCGGCCTCTTCGGGCGCGGCCTCGTCGGCCTCGGGCGTGGGCCGCTCGGCGGCCGGATCGGGGCGGGTGGCCTGCGAAGGCTGTTCGGCCACGACCGCGTCCTCGGGCGGCGGCGCCGAGGGTTCGGGCGCGATCCGGGTCGAGGGGCGCGGCGGCGCGGTATCGGTCACCGGCGCCTCGGGGGCTTCGGGGATCTCGGGCGCCTCGGGGGCGGTCACGGTCTCGGCGACATCGGCCTCGGCCGGGGGCTCCAGCGCCTCGGGCGCGGTATCGGGCTCGGCCGGGGCCTGCGGCGCGGGCGGTTCGGGACGTTGCGGGCGCGCCTCGGGCGCGGGTGCGGGACGCGGCGAGCGCGGCAGCGACGGGGCCTCCGGCGGGGCGACCTCCTGCGACGGCTTCGGCGCCGCGGCCGGAGCCGTCAGCGCCGCGAACTCGTCGCCGGACAGGATCGTCACGTCGGTCACCTCCATCGGCTTCGGCGGCGGGGCGTCGAACAGCCCGGCCAGCATCACCCAGGCGATCAGACCCAGATGCGCGCCCCCCGAGATATAGGTCCCGGTGTTCATGTTGCGGCCCTACTCGTCCCGCCCGTCGAGGGTCGGACCGCCGGTATCGGTCACCAGACCGATATTGCGGAAGCCCGCGGAATTGAGCGCGCCCATCACCTGCACCACACGTTCGTAGGGGATGGCGCCGTCGGCGCGCAGATAGACCTTGTCATCCTCGCGTTCGGCAGCCACCGCCTTCAGTTTCGGGACCAACGCGTCCGAGGCCACCTCGGTTTCCTGCAAGACGACCTTGCCATCGGCGGTCAGCGTCACCGTCAGCGGCGCCTCCTGCTCGGCGGGCAGCGCGCTGGCGGCGGTCTTGGGCAGTTCGACCGGCACCCCCGCGGTCAGAAGCGGCGCCGCGACCATGAAGATGATCAGCAGCACCAGCATCACGTCGACCATGGGCGTGACGTTGATTTCGGACATGGCCGCGGGGTGGCGGCGATGGCCGCGCACCCGCCGTCCGCCCGAGCTTTTGCGAGGAGTCAGGCTGGCACCCATGGCTCAGGCGTCCAGCTGGCGCGACAGGATGGTCGAGAATTCGTCGGCGAAGGATTCATAGCCCCCGCCCAGCCGGTCGCTGTCGGCAGAGAGCTTGTTGTAGAAGACCACAGCCGGGATCGCGGCCAGCAGACCCAGCGCGGTCGCCACCAGCGCCTCGGCGATGCCGGGTGCCACGACGGCAAGGTTGGTGTTCTGCTGCAGCGCGATCTGCTCGAAGGCGTGCTTGATGCCCCAGACCGTGCCGAAGAGCCCGACGAAGGGTGCGGTCGAGCCCACGGTCGCAAGGAACGAGAGCCCCGCATTCAGGTTGTCGGTCTCCTTGGCGATGGCCACGTCCATAGACCGGTCGATCCGGGCCGCGGCGCCCGCGATCAGCTTGCCGTCCTGCCGGTGGCTGCGGCGCCATTCCATCATGCCCGCGGCAAAGATCCGTTCCGGCGCGGCCTGCGGTTCGGGGCCGATCTTGTCGAACAACTCGTCCAGAGGCTCGCCCGACCAGAATTCCTCGTCGAAGCGCGCGGCCTCGGCCCGGGCCTTCCGGTAGGTGATGATCTTCTGGATGATGATCGACCACGACCAGAACGAGGCCACGATCAGCAACAGCATCACCAGCTTGACCGTGAAGGTCGCGCGCAAGAAAAGGGCGAGCAAGGAGAAGTCAATCTCCTGCGCCATCGCAAGGGTATCGGTTTCCATTCTGCCTGCTCGTTGGATTGGGCCGGTTCTTCCGGCCCGCGTTACACCGGACGCTAGCGCGTTTTAAGGGGGATTGCCAACACAACCGCGTCAGCGCGGGGCCTCGCCTACCCGGTTTCGAGGCTTCGGCGAAACTCTGCCGGAAGTCGCGCCGGTCGCCCCTCGGGACCCAGCGCGGCCAGCGTCACTCGGGCCTCGAACAGCCGCGTGTCGCCACGCAGAACCGCCTGATCCAATACCAGCCGCGCGGCCGTCGCCCGCACCAGATCGGTCTCGACCGTCAGCAGGTCGTCGAACCTGGCCGGGCTCAGATAATCGGCCTCGACCCGGCGCACCGCGAAGACGATGCCGGTCTCGGCCTTCAGCCGCCCCTGATCAAGCCCGATCCCGCGCACCCATTCCGACCGGCCACGCTCTATGAACTTGAGATAATTGGCATAATAGACGATGCCGGCAAGGTCGGTGTCCTCGTAATAGACGCGGACGGCGAAGCGGTGGGTCATGTATCCTGCGCGAGTGTCTGCCCAAGGGTGCGGCCGATCCGGGCGGCGAGGCGCAGCGCGTGGCTGGAATCCCGGGCGACCGTCGGCATCGCCGGGTCATAGCCTGCCCGGATCACCGCCGCAATCTCCGGCCGCAACACCAGCGTACCGTCCGGCGTGCGGGCCAGCGGGCTGCGCTCGGCGAAGGCGGTATCGGACCACAGCAGGATCGTCTGGACCATCTGGTTGAGCGCGATCGATTCAGCCGGGACCCGGGCCAGATCCGCATCCATCCGCACGAAGACGAAGGCGGCGCGGATCGCGCCATCCTCGTCGAAGCGGAAAAACCGGTACTGGTTGGCCCCCGCCGCCTGCAACCGGCCGACCCGGCGCACCAGATCGGGCACCAGCCGGTCGAGATGCGGCACCCGGACCAGCTCCAGCCAGTCTTCGAAAAAGAAGACGATGAGGTTAGACCCCAGATCCGGGTCGGTTTCGGTCAGTTGGTGCCCGGCCAGCGAAACCACCGCCTCGCAGGCCCCCTTGAAGGTCGCCAGCGTCGCGTCATCGACCCCGAAGACCACCGGCGCGATGGGCCGCCCCCAGCGCGCGAACAGATAGTCGCCGTCGGACCGGGTAAAGAGCGCGGTCACCTCATCGGGGGTCATCTCGGTCTCCTTTCGGCATCTGTCGCGGCCGCCGTCGTCAGGAACGCAGGGCGGGGCGGCAGCCGGGCCCGTCAGGCGCCTTCGTCGAACAGGCTGGTCTGCGCGGTTTGCCCGGCCGGGCGCGGCGCCGCAAGACCCAGATGCCTCCAGGCCTTCTGCGCCAGCATCCGGCCGCGCGGCGTCCGCTGGATCAGCCCCTGTTGCAGGAGATAGGGCTCGATCACTTCTTCCAAGGCGTCGCGCGATTCCGATAACGCGGCCGAGAGCGTTTCGATCCCAACCGGACCGCCGCCGTAGTTTTCCGCGATGAGCCTCAGATAGCGCCGGTCGGCGCCGTCGAGCCCGACCGCGTCGACCTCCATCCGGGTCAGCGCATGGTCGGCCACCTTGCGGGTGATGCGCCCGTCGCCCTCGACCAGCGCGAAATCGACGACCCGGCGCAAGAGCCGCCCGGCGATCCGGGGCGTGCCGCGGGCGCGCCGCGCGATCTCGCGGATGCCCTCGGGATCGGCGGGAATGCCGAGCAGGCGCGAGCCGCGCGCCACGATCTCTTCCAGTTCGGGCACGGTATAGAATTGCAGCCGCACCGGAATGCCGAACCGGTCGCGCAGGGGCGTCGTCAGCAGCCCCAGCCGGGTCGTGGCGCCGACCAGCGTGAAGGGCTGCAGTTCGATCCGGACGGTGCGCGCGGCCGGACCCTCGCCGATCACGAGGTCCAGCTCGAAATCCTCCATCGCGGGGTAAAGGATCTCCTCGACCACGGGCGACAGCCGGTGGATCTCGTCGATGAACAGCACATCGCGCTTTTCCAGATTGGTCAGGATCGCCGCAAGGTCCCCGGCCTTGGCCAGAACCGGCCCCGAGGTCATGCGGAAATTCACCCCAAGCTCGCGCGCGACGATCTGCGCCAGCGTGGTCTTGCCCAGCCCCGGCGGCCCGTGGAACAGCGCATGGTCCATCGCCTCGCCGCGCTGGCGCGCGCTTTGCAGGAAGACCCGCAGATTGGCCCGCGCCTCGGCCTGGCCGATGAAGGCGTCAAGCGTTTCGGGGCGCAGCGCGCGGTCGGAATCCTCGGGGCGCGCCTCGGGGCGCAGCATGGGGTCGGGTCCGGTCATTCAGTCAGCCTTCAGTCCGCCTTGGGGGCCAGCAGCTTCAGCGCCGCGCGGATCAGCGCCTTGGTGTCGGCCTCGGGCGTTTCGCCCGCGGCCCGCGCCACCGCCTGGGCGGCTTCGGACGGAGCATAGCCGAGATTGCCCAGCGCCGACAGGGCGTCGGCCTGCGCCGAAACCGACGTCGAAACCGGGGCCTGCGGGCGCGCCACGGGCGCAGGTGCTGCGGGGCCGGGTTCGATCACCGCTCCGGCCGCAGGCTCGGGCGCGAGGCGGCCGCCCAGCGCCATCACCGCGGGGGCCTTGTCCTTCAACTCGTTGACCACGCGTTGCGCGATCTTGGGGCCGACACCGGGCGCGGCCTTGATCGCGCCCCAGTCGCCGAGCGCGATGGCCCGGCCGACGCCCTCGGCCCCCAGCGTGCCGAGGATCGCCATCGAGGCCTTGGCCCCGATCCCCTGCACCCCCATCAGAAGCCGGTGCCATTCGCGGTCATGCAGCGTCGGAAAGCCGTAAAGCTGCAACAGATCCTCACGGACCAGGAGGTCGGTATAAAGCGCGACCGCCTCGCCCGGCCCCGGCAGCCCCATCAGGGTGCGGTCCGAGACATGCACGACATAGCCCACGCCGCCGACATCGATCATCACCTGATCGGCGCCCTTGTGGATCAGCCGTCCGGCCAGCCGCCCGATCATGCGCCGGCCCGGGCCAGCGCCGCCGCCAGCCGCGCGCCCCCCGCCAGGTGATGGGCATGGCACAGCGCGATGGCCAGCGCATCGGCGGCATCGGCCCCGGCGATCTCGATTCCCGGAAATTGCAGCCGCACCATGTGGTCGATCTGGCGCTTGTCGGCATGGCCGACGCCGACGATGGCCTTCTTGACCGCGTTCGGGGCATATTCGCCGACCTCGAGCCCGGCCTGCGCCGGCACCAGCAGCGCGATGCCCCGCGCCTGCCCCAGCTTCAGCGTGCCCGCCGCGTCGCGGTTGACGAAGGTCTGTTCGACCGCCGCCGCCTCGGGGGCGTAGCGGGCGACGATCTCGGTCAGCTGGATGTGCAGCGACAAAAGCCGCTCGGCCAGGGTCTCGCCCGAGGAGTGGCAGATGCCGTTCGCGATGTGACCGAGTCGGCTGCCCCGCTGGTCGATCACCCCCCAACCGGTGTTCCGGAGGCCCGGGTCGATGCCCAAGACACGCATGGCTGCCCCATTTCTTGTGGCTTTTCGGACGCAGTAGCACGAAAAGCGAACATCGGCCAGACGGAATGCGGTCGGGCGGTTTCATGCCCCATCGCGGGACCGGTTGCGTCCGCGGTCAGGAAACGGCCTCTGGATGTCGGAAAGCGACCAGACGGGGAAGCGTTTTTTCCCTTTTATGACGGGGAATTGTCCGACCGTTTCCGACATGCGCGCGGCGCATGCGTCGCATGCAGAATTGCCCGGTTGCGCACCACATTCCGGACGAATAGCTGCGCTTTTATGCAGTCGACGAACGACTCGCAGCGACGGAAGGACCTTCAAGATGGCCATGTTCGAACTCTCGCACCCGCAACCGGCCGGCCTGCTGGCGACGGCCCCGCGTCTGGGTTTTGTCACCGCCCTTGTCGCCCGCGTTCAGGCCTGGGACGAGTTGCGCCGCACGCGCAAGGCGCTGTCGCAGCTGAGCGATCGGGAACTCGACGATATCGGCCTCTGCCGTGGCGACATCGACACCCTTCTGCGGTGAGATCGGCGCGCCCTGCCCCATGGGACCGGATGCGGCCGGAGGCGGTCAGTGCCCCCGGTCGAGCAATGCCAAGACCCTGCGCGCAACCCAGCCCGTCGCCGGGTCGACCTGCATGATGGCAGCCGCCGCACGCTCGACCGGCGTGCGGCTTTTGGCCTGGGCCAGACGCTCGGCATAGGCCGGGGCGCCGATCTGGACGAGGATCGCCACCTTCACCAGCGTGACCGTCACGGCCATGACCCCCAGCGACCGCCACAACGGAAGATGCAGGGAAAGGCGCGGCCGAGTGCCGGAATGAGGCGTGTCGGCGGCCTCGAAGGCGCGGCCGGAGCGGTGCAACTCGGCCACCCGCTGCAACCGGTTTTGGAAGTCGCGATATTGGGGATCCTGCATCGCCCTCTCCCGCATCGGCCAAGTTCGGCCATGATGCCGGGAGAAAGCGGCAATTTTGCGGCTCAGCCCCTGCCCTTCAGGACACAAAGCGTGGTCCAGTCGCCGATCTGTTCCGACCCCTCCAGATCGAGCCCGGCGGCGGTATAGGCCGCGGCCACCTCGTCGGCCTGTTCGTTCAGCAGCCCCGACAGGATCGCGATCCCGCCCGGGGCCAGCTGCGCCGCGATGTCGGGCGCCAGCGCGATCAGCGGCGCCTTGAGGATATTGGCAAAGATCAGCCCGTAAGGCGCCGCAGCTGCCAGCTCGGGATGATCGAACCCCGCCGCCTCGAGGCAGCGGATGCGCCCCGCCAGCCCGTTCGCCGCCACATTGGCCTCGGCGACCTCGACCGCCACCGGGTCGATGTCGGAGGCGACGATCGGCACCTGCCACAGATGCGCCGCCGCCATCGCCAGAACGGCCGTACCGCAGCCGATATCGGCCACGGCGTCGGGCGCCAGCCCGGCCTCGGCCAGCCGGTCGACCGCGCGCAGGCAACCCAGCGTGGTGCCGTGATGCCCGGTGCCAAAGGCCATCGAGGCCTCGATCAGCAGCGGCACCGGCCCCTCGGGCACACGGTCGGCATCGTGACTGCCGTAAAGGAAGAAGCGCCCGGCCTGAACCGGCGCCAGATCGCGCCGCACCTTGGCGACCCAGTCGGTCTCGGGCACCTCGGACACGGTGAAGGGCCGCGCCCCGTGCACCACCGCCAGAAGCGCCAGCCCGGCCTCGTCGGGGGCCTCGGTGAAGAAGGCCCCCAGTTCCCACAGGCCCGAGCCGTCCTCGATCTCGAAGACGCCGACGCCGATGGGTTCGGGGTCCATCCGCGCCTCGATGGCCTCGGCCAGAGCGTCGGCGGCCTCTTTCGCGGTCAGCGTGGTCAGCGCGGAATAGGTGGGCATCGGGGCGGCCTTTCGGATGGGCTGGGATCAGAGCCCAGCGCCTAGGCCGCGCCGACGGTCTGGTCAAGCGCCTCGATCACCCGGTCGGCCAGCAGATCGGGCGCAACCGAGGAGTCGAGCCGGATCACCGGACAGGGCAGCTCCTCAAGCCAGAGCTCGTGCTTGACCCGGGTGCGGCCGGTGAAATCGGGGCTGTCATAGCCCATCGCATAGTCCATGAAGGCGCGGTGCGCCCCGGCCTGCGGGCCGCCGGGCAGGATGGCATCGCCATAGCGCAGCCGCTCGCGCCGCCTGAGCCGCGCCAGACGCTGCGCGGGGGGCAGGGTCAGGAAGACGACATGGGTGAAGCGCGGCACCAGCGGCTCGCCCCAGCCCAGCAGCGAACCTGCGAGGATCCAGTCGGAACGGGGCAGGAAGATCTCGACCATCAGCGCCAAGCGTTCTTCCGGCGGGCGCTTACGACTGAACGGCGGATCGGAGGGATGCCAGTAGAAATCGTCGGTGTCGAAGCATTGCGAGGCCAGCCGTACGGCCAGCCCCCGGGCAAGAGTGGAACATCCCGCGCCACTGGCGCCGGTGATATGAAGGCGCGTCCCCGCAATCGTCACCGATGGCCCCCGGATCAGGCGGTCTCTCCCCCCGGACAGCTTACGCCCGTGCCCCCGAGCCCGCAATAGCCGCCCGGGTTCTTGGACAGGTACTGCTGGTGATAGCCTTCAGCATAGAAGAAGGGCGGCGCCTCGCGGATCTCGGTGGTGACGGCGCGGTAGCCCGCCGCCTTCAGCCGGGCCTGATAGGCCGCGAGGCTGGCTTCGGCCGCCGCCTTCTGGTCGGGGGTGTAAACATAGATCGCCGAGCGGTACTGGGTGCCGCGGTCGTTGCCCTGACGCATGCCCTGGGTGGGGTCGTGCCCTTCCCAGAAGGTGCGCAGCAGACGGTCGAGCGAAATCTCGGCCGGGTCGTAGACCACGCGCACCACCTCGGCATGGCCGGTGCGGCCGGTGCAGATCTCTTCATAGGTGGGGTTTGGCGTGAAGCCGCCCGCATAGCCCGCCGCCGTCATCCAGACGCCCGGCAGCTTCCAAAAGAGCCGCTCGACACCCCAGAAGCAGCCCATGCCGAAGACGATCTCTTGCATCCCCTCGGGAAGCGGCGCCTGCAGCGGACGCCCGAAGACGTGATGGGTCTCGGCGGTGGCGATCGGCTCGGGACGACCTTTCAGCGCCTCGTCCTCGCGCACCATCTCGGTCTTTCGGCCCAGAAGGGAAAACATGCACACACCTCCGTTCTTTTGCACCACAGTCGATATAGGCGGCCCGCGACGGCCGCCTATGGGGCAGATCTGGAATTGAAGGAATTTTGAACGGATCGCGGGTTTGACGTCAGAGCAGCGCCACCAGCGCGAGCGCAAGACCCGCCACGAAGACCGAGGCCGCCGCCCCCAGCAGCAGCGGGCGCAGACCCTTGCGCCGAAGCTTGCGGATGTCGGTTTCCAGCCCCATCGCCGCCAGCGCCACGGTCAGCAGGAAAGAGGCCGTCAGCGCCAGCCCGTGCTGCGCCGCCTCGGGCAGATCGAGGACCGAGTTGACCCCGACCATGGCCAGGAACCCGACCACGAACCAGGGCATCGGCGCGGCCCCGTCGCCGGGGGCATGGCCGCGCCACCGGCCGACCCGGGCCAGCGTCAGGATCAGCGGCGCCAGCAGGATCACCCGGCTCAGCTTGGCCACGGTCCCCGCCTGCCCCGCCGCATCGCCCAGCGCGAAGGACGCGCCCACGACCTGCGCCACCTCATGGATCGAGGCCCCCGCCCAAAGCCCGTAGGCCTGGGGCGTCAGATGCAAGGCGGTCCCGATCAGAGGGAAGGTCAGCATCGCCGCCGACCCGAAGACGGTGACGCAGGCGATGGCATAGGCCACATCCTCGTCCGACCCGCGCGTGACCGTGTTGCAGGCCAGCACCGCCGAGGCGCCGCAGACCGACGTGCCCGCCGCGATCAGCTCGCCCAGCCGCCGCTCGACCCCCAGAAGACGGGCCATCGCCTTGGTGAAGACGAAGGTCGAACAGAGCGTCACCGCCACGATCCCCAGCCCCAGCGGCCCGACCGCCGCCAGCTGGCCCAGCGTCAGCTGGAACCCCAACAGCACGATGGCCAGCCGCAGCGGCCGTTTCAGCGAAAAGGCGATGCCGGGGGCGGCCAGCGGTACCGGGCCGATCCCGTTGCGGATCGCCATTCCCATGACCATCGCCAGCACCAGCGGGCTGAGCGCGGGGATGCCCAGCGCGCGGTGCAGCCCCAGTGCCACCAGCGCCAGCCCCCCGGTCAGCGCGAGCCCGGGCAAAAGCCCGGCGCGGTCGATCCGGGCCAGCCCGCGCAGGGCGCTGTCGAGGGGGGTGTCGGTCATGGGTCTGCCTTTCCGTTGCCGTGGGCGGCAGGCTGGACCGGCGCAATCGTTTTATCCAACGGATTGCTTGGATGCTTTCGTTCGATTTTACTAATTTATCAGCATGCCTGTAAGACCGATGCATGACCCTAGAACAGATCCGCATCTTCCTGGCCGTCGCCGAACGCCAGCATGTGACCCGGGCCGCCGAAGCGCTGAACCTGACCCAGTCGGCGGTTTCGTCGGCGGTGGCGGCGCTGGAGGCGCGGCACCGGGTGCGGCTCTTCGACCGGGTCGGGCGGCGGATCGCGCTGACCGAGGCCGGGCGGCGTTTCATGGACACCGCCCGCGCCCTGCTGGCCGAAAGCGAGGCGGCCGAGCTGATGCTGGCCGATCTGGGCCAGACAGCACAGGGCCGGCTGCGGATCTCGGCCAGCCAGACCGTCGGGTCCTACTGGCTGCCGCCCCGGCTGGTCGCTTTGCATGAAACCCATCCCGGCGTCGCGATTTCGCTGAAGATCGGCAACAGCGCCCAGGTCGCCCGGGCAGTGAGCGAAGGGGCCGCCGATCTGGGCTTTGTCGAGGGCGAGGTCGATGCCCCCGACCTGCTGACCCGGGTGGTCGACCGCGACGCGCTGGCGCTGGTGACCCGCAAGGACCATCCGCTCGCCGCGGCGCCCGCCCCCGACCGCGCCGCCTATCTGGCACAGGACTGGGTCGTGCGCGAACCGGGCTCTGGCACCCGTGCGGTCTTCGAGGATCATCTGGCGGCGATGGGGCTGAGGCTGGCCGATCTGAGCCTCGCGATGGAGCTGCCGTCGAACGAGGCGATCCTCGCGGTGGTCGCGGAAAGCGACTATGCCAGTTTCCTCTCGGCCGGCACGCTGGCATCCCATGTCCCGGCCGGGATCTCGTTTCGCGAAGTGGACTGGACGGCGCGGCCAGAACGGGCCTTTTCGGTCCTGATCCACCCCCAGCGCTATCGCAGCCGGGCGGTCGAGGCGCTGTTGACCCGGATCGGCGGCGCCTGACGGCGCTTATTCGGCCGGCGCCGGGGCGAAGCGCGCGAAGACAGTTTCGTTGCCCGGGGCGGGATGGCGCGGGATCATAAGCGCCAGCGCCAGCGAGGTCGCCGCCATGCCCGCCGCCAGCAGGAACACGCCGCCCGGCGAAGTGACCCAGAGATAGCCCAGCGCCGCAGGCAGGAAGACCGCCGCGATATGGTTGATGGTGAAGGCCACGGCGGCGGTCGGGGCGATGTCGCCCGGATCGGCGATCTTCTGGAAATAGGTCTTCAGCGCGAAGGCCAGCGCGAAGAACATGTGGTCGATCACGTAAAGCGTGGCGGCCAGCACCACGCCCCAGCCCAGATAGTAGATCCCGCCATAGGCCAGAAAGACGCAGATCAGCCCGGCATACTCAAAAACCAGCGCCGGCCGCTCGCCCCAGCGCGCGACCGCCTTGCCCATCAGCGGCGCGAAGGCCATGTTCGCCAGGAAGTTGATCAGGAACAACGCGGTGACCTCGTTCACCTCGAAGCCGAAGCGTTCGACCATCATGAAGGCGGCAAAGACGGTGAAGATCTGCCGCCGCGCCCCCGACATGAATTGCAGCAGGTAATAAAGCCAGTAGCGCCGCCGCAGGATCAGCCGCTTGACCTGCGGGTTCGGGGCCTCGAATTGCGGATAGGCCAGGAGGCAGAACAGCGCGACGACGGCCGTAAACCCGCCCGAGGCGAGATAGACGAAATTGTAGGACAGATCGAAGGTCTTCCAGGTGACGACCAGCAGCCCGTAGGCCAGAAGCGCCGCCGCGGACCCCGCGGCCATCAGCCAGCCCAGCGTCTGCGGCGCCTTGTCCTTGGCGATCCATTGCAGCTGCAGCGACTGGTTGACCGTCTCGTAATAGTGGAACCCGATCGAACTGAGCATGGTGATCGTGAGGATGCCGCCCAGCGAGGGGAACCAGGCGGTGACCGCCGTCGCCGCCCCCAGAAGAAGCAGCGACACGACCCCCAGCACCTGTTCGCGCATGAAGAGGATCAGCGCGATCACCCCGATCGCCAGAAAGCCCGGCACCTCGCGCACCGTGTGCAGCCAGCCGATCTCGACCCCGGTGAAGCCCGCGGCCTCGATGACGAAATTGTTCAGAAGCGCCGACCAGGTGGCGAAGGCCACGGGCATCGCGAAGGCCATCACGAACAGAAGCGACACAGGCCGCCGCCAGAGCGGCAGCGTGTCGGCGGCATCGAGGCGGAGGGGGACAAATCGCAGGCTCATTGTCTTCCCATATCCGTGAAATCCTGCGCTGGCGAGACGATTCCGGCAGGGTCTCGCAGGCCGCGGGGGCCTGACCCAGATCAAGGCGGGCCGGGTCCGACGACGGCAGAACCCTTGGCCAGGGAGAGAGGAGATCTGCATGGATATCGTCCAGCTGGTGGAGCGCATCGGCGAGGGTCCGACAGCCGCGCTGTTCGGCCTGATCGCCGGGGGGATCTTCGGGGTCGCGGCGCAGCGGTCGGCCTTCTGCCTGCGCGCGGCGGCGGTCGAGGTGGCGCGCGGCCAGCTTGGCGCCCGGCTGGCGGTCTGGCTTCTGTGCTTTTCGACCGCGCTCGTCTGGGTCCAGGCGGCCGAGCTGTCGGGCCTGATGCGGTCGGGGGATGCGCGGATCATGGCGGTGCCGGGCTCGTGGTCGGGCGCGGTCGCGGGCGGGCTTCTCTTCGGCGTCGGCATGGTGCTGGCGCGGGGCTGCGCCGGGCGGATGCTGGTGCTGGCGGCGACCGGCAACCTGCGCTCGGTGGTCTCGGGGCTGATCTTCGCCGTGGTCGGCCAGATGAGCCTGCATGGCTGGCTGGCGCCCCTGCGCGACCGGATCGCGGGGCTCTGGGTCACCGCGGGCGGGCGCAACAGCGATCTGCTGGGCGGGCTCGGGCTGCCGCGCGAAAGCGGGCTGGGGCTGGGCCTGATGATTGCGGTGCTGGCGCTGTATCTGGCGCGGCGCAACCGGATCTCGTTTCGCAAGCTTGTCTTCGGCGCGGGGGTGGGCTTTGCCGTGGCGGTCGGCTGGGTGCTGACCTTCGGGCTGTCGCAGGTCGCCTTCGACCCGGTGCAGGTGCAAAGCCTGACCTTCACCGGCCCCTCGGCCAACACGCTGATGTTCTTCCTCGAACGCCCGGCGATCCTGCAATTCGACATCGGGCTTGTGCCCGGCGTGTTCCTGGGCGCCTTCGCCGCTGCCTGGGTCGGGGGCGATCTGCGGCTGCAGGGCTTCGAATCCGAGGTCAACATGCGCAAGGCGATGATCGGGGCGGCGCTGATGGGCTTCGGCGGCATGCTGGCGGGCGGGTGTTCCATCGGGGCGGGCGTGACCGGCGCCTCGATCTTTGCGGGCACCGCCTGGCTGGCGCTGTTCAGCATGTGGATCGGGGCGATGGCGACCGATTACCTGATCGACCAGCCGCACGGGGCCGCGCGACCTGTCTGAGCCTCACATGAAGCTTTGCGGGTCGATATCGACGGCAAGCCGCAGGTTCGGCGGCAGCTTGACCGGCGCAATCCAGTCGGTGATGGCGGCCTGAAGCGGCACGCCCTTCGGCGCCTTGACCAGAAGCCGGACCCGATGGCGCCCGCGAATGCGCGCGACCGGCGCGGGCGCCGGGCCGAAGACTTGCGCCCCCACCCGGCGCAGCGCCCCGTCATTGCGCGCAAGCCACGTGCCCAGATCGAAGGCGGGTTTCGCCTCGGGCGCCGAGAGGATGATCCCCGCCATCCGGCCATAGGGCGGCACCCCGGCGGCGCGCCGTTCCGCGGCCTCGGCCCGCCAGAAGCCCTCTTCGTCGCCGGTCAGGATCGCCCGAATCACCGGATGCTCGGGCTGGTAGGTCTGCAGAAGCGCCAGCCCCCGCTCGGCCCCGCGCCCGGCCCGCCCCGCGACCTGGCGCATCAGCTGGAAGGTGCGCTCGGCCGCGCGCAGGTCAGACCCCTGCAGTCCCAGATCGGCATCGATCACGCCAACCAGCGTCAAAAGCGGGAAGTTGTGGCCCTTGGCCACCAGCTGGGTACCGATGACGATATCGGCCTCCCCCCCCGCGATGGCCTCGATCTGGGCCTTGAGCGCACGGGCCGAGCCGAACAGGTCCGAGGACAGCACCGCGACCCGCGCCTCGGGGAACAGTGCCACCGCCTCTTCTGCCAGCCGCTCGACCCCCGGCCCGACCGGTGCCAGCTTGCCCGCAACCCCGCAGGAGGGGCAGGTTTCAGGAATGGGCTTCGTCTCGCCGCATTGATGGCAGACCAGCCGCTGCTGGAAGCGATGCTCGACCATCCGCGCGTCGCAATGCTCGCAGCCGATCATGTGACCGCAGGCGCGGCAGACCGTCAGCGGCGCATAACCCCGCCGGTTCAGGAACAGAAGCGACTGCCGCGAGGCCCCGAGCCGCGCCCGAACCTCGGCTTCGAGCGCGGGCGAGATCCAGCTCCCGGGTGCCGTGTCTTCGGCGCGCATGTCGATGGCGGCCATCTCGGGCAGGGTCGCGGTGCCAAACCGCGCCGCCAGATCGAGCCGGGCGTATTTCCCCGCATCGGCATTGGCCCAGCTTTCCAGCGACGGCGTGGCCGAGGCCAGCACCACCTGCGCCGAACACAGCGAGGCGCGCAGCACCGCCATATCGCGGGCGTTGTAAAGAACGCCCTCTTCCTGCTTGTACGAGCTGTCATGTTCCTCGTCGACGACGATCAGGCCCAGATCGCGAAACGGCAAGAACAGCGCCGAGCGCGCGCCCACCACCAGCTGCGCCCCCCCCTCGCCCGCCATCCGCCAGAGCCTGCGCCGTTCGACCGAGGTCACGCCCGAATGCCATTCGGCGGGGCGCGCGCCGAAACGGGCCTCGACCCGGGTCAGGAATTCGGCGGTCAGGGCGATCTCGGGCAGAAGCACCAGCGCCTGACGGCCCTGTCGCAGGCAGGCGGCGACGGCCTCGAGATAGACCTCGGTCTTGCCCGAGCCGGTCACCCCCTTCAGCAGCGTCGTGCCATAGGCCCCCGAGGCGACGCCCGCGCAAAGCGCCCGCGCGGCGGCGGCCTGATCCCCGGCCAGCGCCTTGCCGGGCCGCGTCGGGTCGAGCCGGGGATAGGGGCGGTCGCGCGGCAGATCCTCTTCCAGCACCGCGCCCGAGGGCACGAGCCCCTTGATCACGCCGGGCGAAACCCCGGCCTCAGCCGCCAGTTCAGACAGGGTGAAGGACAGCCCGCCAAAGGCCTCCAGAACCTCCAGCACCCGCTCGCGCGCAATCGTCATCCGGTCGGGCTGCCCCTCGCCCCGGCGATAGACCCTGAGCGCGCCCGGCGCCTCGCCCAAGCCCGGCGTCCGGGTGGCAAGCCGCAGCATCAGCGGCAGCGGTGTCAGGGTGTAATCGGCCGCCCGGGCCAGAAAGGTCCGCATCTCGTCCCGCATCGGCTGAGCGTCCAGAATGCGGCCGACCCGGCGCAGTTTCGCGGCATCGAAGCTGCCCTCGCCCGGCCCCCACACGACACCCATCACCCGGCGCGGGCCCAGCGGCACCTCGACATAATCGCCCAGCCCGCAGCCGCCTTCGGGCGCCAGATAGTCCAGCACCCGGCCCAGAGGCTGCGCGGTCAGAACGCCCACCCGCGCCCCTTCGGGAAAAACCTCCCTCATCGCGCCGCCCCGTCCCACCGGGGTTTCGGCCCGGCCCCGCATCGGCTATCACCGGCGCGACCGATTGCAGCAAGGCCCGGGGAGGCTTTCATGAAATTCTTTGTCGATACCGCCGATATCGAGGCAATCCGCGAACTCCACGACCTGGGGATCGTGGATGGCGTGACCACCAACCCGTCGCTGATCCTGAAATCGGGCCGCGACATCCTGGAAGTCACGAAAGAGATCTGCGACCTGGTCGACGGCCCGGTCTCGGCCGAGGTGGTGGCGACCGGCGCCGATGCCATGATCGAGGAAGGCCGCAAGCTTGCGAAGATCGCGTCCAACATCGCGGTCAAGGTGCCGCTGACATGGGACGGGCTGAAGGCCTGCAAGACGCTTTCCGGCGAAGGGCACATGGTCAATGTCACGCTGTGTTTTTCCGCCGCGCAGGCGATCCTTGCCGCCAAGGCCGGAGCCACCTTCGTCTCGCCCTTCATCGGGCGGCTCGACGACATCAACCTCGACGGTCTGGACCTGATCGCCGATATCCGCACGATCTACAACAACTACGACTACAAGACCGAGATCCTCGCGGCCTCGATCCGCTCGGTCAACCATATCAGCGAGGCCGCCAAGATCGGCGCCGATGTCGTGACCGCGCCGCCCTCGGTTCTGAAACAGATGGCCGCGCATCCGCTGACCGACAAGGGCCTTGCGGCGTTCATGGCCGACTGGGAAAAAACGGGGCAGAAAATTCTTTAGGGCTGGTGTATCCTGCCTCCAAAATACAAAGCAAACGAGGCAGAAAACATGAGCAACACCGCAGCGATAGCGGACGATCTTCGCGCGAGGATCATCAACGAGCCCAAGGTGATCCTCGACGATCCGGACGTGATGCGCGCCCTGGTCGCGGCCAATGACAAGATGATGGGCGCCAACATCGTCGATCTGCGCGGCATCGCGATGGAACGGCTCGAGGCGCGGCTCGACCGGCTGGAAGAGACCCACCGGTCGGTCATCGCCGCCGCCTACGAAAACCTCGCAGGCACCAACCAGATCCATCGCGCCGTGCTGCGCCTGCTGGAGGCGCCCGATTTCGAAACCCTGCTGGGGCTTCTGGACGACGATCTGGCCGCGATCCTGCGCGTCGATTGCGTGCGGCTGGTTCTGGAAACCGATGGCGACCGGGCCGAGACGGCGCTGGCCGCGCCCGGCGGCGCGGTGCGGGTGATGACCGCAGGATTTGCCCGGAGCTATGCCGGAAACGGCACCAGCCGGCCGCCGCGCCGGATCGTGCTGCGCCGCACCGGACCGCATTCCGAGTCGATCTACGGCAGCCGGGCCGCCGAGCTGCGGTCCGAGGCGTTGCTGACGCTCGATCTGGGCGAGGCCCGGCTGCCCGCGCTGCTGGCGCTGGGGTCGGCCGATCCGCAGCAATTCACCCCCAATCAGGGCACCGACCTGATGGAATTCTTCGCCGATGCCGTTGAAAGGGTGCTGCGGCGCTGGCTGGCATGAGCCTCGCGCTCAGCCCGGCGCTGCGCGACGCGCTCGAAGCCTGGCTGGCCGAGGAGCGCGCCATCGACGGCGCGTCCGAGGCCACGATCCGGGCTTATGCGACCGATCTGCGGGGGTTTCTGGCGTTTCTGGCTGACTATGACGGCGAACCCGCAGCCCCCGCCCGGCTGGCCCGGATCGAGCTGCGCGACCTGCGCGCCTGGATGTCACATGAACGCGGGCGCGGGCTGGGGCCGCGGTCGCTGGCGCGGGCGCTGTCGGCGGTCAAGGGCTTCTTCCGCTGGTTCGGCAAGCGCGAGGGGTTCGAACCGACCGCCGTTCTGTCGGTGCGTTCGCCCAAGTTTACCCGCAAGCTGCCCCGCCCGCTTGCCGAGGACGCCGCCCGCGCGGTGATCGCCGATCTCGGCGACACGCCCGAGGTGCCCTGGATCGCGGCGCGCGACGCGGCCGTCGCGACGCTTTTATACGGCTCGGGGCTAAGGATTTCCGAGGCTCTGGGGCTTCGGGGCCGCGACACGCCGCTGCCCGACATGCTGCGGATCGTCGGCAAGGGCGGGAAAGAACGGCTGGTGCCAGTCCTGCCGGTCGCGCGCGAGGCGGTCGCCGCCTATCTGGACCTCTGCCCGTTCGATGTTGTGCCCGACGGGCCGCTTTTTCGCGGCGCGCGCGGCAGGGCGCTGAACCCGCGGATGGTGACCCGGGCAATGGAGGGGGCGCGGGCCCGGCTGGGCCTGCCCGCCTCGGCCACGCCGCATGCGCTGCGCCACAGTTTCGCCACACATCTTCTCGCCGCCGGGGGCGATCTCAGGACGATCCAGGAATTGCTGGGCCATGCCTCGCTGTCGACCACCCAGGCCTATACGGCGGTCGATACGGCACGGCTTCTGGACGTCTACGACGCGGCCCATCCCAAGGCCTGAGCGGCCCGGCCCGGCGGCGGTCACAGACGCGCGATTCGGGGTATTTGCCGACAGATGCCCCGGTTCTGCCTCATTTGATCCACCATTCCGGTGTTCAATGGCGAAAGCCGGACCGTGTCTTCCCGACACGGGCCTGCTCCATTGTGACTGCTGGAAAGGACAGCCATGAACATCTCGATGACCAGCTCGGCCCTGACCGGGCTGGGCGCCGCGCGGCAGACCCCGCCGCCTCCAGCGGCGTCCGGCTCCTCCGAGGCCCAGACCAGAAGCTCGGAGGATACGCGCCTCAAGCTTCTGGAAGCCGAGGAAAGCGAGGACTCCCGGTCCGCGCGCCGTCCGCTGACGGCCTCCGACGACGCATCGGCGTCCGACGACGCATCGGCGACCGACCGGCGGACCGAAACCGCGACCGTCCCGGCGGCGCCGCCCGAGGCCGTCGACGCCCCCCGGCCCGCCCCGGCGCCCAGCCAGACCGAGTCGATCATGCAGGGCGTCCTGTCCAGCCTGAGCGACACCGGTTCGTCCAACGACCAGGCGTCGACCCAGGCCGAAGCGCTTTACACCGCGATGCAACGGATGCTGACGGAAAAAGCTGCCTGACCGAGGCCGCACCGTCATCTTTGCCCCACCACCTGCCCCCTGGCTTGATGGCCGGGGGAATGTACCCGTCATGAGTCTCGGGATCACCCGAGGACCGTTTCCCGACTGCCCACCGCACGACCGGGACCCTTCGGCCAAACGCTTTCAAATCCGGGAAAATCCTGCGGAAAAACCTGCGCCGCCCGGGGCTTCCGCAGGGGGGCCGTTCAGGTTTGACCAACCTCTTCTTCCGAGCATGGGGCTCCACCTGTCTGCTCAGAAGGAGAGACCATGACCGCACCAATCGCAGGCGACTTCTCCGCCTGGGGCGTCGCTGCAGCACGCAAGGCGCTACATATCGATTCCCGCCAACAGGGGCCTGCCGCCTCCGGCCAGGCCCAGTCCGCAACGGACATCCTGAGCCAGATCGACAAGGACAAGGATGGCGGCCTGTCCTATGGCGAGGTCGCCAGCACCGGCCTCGCGAACCTGATCGACGCCAACGCCAAGTCGGATGTCGATACCAATGGCGATGGCCTTCTGTCGCTGTCCCAACCGGAAACGCGCAGGGAAAGCCTCGGAACTCCAGGCGCCACCGAGAACCTCGTGAAAAGCATGATGGAGCTCGAGACCGAGGCCGCAAAGCCTCCGGAACAAGCCGCTGGCCCCTACGATCCGACGGGGAACAGCCAGCCTTCGACCCGGGACAGCGCCCTGAGCCGGATCGCGGACTTCCTCGATCCGGACAACCGGGCGGTGTCGGTCGGCGATGAGGACAAGGCGGCCGCCCGGTCGGACATTGCGGCCAATCGCCAGACTCCACCGCCGGATTCGACTACCAGGCTGCTGCAGAGCGAGTTCCAGACCGACAGCTCGTTCGACCGGTCGGTCTTCAAGGACCAGCTGGCGCTGCAGACCGGCGTTGCCACCTTCCAGAACACCAAGGCGCTGTTCTCGGGGGCCGCTGCCTGATCCCGCGACAAGGATGGGGGCCGGGTCGATCCGGCCCCCGCATCGTCTCAGCCCAGGGCCGCGCTGCAGCGCCCGCAGGTCTGCGGATGTGCGTGCTGGCCCACATCGGGCAGGATCTTCCAGCAGCGGCCGCATTTCTCGCCCTCGGCCTTTTCGAAGACCACGCCCACACCATCGACATCGGGCAGGCGGAACGCCTCTTGCGGGCGCGGGTCGCCGCTGAGCTGCACCGCCGAGGTGATGCAGATATCGGCGAAATCGACCGATTTCAGCGCCTTCAGCACCTCGGCATCGCGCACATGCACCACCGGCGCGGCCTCTAGGCTGGCGCCGATCACCTTGTCCTGACGCTGGATCTCGAGCGCGGCAGTCACCACGCGGCGCACCTGGCGGATGCCCGCCCATTTCGCAGCCAGCGCCTCGTCGCGCCAGTCGGCGGGCGTGTCGGGAATGTCCTGCAGATGCACCGAGCCCTCATCCCCGGGGAAGCGCGACAGCCACACATCCTCCATGGTGAAGACGAGGATCGGCGCCAGCCAGGTCGTCAGCCGCTGGAACAGCAGATCCAGCACGGTCCGAGACGCCCGCCTGGTCGCCGAGTCGGCCGCGTCGCAATAAAGCGCGTCCTTGCGGATGTCGAAATAGAAGGCCGACAGATCGACGGTGCAGAAGTTGAACAGCGCCTGGAACACGCCCTGGAAGTCATAGGCGTCGTAGCCCGCGCGAACCTTTTCATCCAGTTCCGCCAGCCGGTGCAGCACCCAGCGTTCCAGTTCCGGCATCTCGGCGGGCGCGACCCTCTCGGCCTCGGAGAAGCCCGCGAGGTTGCCCAGCATGAAGCGCATGGTATTGCGCAGACGCCGGTAGCTGTCGGCCACGCCCTTGAGGATCTCGGGGCCGATCCGCTGGTCGTTGGTATAGTCGGTCTGCGCCACCCAGAGCCTGAGGATGTCGGCGCCGTATTGCTTGACGACCTCTTCGGGCACGATGGTGTTGCCGAGCGATTTGGACATCTTGTTGCCCTTCTCGTCCAGCGTGAAGCCGTGGGTCAGCACGCCGCGATAGGGCGCGCGGCCCAGCGTGCCGCAGGCCTGCAGCATCGAGGAATGGAACCAGCCCCGGTGCTGGTCGGTGCCTTCGAGGTAAAGATCGGCGATGCCATCCTCGGTGCCATCGGCGCGGTCGCGCAGCACGAAGGCATGGGTCGAGCCGCTGTCGAACCACACGTCCAGCACGTCGAAGACCTGAGTATAGTCCTCGGCATTGTGATCGTTGCCGAGGAAGCGTTCCTTGGCGCCGGGGGCGTACCAGGCATCGGCCCCTTCGGCCTCGAAGGCGGCGGTGATGCGCGCGTTGACGGCGGGGTCCTTCAACAGGAAATCGGGATCGGTGGGCTTGGCGCCGGTCTTGACGAAGCAGGTCAGCGGCACGCCCCAGGCGCGCTGGCGCGACAGCACCCAGTCGGGGCGCGACTCGATCATCGAATGGATGCGGTTGCGGCCCGATTGCGGCGTCCACTTCACCAACTGGTCGATCGAGGCCAGCGCGCGCGCGCGGATCGTGTCGCCATAGGTGCCCATGCCGTCGTCCAGCTTGTGGTCGATGGCCGCGAACCATTGCGGCGTGTTTCGGTAGATCAGCGGGGCCTTGGACCGCCAGCTATGCGGATAGCTGTGCTTGAGCCGCCCGCGCGCGATCAGCGTACCGACCTCGACGAGGGTGTCGATGACGCGGCGGTTGGCATCGCCCTCCTTGCCGTCGGGCCGGATGATGACGGCGCCGGCGAAAAGCGGCAGGTCGGGCCGGAAGCTGCCGTCTTCCAGCACGTTGTAGGTCATCGGCAGATTAAACTTCAGCCCGATCTGGTAATCGTCATCGCCATGGCTGGGCGCGGTGTGGACAAAGCCCGTGCCCGCGTCATCAGTCACGTGATCGCCCGGCAGCATCGGCACGTCATAGTCCCATTCGCCGTTGCCTCCCTCGATGCCGCGGAAGGGATGCGCGAGCGTCAGCGCGCCCAACGCGCCGGCGGACACATCGGCCACGCGGGTCCACATATCCGAGGTCAGACGAGCCGAGCCCAGCACGCTTTCGGCCAACGCATCGGCAAGGATGAAGCGGTCGCCGACCTTGGCCCAGCATTCCTCGGGCGTTGCCGTGACTTCGTAAAGACCATAGCCGATCTCGGGGCCGAAGCAGACCGCGCGGTTCTGCGGGATGGTCCAGGGCGTCGTGGTCCAGATCACCACCTGCGCGCCGTCCAGCGCCTCGGACGCCCCCGAAACGATCGGGAACTTCACCCAGATCGTGTGGCTCTGATGGTCGTGATACTCGACCTCGGCCTCGGCCAGCGCGGTCTTTTCCACCGGCGACCACATCACGGGTTTCGAGCCCTGATAGAGGCAGCCGTTCATCAGGAACTTCATGAACTCCTCGGCGATCACCGCCTCGGCATGGAAGTCCATGGTCAGATAGGGATCGGCCCAATTGCCGGTGACGCCCAGGCGCTTGAACTCCTCGCGCTGGACATCGACCCAGCCCTCGGCGAAGCGGCGGCATTCCTGGCGGAAATCGACGACATCGACCTTGTCCTTGTCGAGCCCCTTGGCGCGGTACTGTTCCTCGATCTTCCACTCGATGGGCAGGCCGTGGCAGTCCCAGCCGGGCACATAGCGCGCGTCGCGGCCCATCATCTGCTGGCTGCGGACGATGAAGTCCTTGAGGATCTTGTTCAGCGCGTGGCCGATATGCAGGTGCCCGTTGGCATAGGGCGGACCGTCATGCAGCGTGAAGGGCGCCCGGCCCTCCTTCTCGCGCAGCCGGTCATACATGCCGATTCGGGCCCACCGCTCCAGCCAGGCGGGTTCGCGGGCGGGCAGGCCCGCGCGCATCGGAAAATCGGTCTCGGGCAGGAAGAGGGTGTCTTTGTAGTCGGGTGTATCGGCACACATGGCAGGAATCCTCGGAATGCGATCCGGATTACGGTCTTGATGATGTCTGGAAAGTTCGGCGCGACGGGTCAAGCGCCTTTGCCCGGTCGCTCTGGATCAGAGCGCCGGGCCCGTAATTCGACGGATCGGCCGGACAGAACAAGGCATGCGGTCTCTATAGACAGCGCCCGGACCAAGGTAAAGCGCCGCTACCCCCTGCGGCGACGCAGCGCGACCAGACCGCCCAGCGCGGTCGCCAGCATCAGCCCGGCCGCGGGCAGCGGGATCGGCGCCGGAACCGTCGAGATCGCGCCCAACCCGTAGATGTCGACGCCCGCCCAGGGACCGTCATAGGGAAGATGCGCGATATCGACACCGCAGGCCTCGCCCACGCTCCATTCCATCAATCCGGTCTCGGGGTTGCAGTAGCGCGGCAGGTCGACGATCATCACCCGCGAGAACGCCATACCGGGCATCACGCCGGCCGCGGCATCGATGTCGATGCCGGTCGAGCCCCCGAGGAAGATCGAGCCCTCGGTGCCGGTCAGCGCGAACCAGTCCTCCGTCCCGCCCGCCATCCCGATCAGGACCAGAAAATGCTCGTCATGGTCGCCACCGGCGAAGACTTGCAGATCGGGCGCGGCATCGCCCGAAGGCACCAGCAGGTTGTCGTCAAAACCCAGCACCAGGCTGCCGCCCTCGCCCAGCGACACATAGCCGTTGCATTCGCCAAGATAGCTGTCGGGGCCGGCCGAGGCCACGCCCAGCGCCTTCGAGGCATCGGTGCAGGGCGCCACGCCGCCGCCAAAGCCGAAACCGGGCGTGAAACTCACGACGCGGTCCGCAAAAGAGATATCGCCCGCGGGAAAGTCGATCCCGTAGACGGTGCTCGCGGTCGCGGACTGGGCAGCAAGAAGGCATGCGGCCCCGAGAAGGGCCGCCGGAAAGGCGTGTGTCATGGCGCTCGATCTCCGGTTCGCCCGGCGGGTCGCCGGGCCCGCCCCCAGTCTACCCCGGCCCGGCCGTCAAGCTCAAGCAAACAAGGGTTAATCCGGCAGGGCGCGGGAACCGGTCGCAGGTCTGGGCAGGTCTGGGCAGGTCCGCGCCGGTCAAGAATCGGGGCGCGAGAAGACGCCGGTCAGCGCCCGCTTGACCAGCGCGCTGACCGAGGGCCTGCGCGCCTCGCGGAAGGGCAGCGGACGGCAGACCTCCATCGCGGCGACGCCGACCCGGGCGGTCAGGGCGCCGTTCACCACGCCCTCGCCGAAGCGGCGCGAGACCTTGGCCAGCATGCCGCCTCCGGCAATCGAGCCGATCATGTCATCGCCCACCGCGACCGCGCCGGTCGCCACCAGATGGGTCATCACCGCGCGCGCCAGCCGGATCGAGCCCAGCACGCCGCCGCGTCCGCCATAGATCTCGGCGATGCGGCGGATCATCCGGAGGTTCGCGGTCAGCGCGGTCAGCAGATCGGCCAGCGCAAGCGGCACGATGGCGGTGATCGTCGCCACTTGGCGCGCCGCCGCCTCGATCTCGCGGGTGGCCGCCGCATCGAGCGGCAACAGCAGCTCGCGCTCGGCCAGCCCCATCAGCCCGTCGGCGTCGAAGATCTCGTCGCGCCGCTCGGCCAGCCGGGCGCGGCCCCAGCGGGTGTCCTCGCGCGCGGCATAGAACCCCGTCAGACGGTCGACCAGCGTCCGGGCCGCCTTCACGTCATTGGCACCGATGGCGGCCTCGGCCTCGCGATGCAGCGTGTCGAGCCGCCTGAGGCGCGCGAAGGCCGCCATCTCGCGGAGCGCGATCAGCAGCACGGCCAGCGCGACCAGCCCGACCAGCGTCAGGGCGATGGTGCCGAGGATCTGGTTGCGCTCGAACAGCCCGAAGACGAAATTCCAGGCCGCGACAGAGATCACGAAGCCCAGAAGCGTGACGAAGGACGACCAGAAGAACCGCGCCAGCCGCGAGGGGCGCCGCGCGGCCAGCGCCGCAAGGGTCTTCATGGCGCGCCCCTCGGGGGCCGGGTCCTCGTCCTCGTCGGGCACCGGCGGCGCCGTGGCCGGGCTGACCGGCGGGTCCTGGGGCGGCGGGCCGGCAAACGGTTCGGGCTCGGGCCTGCGCGCGGGCCGCGCGGGCGCCGTCTCCTCGTCCTCGAGGTCGAACACGACGGGGCGGCGGGTCATCTCAGGCGGTCTCCCAGCAGGAATTCGGCGGCCTTGTCCAGCCGGATATGCGGCGGCCCCTCTCCCGGTTTCAGCGTCAGCCGCGCCGGGGCGAAATGCATGACCTGATAATCGCCGTCGAGCCAGTCCTCGGCCCCGTCCCGCGCCGGTTCCAGCAACAGCGCCGGGTCCTCGGGCAATTCGCCCGGGTAAAGCGCGGTCTGCCGGCCCGTGGACATCAGCGTGCCGCGCACGCAGTCATAGCTTTCGCCGCGCTGCTCGCGGGTCTCCTCGACCGTCGCCCGAAGCGCGGCAATGGCCATCGCCGCAGTGTCGGCCCCCGCGAAATCGGCGCGGCGGCGCGCGTCCTTCATCAGCGCCTGCATGATCGAGGTCAGCCGGGCATGCTGGGAATGGTGCAGATGGTCGGCCTTGGTCGCGGCAAAGAGGATCTTCTCGACCCGCTTGCCCATCAGGAAGCGCGTGAGCCAGGCATTGCGCCCGGGCCGGAACGCGCCGAGGATCTCGGTCATCGCGCGGCGCAGATCCTCGACCGCGCGCGGCCCCGCATGGATCGCCCCCAGCGCATCGACCAGCACCACCTGCCGGTCGATCCGCGAGAAATGATCTCGGAAGAAGGGTTTGACCACCTCGCGCTTGTAGGCCTCGTAGCGGCGTTCCATCTCGCGCCAGAGACTGCCGCGGGGCGTGCTGCCGCCCGGCACCGGCAAGGGCGCGAAGGTCAGCACGGGTGAGCCCGCCATCTCGCCCGGCAACAGGAAGCGCCCAGGGGTGCAATCGGAAAAGCCCGCCTCGCGCGCGATGTTCAGCGCCTCGGTGAAGCGCGCGGCCAGCATCTGCGCGGTCGCCTCGTCGAAGGGTGCGCCCGGATCGACCCCGCCCAGCGCCGCGACAAAGCCCTCGGACCCCGGCCGCTGGTCGAGCCGACCCAACGTGTCGGCCGCCCATTCGGCATAGTCCTTGTCCATCAGCGCCAGATCCAGCAGCCACTCGCCGGGATAATCGACAATATCGACATGGATCGTGCGCGGGCCCGTCACCGCGCCGAAGATGCTGCCAAGCCCGCCGGGCCGCACCTTCAAGGACAGCCGCAATTCCGAAACGGCGCGGGTCGAATCGGGCCAGTGCGGCTCGGACCCGGTCATCGCCGCCAGATGCGCCTCGTAATCGAAGCGCGGCACGGTGTTGTCGGGCTGAGGCCGCAGATAGGCCGAGACAATGGCCCCCGAGGCGGCCGCGCGCAGCTGCGGCATCCGCCCCCGGTCGAGCAGGTTCGCCACCAGCGAGGTGATGAACACGGTCTTGCCCGCGCGCGACAGGCCGGTCACGCCCAGCCGCACCACGGGTTCCATGAAGGTCTCGGAAACCGAGGCGGCGATGCCTTCGACGCCGCGTGTCATTCCATCCGCCAGATCGCCGATGCGCAAGGTCGCTCCTTTCGAGGTCCGGACGCTCCTTTCGAAGTCCGGGTGACAGTTAATCATGCCGCGCCGCCGCTGCCAGCCCCCCGGAGTGCCGATTGCCAAGGAAGGATTGTCGCGGTAACCGGGGCGTCATGCCCCGCTATGCGCTGAAGATCGAATATGACGGCACGCCGTTTTCCGGCTGGCAACGCCAGGCCGACCGCGCGTCGGTGCAAGGCGCGGTCGAGGCGGCGCTGGCGCGGCTGGAACAGGGCGTGCCCTCGATCGCGGCGGCGGGGCGGACCGATGCGGGCGTCCATGCGCTGGGTCAGGTCGCCCATTGCGACCTAACAAAGGACTGGGACCCGTTCCGGCTGTCGGAGGCGCTGAACCACCATCTGAAACCGCATCCGGTCGCGGTGGTGGACTGCGCGCGCGTGCCGGACGATTTCCATGCCCGGTTCTCGGCGGTCGAGCGGCGCTATCTCTTCCGCCTCGTCTCGCGCCGGGCCCCGCTGGTGCATGACCGGGGCCAGGTCTGGCGCGTAAGTCACGATCTGGACCTCGCGCCGATGCAGGCGGCCGCGCGCCACCTGCTGGGACGGCACGACTTCACCACCTTCCGCGCCTCGCTCTGCCAAGCGGCCTCGCCGGTCAAGACGCTCGACGCGCTCGATATCGAGGACATGCCCTATCCCGGCGGCCGCGAGTTTCGCTTTCACGTCCGCGCCCGCAGTTTCCTGCACAATCAGGTGCGCAGCTTCGTCGGCACGCTCGAACGGGTCGGCGCGGGCGCCTGGGCCCCCGAAGACGTCAAGGCAGCCCTCGAGGCGCGCGACCGCGCGGCCTGCGGCCCGGTCTGCCCGCCCGGCGGGCTCTACCTCGCCGCGGTCGGCTATCCGACGGACCCTTTCGCGCAGGAGTGACCCTCAGGATTTGGGTATTTTTGCCAAGAAGAAGCAGCGGCGCAGGCCCCTTCTTCTTGGTCTCAATACCTCCGCCGGAGGCGCGCGCGCGTCAGCGCGCGCCCGGCCCAACGCGGCCCAAGCGGGGGCGCAGCCCCCGTGCCGGGGCCGGGGCGGGAGAGCTCAGGTCCGCACATCCGGTTCGCTGCGGCCGGTCCGGGCACGGATGCCAGCGATCTCGTCGGCCGCAGAGATGACATCGGCCAGAACCTCTTCGACCGGCAGTTCCAGCCGGGCCGGGTCGTCGACAAAGTCTTCCAGATAGACCCGAAGCGTCGCCCCCACCGTGCCGGTGCCCGACAGCCGGTAGACGATCCGGGCGCCGCCCTCGAAATGGATGCGAATCCCCTGCCCCGTGCTGCGCGCCCCGTCGACCGGATCGTCATAGGCGAATTCGTCCGCCATCTCGATACGCCGCCCGGCAAAGCTCTGGCCAGGCAGGTCCTCCAGCCGTCCGCGCAGTGCCTCAAGCATCGCCTCGGCCTTGTCCTTGTCGACCGCCTCGTAATCGTGCCGGGTGTAGTAGTTGCGCCCGTAGGCCCGCCAATGCGCGCGCATTGTGTCGGCCACCGACAGCCGGGTTCCGGCCAGCACGTTCAGCCACAGCAGCACCGCCCAAAGCCCGTCCTTCTCGCGCACATGATCGGACCCGGTGCCGGCACTTTCCTCGCCGCAGAGCGTCGCCCGCCCGGCATCGAGCAGATTGCCGAAGAACTTCCAGCCCGTGGGCGTCTCGTAGCAGTCGATCCCCAGCGCCTCGGCGACCCGGTCGACGGCGCGCGAGGTCGGCATCGACCGCGCCACGCCCGAGAGCCCGCGCGCATAGCCCGGAGCCAGCGCCGCATTCGCCGCCAGCACGGCCAGACTGTCCGAGGGCGTGACCACGATGCCGCGCCCCAGGATCATGTTGCGGTCACCGTCCCCGTCCGACGCGGCGGCGAAATCGGGCGCCTCGGGTCCCATCACCAGATCGACCAGCGGCTTGGCCCAGATCGGGTTCGGGTCGGGGTGCCCGCCGCCGAAATCCGGGCTTGGCAGCGCATTGATCACGCTGCCCTCGGGCGCGCCCAGCGCGCCTTCGAGAATCGCTTTGGCATAAGGCCCCGTCACCGCATGCATCGCATCGAAGCAGAGCGTGAAGCCGCCCGCGATCAGCCGCCTTATGGCGTCGAAATCGAAGAGGCTTTCCATCAGCTCGGCATAATCCGCGACCGGGTCCACCACCTCGACCACCGTCTCGCCCAGCTTGATCTCGCCCGGCACCGACAGGTCCAGATCCTGTGCCTCGAGGATGTCGTAGGACGCGATCGTGCGGGTCGCCTCGAAGATGCGGTTCGTCACCTCCTCGGGCGCGGGGCCGCCATTCGGGGTATTGAACTTCACCCCGAAATCCTCGTCCGGCCCGCCCGGGTTGTGGCTGGCCGACAGGATGATGCCGCCATCTGTGCCGCGCTTGCGGATCAGGTTCGAGGCCGCGGGCGTCGACAAAAGCGCCCCCTGCCCCACGATGATCCGCGCCGCGCCGCCCGCCGCGGCCATGCGCAGGATCACCTGCGCCGCACGGTCGTTGAAATAGCGCCCGTCGCCGCCCAGAACCAGCGTCTTGCCTGCGACCCCGCCAATGGCGGTGAAGATCGACTGGACGAAATTCTCCAGGTAATGCGGCCCCATTAAGACCGGGGTCTTCTTCCTCAGCCCCGATGTGCCGGGTTTCTGGCCTTCGATCGGGGTGGTCTCGACGGTGATTTTCTGCATGAGGGTCCGCTCTCCCGTGGCACTGGCTTCGCGCGGCGGAGCATAGCGGCCCTGCGCCCGGCCACAAGCCGATCCGCCGCGGCGCGGCAAGGTGAGCGGCGGAGCGCGGGCGCAAAAATGGAAAGAATGCGGCGGAACCCGCACGGGCTCCGCCACCGGGAAGGCTTGGCAGGATCCCGCCGCAATGCCTATCCTTCGGCGTGGAGGACCCCATGCCGATCCTGCCGCCCTCAGCCTCTGCGGCCCCTTGCGAGGTCCGCAACCAGCCGCCCGACCGGGGCGATGTCGACCTCTGGACCAGCGATCCCGCGCTTCGCGAGGCCGTCGCCCGCGCGGGCGCGCCAGCGGCCCCCCTGGCGGTCTACGGCCGAGAGATGGGCCGCGCCGAGATGCGCGCCGCCGGGCGGGCAGCCAACCGGAACGCCCCCGAACTCGTGCCCCGCGACAGCGCCGGGCAAACGCTCGACGAGGTGCGATTCGACCCCGGCTGGCATTGCCTGATGCGCACCAGCATCGGTGCAGGCTATGCCGCGCTGCCCTGGGAGGGCGGGCCGGCCGGGCATGCCGCCCATGCCGCAATGGTCTACATGGCCGCGCAGATCGAGCCCGGGCATTGCTGCCCGCTGACCATGACGTATGCCGCCCATCCCGCTCTGGCCGCCTCGGACGCGCTGGCCGCCGCCTGGCAGCCGCTGCTGGCCTCGCGCCGCTACGACCCGGCGCCGCGGCCCCTCGCCGAAAAACAGGGCGCGACGCTGGGGATGGCCCTGACCGAAACGCAGGGCGGGTCGGACCTGCGCGCGACCGCCACGCGGGCCGAGCCGGATGGCGAGGCCTGGCGGCTGACCGGGCACAAGTGGTTCTGTTCGGCCCCGATGTCGGACGGCTTCCTGACGCTTGCCCGGGCGCCGGGCGGGCTGACCTGCTTTCTGGTGCCGCGGTGGCTGCCCGGCGAAGGCAACGCGATCCGCCTGTTGCGCCTGAAGGACAAGCTCGGCAACCGGTCCAATGCCTCGGCCGAGATCGAATACGACCGGGCCCTGGCCTGGCAGCTGGGCGAGATCGGCGATGGCATCCGCACGATCCTGACGATGGTGCACCACACCCGGCTGGATACCGCCCTGGCGCCTGCGGGCCTGATGCGCGCGGCGCTGTCCGAGGCGCATCACTGGGTCGCCTATCGCACCGCCTTTCAGAAGCGGCTGATCGACCAGCCGCTGATGCGCGCCGTTCTGGCCGATCTGGCGCTCGATGTCGAAGGCGCGGTCGCGCTGGGGCTTCGGGTCGCCGCGGCCGTCGACCGCGCCCGGGACGGGGAGGCAGAGGCCGCGCTGGCCCGGATCGCTGTGGCTCTGGCCAAGTTCCAGACCAACAAGCAGGCCCCCGCGATGATCGCCGAGGCGATGGAGGTGCTTGGCGGCAACGGCTATATCGAGGACTGCCCGCTGCCGATGCTCTACCGCGAAGCCCCGCTGAACGGCATCTGGGAAGGCTCGGCCAATGTGATCTGCCTCGATATCCTGCGCACGCTGGCCCGCGAACCGCTGGCCGCCGACGCCCTGGCCGCGGAACTGCACGCGGCGGCCGGGGCCGACCGGCTTTACGATGCCGAATTGCGCGCTCATGCCGCGCGCTGGCCGGGCTTGCCGAACGAGGCCGAGGCACGCTGGTACGCCGAACAGACCGCGCTTTTGCTGACGGCGTCCGTCCTGTTGCGCGGCGCCCCCGATGCGGTGGCCGAGGCCTTC
Organism: Rhodovulum viride; assembly: GCF_003265965.1. Classification (NCBI taxonomy): domain Bacteria; kingdom Pseudomonadati; phylum Pseudomonadota; class Alphaproteobacteria; order Rhodobacterales; family Paracoccaceae; genus Rhodovulum; species Rhodovulum viride. The sequence continues at coordinate 110,898 of NZ_MUAV01000004.1, read as the reverse complement.
ATCGCCACCCGGCTCGGCGCCCGGCGTGGCCGCGCGGCCGGCGCCTTCGGGCGCCGCGAAAGCGGCGCGCTGCTCGACCGGCTGGGGCCTTCCGCCTAAGCCTGACGGCTTCGCATCCTGTTGCCGTCTGCAAGGCGGTTTCGGGCTGCAACTTCCGGCCTGTTTCCTGGCCCGACACCGGCCGCCCCATCGAAGGGGCGGCGCCTGGGCGGCGGCTCTAGCGCGCCAGAACCAGATCGGCCCGCAGCCCGCCCAGCCGCGCACTGGTGCCCAGATGCAAGGCCCCGCCATGGCCGCGCGCGATATCGGCGGCAATCGCGAGACCCAGTCCGGCACCCGAGCCCCGGTTCTGGTTGCGCGACTCGTCCAGCCGCTGGAAGGGCTGCATCGCCAGCTCGCGCTGATCCTCCGGAATGCCCGGCCCGTCATCCTCGACCGTGAAGACCAGCGCCCCGGGCCGAAGGTACAGCGACAGCGCCACCCGGGTGCCGTGCCGCAGCCCGTTGTCGATGAGGTTCTGCAAGGCCCGCTCGACCGCCATCGGCCGCAGCGAGGCCCGTTGGCCGCGCGGCAGGGCGCCCAGCTCGACCGTCCCCTCCGCCGCCCCGGCGCGCTGCGCGACACGGTCCAGCAGAGCGGCCGGATCGACCTCCTCGGGATCGTCCAGCGCATCGGCGCGCGAGAAGTCGAGGAAGGTGTCGATCATCCGCCCCATGTCGTTGATGTCGCGCAGCATCGCCCGGGTTTCCGGCGTGTCCTCGGCCATCGACAGTTCCAGCTTGAGCCGGGTCAGCGGCGTCCGCAGATCGTGGCTGACCCCCGACAGCATCAGCGTGCGCTGTTCGATCTGGCGTTCGATCCGGGCGCGCATGTCGAGAAAGGCACGCCCCGCGGCCCGCACCTCGGTCGCGCCCGAGGGCCGGTAGGGAATCGGGCGCCCCTTGCCGAAGGCGTCGGCGGCACGGGCCAGGCGCCGGATCGGGCGCAATTGGTTGCGCAGGAACAGGAAGGCAATCAGCGTCATCAGCGCACTGGTGAAGACCATCAGCACGAGCAGTTGATGCGGGTTCGAGGCCGAGACCCGACCGCGGTTGAACGACACCTCCATCGGCCCCTTGCCAGTCTCGATGCCGACCCAGACCCGCGAAGTGTCGGTCGCAAGGTCGATCCCGGTGAAGCCCGGCAGCCCCCGGCGCAGGGTCTCGGTCACGGTCTCGCCCGAGAGGTCGTAGAATCGCCGACTTTCGTCCTGCGGCGCCTCGGCCGGCAGCGTCAGCCCCAGCCCCAGCGGCCGGGCCACGGCGCCGGCTTCGGTCCGCGCCTGGGCAAGGTCGGGCGCCGCATCGACGATCCGGGTCAGATAGGCCAGCTCCAGCACCAGCGCCCGGGTCATCTGCTGGGTGACATCGGCGAAGTGGCGCTGGATGAAGACCACCGAGACCACCAGCTGGATGGTCACGATCGGCACGATCAGAATCAGCGCGGCCCGGCCGTAGAGCCCCCGCGGCAGCACCCGTTTGATCCAGCGGTCCACCATGCTAGAGCCATATCGGCAGCGCCTTCGCGACGAAAGAGGAATGATGGACGACTCCTTCGCCCCCGAGCCCTTTGCCCCCGAACCCGGCCGGGCCGACCGGCTTGCGCCCGGGCTGCGCCGCGTGCTGGCCCCCAACCCCTCGCCGATGACCTTCCGCGGCACCAACAGCTACATTCTCGGCGAAGGCGAGGTCGCGGTGATCGACCCCGGCCCGGCCTCGCCGTCGCATCTCGCCGCACTTCTGGCCGCGCTCGCCCCCGGCGAGCGGGTGAACCGGATCATCGTCACCCATTCCCATCTCGATCATTCCGCGCTGTCCCGCCCGCTGGCTGAGGCGACCGGCGCCCCGGTCCTGGCCTTCGGCGACAGCCGCGCGGGCCGCCGCGCCGATCTGGCGGCGCTTGAGGGGCTCGGCGGCGGCGAGGGCGTCGATGCCGGATTTGCCCCGGACGAGACGCTTGCCGACGGCGCCATCATCGAGGGCGCGGGCTGGACGCTGACCGCCCTGCACACGCCGGGCCATATGGGCAATCACCTTTGCTTCGCCTGGAGCGGGCTCGCGCCCGACGAGGGCGCGCTTTTCACCGGCGATCACGTGATGGGCTGGGCCAGCTCTATGGTTTCGCCGCCCGATGGCGATCTCGGCGCCTTCATGGTCTCGCTGGACCGGCTCGCCGCCCGGCCCGAGCGGCGTCTCTTTCCGGCCCATGGCGCCCCGGTGCCCGACGGTCCCGGCCGGATCGCGGCGCTCGCCGCCCACCGCCGCGCCCGCGCCGCCCGCATCCTTGACGAGCTGTCCCGGGGTCCGGCCACGCCCGCCGCGCTTGCCCGCGCGGTCTACACCGACACGCCCGCGGCCCTCCTGCCTGCCGCGACCCGCAACGTCCTGGCCCATCTCATTGATCTGGCGGATCATTCCCTGGCGACCCCGGACGGCGCCCTGTCCGCCGATGCGCTCTGGCAGCGTATCTGAGAGCCCCCGCGATCCGCGTGCATTTTTTCCGCAAGACCCTCTGGACGCCACTGAATCGACTTGCTATATCGCCCCCCAGTTCCGGCGTAGCTCAGCGGTAGAGCAGTTGACTGTTAATCAATTGGTCGTAGGTTCGATCCCTACCGCCGGAGCCATATATCTTGCCCATACCGCTACGATTGCGGGCAAGATCATGACTAATACCAATAAAATCAACATCCTACCTCAAATGCTCGGTTGAGCATTCACCCGTACAGACCCGACAACACGTTTGACCTAGCGGTCAAAAATCGGTCAAACGCAGGGGTCGGCCATGCCACACCAGAAGATCACGCAGGCGCTTGTTGACGGCCTGCCCTACCCGGATTCCGGGACGTTGTGGGTTCATGATACCGAACTCGCAGGGGTCAACCTGTCCATCGGTCAGCGCACGAAAACCTACTACGCCGCAGGCGAGCACGGGAACCACTTCATCCGCGTGAAGATCGGCCGCGCCGACGTGACGAAGGCGAACGTGGCGCGCGGTTGCGCCCGACCGAAGTCCTCGCGATGCACTGGGACCAGGTTAACCTCGACGCGGGCAAGGTCTGGTTCGGCATGGGTGGCGCGGCGGTCGCCCGTCATGCGCCAGCTCCATGCCGCTGGCGAGAAGCTCTTCGTCGACCATGCCGACGCCAGGATCGAGGGGGCTTGCCCCGAAACGGGCGAGGTCCGGCAGGCGCAGCCCTTCGTGACGGCTCCAGCGCCTCGCCAGACCGCCCCCGCCGGCTTGCAGTTACCCACAAGGGTCCTCCGGGACCTTTGCGGAGCGGGCGTCTTCAACGAGGTCGGCCAGGCGGGAGAAGCCGCTTCATACGACTGTTGTCCATGGTGGCGGGTCGGAAGCGCGGTCAAGATGGCCTGCGGGACGTGCGATCGCCCTGACGCAGAACTCGAGGTCGCGAGGTGAGGGCGGGGCCGTTCGTCTCCAGGATTCAAGCGCATCCTTTCGCCCATGGAAATGCTGAGGCGGGGATCGACCCCGCGATTTCCTCAGAAACATCCGACAGTCCTGAAAAAATACACGAACTGCGGGGTTCCGAACTCAGGGAAGGCCAGCCCGGCTGGAACAGACTCCCCCCCCAAAGCGGGACAAACTGGCCCGATTTGGGAGGAACTTTAGCCGGAGCGACACATTTACTCGGTCTTAGCTGCAGCCGCTCGTCGCACCGCAGGTGTTGCACTTCATGCAGGTGCCGTTCCGAACCAGCGTGTAGTTGCCGCATTCGCCGCAGGGATCGCCCTCGTAGCCCTGCATCTTGGCCTTGACGCGTGCGTCCATCGGCACCGTACCGGTGGCAAGCGCCGTGGCCGCCCCGGAGGCCGGGCCCGCGGCGGGCAGCGCGGCCGCCGTGTCGATGCTGCTGGCGAAGGCCACCGCCCCCATGCCGCCCTGCAAGACCACCAGCTCCTGCGGCAGGCGCTTGCGCAGATAGCCGGTCGAACTGATCTGCTTGAGCACCTCCAGCGATTTCGACGCTGCGCTGTCCGAGATCGGGGCGACATTGGCCTTGCCCTCTTCATGGCCGTTGCCCAATTCCTCGAAGGCCGCGCCCTGGGGTTTGACATGGGCCAGATCGGTCCGGTCGAGATAGCTGACCGCCAGTTCGCGGAAGATGTAGTCGAGGATCGAGGTCGCGTTCTTGATCGAGTCGTTGCCCTGCACGACGCCCGCGGGCTCGAACCGGGTGAAGGTGAAGGCCTCGACGAATTCCTCGAGCGGCACGCCGTATTGCAGGCCCACGGACACGGCGATGGCGAAGTTGTTCATCATCGCCCGGAAGCCCGCGCCCTCCTTGTGCATGTCGATGAAGATCTCGCCCAGCGTCCCGTCCTGATATTCGCCGGTGCGCAGATAGACCTTGTGGCCGCCGATGATCGCCTTCTGGGTATAGCCCTTGCGCCGGGTCGGCAGCTTTTCGCGGTGGCTGCGGACGATCTCCTTGACCACCACCTTCTCGACGATCTTCTCGGCGATGACCTGCGCCTTCTCGGCCGGGGTGCCGGTCGCCAGGATCTCTTCGGCCTCCTCGTCATCCTCGACAAGCGCCGAGGCCAGCGGCTGGCTGAGCTTGGACCCGTCGCGGTAAAGCGCATTGGCCTTCACCCCCAGCGACCAGCTGAGTTCATAGGCCGACAGGCAATCCTCGATGCTGGCGTCGTTGGGCATGTTGATCGTCTTCGAGATCGCGCCCGAGATGAAGCTTTGCGCGGCCGCCATCATCTTGATGTGGCTGTCGACGCTGAGGAAGCGCTTGCCCTTCTTGCCGCAGGGATTGGCGCAGTCGAAGACCGGGTAATGTTCGGGCTTGAGATGCGGCGCGCCTTCCAGCGTCATCGTCCCGCAGACATGGTCGTTGGCAGCTTCGATATCGGCCCGACTGAAGCCCAGATGGCGCAACAGGTCGAAGCCCGGATCGGCCATCTTGGCGGCCGGGATGCCCAGCACACGGGTGCAGAATTCCTCGCCCAGGGTCCACTGGTTGAAGACGAAGCGGATGTCGAAGGCCGAGGGCAGCGCCGCCTCGATCTTGTCGATCTCGGCCTGACCGAAGCCATGGCCGATCAGCGAGGTATGGTTGATGCCGGGGCAGTTGCCGAGCGTGCCATGGCCCACCGCATGGCCGATGATTTCCTCGATCTGGGCAGGTCCATAGCCCAGCGCCTCGAGCGCGGCCGGGACCGAGCGGTTGATGATCTTGAAATAGCCGCCGCCCGCGAGCTTCTTGAACTTGACCAGCGCGAAATCGGGCTCGATCCCGGTGGTGTCGCAATCCATCACCAGACCGATGGTGCCCGTCGGCGCGATCACCGAGACCTGGGCGTTGCGGAAACCATGTTTCTCGCCCAGCGCCAGCGCCTCGTCCCAGGCCGACATCGCCATCTCGACCAGCCGTTCGTCGGGGCAGTTGACGTGATCGAGCGGCACCGGCGGCACGGCAAGCCCGTCATAACCCTTGGCCTTGCCCCAGGCGGCGTTGCGGTGGTTGCGGATCACCCGCAGCATGGAGGCGGCATTGCGCTTGTGGCCCGGGAAGGCACCCAGCTCGCCCGCGATCTCGGCCGAAGTGGCATAGGCGATGCCGGTCAGAACGGCGGTCAGCGCGCCGCACAGCGCCCGACCCTCGTCACTGTCATAGCCGAGGCCCATGGTCATCAGAAGCCCGCCGATATTGGCATAGCCAAGCCCCAGCGTGCGGAAATCGTAGGACAGACGCGCGATTTCCTTCGACGGGAACTGCGCCATCATCACCGAGATTTCCAGCGTCAGCGTCCAGAGCCGGGTGGCATGGGCATAATCCTCGGCCTGGAACGCGCCGTCGCCCCAGAAGGTCAGCAGGTTCATCGAGGCGAGGTTACAGGCCGTATCGTCGAGGAACATGTATTCCGAGCACGGGTTCGAGGCGCGGATCTCGCCATCGGCCGGGCAGGTGTGCCAGGCGTTGATGGTGTCATGGAACTGGATGCCCGGATCGGCGCAGGACCAGGCGGCGTGGCCCACCTGGCTCCACAACTCGCGGGCCTTGACGGTCTTGGCGACCTTGCCGTCGGTCCGCCGGACCAGTTCCCAATCTGCGTCCTCGCGGACCGCCTTCAGGAAGGCGTCGGTCACGCGGACCGAGTTGTTGGAATTCTGGCCCGACACCGTGGCATAGGCCTCGCTGTCCCAATCGGTGTCATAGGTGGGGAACTCGATCGAGGAATACCCCTGGCGCGCGTAATCGAGCACGCGCTTGACATAGGCTTCGGGCAGCATCGCCTTCTTGGCGGCCCGGATCGCGGCCTTCAGGCCGTCATTCTTGCCCGGGTCGAAGGCCGCATCGGCATTGCCGTCCCAAACGCGGATCGCATCGAAGATCGCGTTCAGGTGCTTTTCATGGGTCTTGGAGCCCGCCACGAGGCTCGCGACCTTCTGTTCCTCGATGACCTTCCAGTTGATGAAGGACTCGATGTCTGGGTGATCCATGTCGCAGATCACCATCTTCGCTGCTCGACGGGTCGTACCGCCCGACTTGATTGCGCCCGCGGCCCGGTCGCCGATCCGAAGGAAGCCCATCAGACCCGAGGACTTGCCCCCGCCCGACAGGGCCTCGCCCTCGGCGCGGAGCGACGAGAAGTTGGTGCCGGTGCCCGAGCCGTACTTGAACAGCCGCGCCTCGCGGACCCAGAGGTCCATGATGCCGCCCTCGTTCACCAGATCGTCCTTGATCGACTGGATGAAGCAGGCATGGGGCTGCGGGTGTTCATAGGCCGAACCCGACTTGGTCAGCTTGCCCGACTTGTAGTCGACGTAGTAATGCCCCTGCCCCGGACCGTCGATGCCATAGGCCCAGTGCAGCCCGGTATTGAACCATTGCGGGCTGTTGGGCGCGGCCATCTGGGTCGCCAGCATGTAGCGCATCTCGTCGTAATAGGCGCGGGCATCGTCCTCGGTGGTGAAATAGCCGCCCTTCCAGCCCCAATAGGTCCAGGCGCCGGCCATCCGGTCGAAGACCTGCCGCGCCGAGGTCTCGCCGCCGAAGCGCGCATCCTCGGGGAGGGCTTCCAGCTCGTCCGTATCGGGCACGGACCGCCACAAGAAGGCGGGCACGCCCTCTTCGGGCACGCGGGCCAGCCGCGCCGGGACGCCCGCCTTGCGGAAATATTTCTGCGCGATCACGTCGCTTGCGACCTGGCTCCAGCCCGCGGGGACCTCCACCTCATCGAGCCGGAACACCACCTTGCCGTCCGGATTGCGAATCTCCGACGTCGTCGAGACGAACTCGAGCGCCCCGTAGGCGCCGGTTTCTTCGGTGGTGAATTTGCGTTCGATCTTCATGGATCTGCCCCGTATCCCGTATTTTTCTGTCCGGGCGCCGCGAGAGCGTCGCGTGCCCGTCTGCCAAGCTGTCTGCCGTCAGGCAAAGGCATGCTCTCCTCCGACGGCCGTGCCGCCGGACCGGACGTGCCCGCCATCTCGCGTGCTGAATGCCTTTGGTCCTGTCCCGCCGAGGCGCTGTTCCCGACCCTCGGTCGAGCCACTAGATCTAGTGTTGCCCCGCCCAGCCCATACAAATTGACGGAAAATTAGGGGATTGGTCAACGCGATTCTTGCGCCGAAGGCCAAGTTTTTGGGGTTGACTGGGCGGCTGACCACAAGGGCTTGAGTCATCCACAGCTTGTGGAAAACAGGATGGGGATGGAAAACCGCGCGAGAAGAAGGGCTTGCACGCGAAGGTTGAGATTCGTCCCCCGAGTTAACGAATTCTGCCAGAGCCTGCGGCGAAAAAGCCGAAAAAGCTCAAAAGGTTAACGAAGTGGGTTATGGTCGGGGCGGCGGGATTCGAACCCACGGCCTACGGCACCCAAAGCCGTCGCGCTACCAGGCTGCGCTACGCCCCGTGGCCGCCTCCATAGCGCCCGGGCGGCCGCAAGGAAAGAGGCTTGGGCCCTAGTCGCAGGGCCAGGCGGCGTCCGGTCCGAAGGCGGGATGGCGCAGCTCGGTGCCGGGCGCGATGCCCAGCCGGCCGGCAAGCCCGCCATTGATCTCGAGCACCGCCAGAATGCCCGGCCCGCCATCGATGGGCGTCCGGTCCAGCGGCACCGCGTTGGCATGCACCTTCTTCACCCGCCCTGCCTCGTCGAGGAAGATCATGTCGAGCGGGATCAGCGTGTTCTCCATCCAGAAGGCGACGGGTTGCGGGTCTGGATAGACGAAGAGCATCCCCGCCGATCCGGCCAGATGGGTTCGGTTCATCAGGCCAAGCGCCCGCTCGGCCTCGTCATCGGCGATCTCGACCGTGAACCGCGCCGTGCCCCAGTCGCCGCGCAGATCGACCCGGGTTTCGGCGCAATCGGCGGCACGCGCCGCCCCCGCAACCGCCCAGACCAGAAGACTGGCTGCCGCCGCCCTGACCGCTATCTTGCGAAGGCCCCGTCCGGACCGAGCGCGCTTTCCCATGGACCCACCGATATTGCGAGGCGGCCGCGCTGGCCTTCGGTGACCCGCACCGCGATGGCCTCGCCCGGCTGCAGATCGGCCAGTCCCGACCGCCGCAGCACCTCGATATGAATGAACACGTCGTCGTCGCGGCCGAAGACATTGGCAAAACCAAAGCCCTTGGCCTTGTCGAACCATTTAACGCGCGCGGGTTCCAGCGGCAATGCCGCGACCTGTTCGGCCGTCAGATGCATCGCATCCTCAAGCGGGGGCGCCCCGGTGGCCACGGGCGGCTCGATCTTCAGAACCTCTGTCGCCTGCAACCCGCGGGCCGTCCGGTTCACGACCAGAACGATCCCCGCCCCGTCCGACACCGAATTCTGTCCGAAGTTCCGCAGCACATTCGCGTGCAGCAGGATATCCGGGCCGCCTTCGTCGGACACGACAAAGCCGAACCCCTTTGACGGATCGAACCACTTAACACGCCCTTCGACGCGCAACGCCGTGTCGCTGTCCTTGTCCATACGTCCGGTCCCGGTCGTCTTTGATGCCTCAGGCGCCTGGACGCTGGCCAGACGCACTCCCCAAAAAGAGTTCGACGCCCCATCGTCCCGCCGCGCGTTGCCCGGACCGCCTCCGGGCAATCAAGGGTAGAGTCTGGCGATCTTCCACTCAGCGTCAAGTGTATCTCTGCACCAGCGAAACCGGTCGTGCAGGCGGAAGGCCCCGTCGGCCCAGAATTCTATCTCGAGGGGCCTCAGTCTGAAGCCTCCCCAGAAGGGCGGCCGTTGCGGCGACACGCCGCGCCTGGCGGTGACAAGCGCCACCTCGGCCATCAATTCGCGCCGCGACGCCAAGGGTCGCGACTGCCGAGACGCCCAGGCTCCAAGTCGGCTCTGCAACGCACGGGAGGCATAATAGGCATCGGCTTTTTCGCCTTCTTCCTTTTCGGTCACGCCACGGACCCGGATCTGGCGCCGCAATGATTTCCAGTGTAACACGAATGCCGCTTTATTCGTTAGGGTAATTTCACCCGCCTTTACACTTTCGTAATTGGTGTAGAACAGGAAAGCGTCGGGCTCAATCTCCTTCAGCAGCACCATCCGCACATTCGGCAATCCCTGCGCGTCGACCGTGGCCAGAGCGATCGCATTCGGATCGTTCGGTTCGGTCTTTTCGGCCTCGGCCAGCCAGGCGCGCGCGATCGCGAAGGGATCGTCGCCTGCGAAGTGTCCGTCCCGGTCGCTCATGGCCTGCGTCCTCCTGGTTGACCCTGTGGCACTTGATGGGTTCGTGCATTTGCCCTACACCGGCGGCAAAATTTTGAACAGATGGTCGAGGGGACCTCGGATGTCGACAAAGCTGATGGAGGGCAAGCGAGGCCTGATCATGGGACTCGCCAACGACAAGTCCATCGCCTGGGGGATCGCGCGGCAATGCGCGGACGCCGGCGCTGAGCTGGCTTTTTCCTATCAGGGCGAAGCACTTAAGAAACGCGTGATGCCGCTGGCCGAGAGCCTGGGCAGCGATATGGTGCTGGAATGCGACGTCGCCAGCGAAGAGTCGCTCGACGCCCTCTTCGCCGCGCTCGAGGCGCGCTGGGGCCGGCTCGATTTCATCGTCCATGCCATCGGCTTCTCGGACAAGAACGAGCTGCGCGGCCGCTATGTCGACACGTCCCGGTCGAACTTCCTGATGTCGATGGACATCTCGGTCTTCTCCTTCACCGCCGCCGTCCAGCGCGCCGCCCGCCTCATGACCGAAGGCGGCTCGGCGCTCACGCTGACCTATTACGGGGCAGAGCGGGTGATGCCTCACTATAACGTGATGGGCATCGCCAAGGCCGCCCTCGAAGCCTCGGTCCGCTACATGGCCGAAGACCTCGGCAAGGATGGAATTCGCGTCAATGCCATTTCCGCCGGACCGATCAAGACGCTGGCCGCCAGTGGCATTGGCGATTTCCGTTATATCTTGAAATGGAATGAACTGAATTCGCCGCTTCGGCGCAATGTGACCCAGGACGAAGTCGGAAAATCGGCGCTTTATCTTCTGTCGGATCTCGGCAGCGCGGTCACCGGCGAGGTGCACCATGTCGATGCCGGCTATCACAGCGTCGGCATGAAGGCGGTCGACGCGCCCGATATCGACGCGGTCACCGGACGCAAGGACGGCTGAGCCGTCCGCGCCCCCCATCGGGCGCCGCGGCGCGTGCGGCGGCGCTTGACGCGGGCGCGCGCCACCTGCCATTCGTCGCACGCACGCACAGGAGACACCGATGGCCCCCGACCGCCTGCCCCATGAAAAAGGCTTTCACGTCAGCTGGGACCAGCTGCACCGCGATGCGCGGGCGCTGGCCTGGAGGCTCGACGGACAGGGGCCCGACAACGGCGCCTGGCGCGCGGTGGTCGGGATCACCCGGGGCGGCATGGCCCCGGCGATGATCGTCTCGCGCGAACTCGACATCCGCATGGTCGACACGATCTCGGTCAAGTCCTACAACCACCAGTCCCAGAGCGCGCCGGTCATCATCAAGATGCCTGACCGCGATCTGGTGGGCGACGGCACCGGGGTGCTGATCGTCGACGATCTGGTCGATACCGGGCGCACTCTCGAGGTGGTCCGCGCGACCATGCCCAAGGCCCATGTCGCCACGGTCTATGCCAAGCCGATGGGCCGGCCGCAGGTCGACACCTACATCACCGAGGTCAGCCAGGACACCTGGATCTTCTTCCCCTGGGACATGGCACTGCAATACGTCAAACCCTACCGCGCCGGGGAATAGGGGGCCGCGATGCCCGCCCGCCAGCCACCGCGCGGCGGCACCGCCGCCAGTTTCGCGCCCCCGATCATGGAGGCGCGGCGCTGGCTTGACGGGATCGAGTTTCCGCCCGACCGGCCGCTTCTCAATGTCAGCCAGGCCGCGCCGATGGACCCGCCGCCCGCGGCGCTGCGCCAGGCCATCGCCGAGGCCGCGCTGAACGATCCGGGCGCGCATCTTTACGGCCCCGTGCTGGGCCTGCCCGAGCTGCGCGCCGAAATCGCCGACCAGTGGTCCTCGGCCTATGGCGGCGCGATCCGGCCCGAACAGGTCGCCATCACCCAAGGCTGCAACCAGGCCTTCTGCGCGGCCGTCTCGGCCATCGCCGCCGCCGGGGACGAGGTGATCCTGCCGACGCCCTGGTATTTCAACCACAAGATGTGGCTCGACATGGCCGGCGTGCGGGCAGTGCCGCTTTCGACCGGAGCCAACCTGCTGCCCGAGGTCCAGCGCGCCGCGGCGCTGATCACGCCGCGCACCCGCGCCATCGTGCTGGTCACGCCCAACAACCCGACCGGGCTCGAATATCCGGCGGGGCTCGTGGCCGAGGTCCTGACGCTTTGCCGCAATCACGGGATCGCCCTGATCCTCGACGAGACCTACCGCGATTTCGACGGGCGTGACGGCGCCCCGCACCGGCTGTTCGCCGATCCCGACTGGGGCGACACGCTGATCCAGCTTTATTCCTTCTCCAAGGCCTACCGGCTGACCGGGCATCGCGTGGGCGCGCTGGTCGCCGCCGAACCGATCGTGGCCGAGGTCGGGAAGTTCCTCGACACGGTGGCGATCTGCGCCAATCAGCTTGGCCAGCGCGCGGCGCTCTGGGGGCTGCGCAACCTCGCCGCCTGGAAGGCCGACGAACGGGCCGAGATCCTCGCCCGCCGCGCCGCCGTCGAAACCGGCTTCGCCGCCCTGCCGGGCTGGGAGCTGATGGGTGCGGGCGCCTTCTTCGCCTGGGCGCGCCACCCCTTCGCGCTCGATGCGACGACGCTGGCCCGCCGGCTCGTGGCCGAGGCGGGCGTGCTGCTGCTGCCGGGGGCGATGTTCCTGCCCGAGGCCGATCCGGGCAGCCGCGACCAGCTGCGGATCGCCTTTGCCAATATCGACCGTCCGGGCCTTCGGACGCTGTTCGAGCGGCTTGCGGCCTTCCGCCCCTGACGCTTGCGGGGGACCGCGCAAAGACCTACACAGCAGCGAACCCAGATCCGGCAGGGAGGCGGCCCGATGTCCAAGTCCAAAGGCAAGCAAATCTCGAAGACGCTCGTCTGGCTGATGCTGATCTTCGTGGTGCTGGGCCTCGGTGGCTTCGGGGTCAAGAATTTCGGCGGCCGGGTCGAAACCATCGGCAGCGTCGGCGACACCAGGATCAGCACCGACACCTATGCCCGCGCTCTCCAGCGCGAATTGCGCGCCCGCGCCGCGGCAACCGGCGGCCAGACCATGAGCATCGCCGAAGCCCAGTCGACCGGGCTGGTCGATGCGGTCCGCGCCCAGGTGATCTCGAATGCCGCGCTCGACAACGAGATGGCCCGGATCGGCGTGTCGGTCGGCGACGATCAGGTCGCCCGCGAGGTGATGCGGATCGACGCCTTCAAGGGCCCCGATGGCAGCTTCGACCGCGAGGCCTATCGCTACACCCTGTCCCAGAACGGCCTGACCGAGGCGCAGTTCGAGGCCTCGCTCCGCGACGAGGCCGCGCGCTCGCTGCTGCAGACGGCCGTTGTTGCCGGGCTGAGCGCGCCCCAGACCTATGTCGACAAGCTTTACGGCTTCATCGCCGAACGGCGCAGCGTCAGCTTGATCCACCTGACCGCCGAGGATCTCGACGCGCCGGTGCCCGACCCGACCGAGGACGACCTGACCGCCCAGTATGAGGCGACCCCCGCTGCCTATACCGCCCCGATGACGCGCAGGATCACCTATGCCTGGCTCACCCCCGAGATGATGGCGAACCGGATCGAGCCCGACGAAGAGCTGCTTCATCAGCTTTATCAAGAACATATCGACGAGTTCGTGCAGCCCGAGAAACGTCTGGTCGAACGTCTGGTCTTTGCAGACATGACCGAGGCGCAGGCCGCCTGGGACAAGATCGCCTCTGGCGAAGAAAGCTTCGATGACGCGGTCGCCGCGCGCGGCCTCTCGATCGACGATATCGACCTTGGCGACGTCTCCGAGGTGCAGATCGGCGGCGAGGCCGGACAGGCGGTCTTTGCGCTGACCGAACCCGGTCTTGCCGGGCCGGTGATGTCGGATCTTGGCCCCGCGATCTTCCGGGTGAACGCGATCCTGGCCAAGCAGGAAATCCCCTTCGAGGAGGCGCGTGAAACCCTCGCCCCCGAGGCGGTGCATGACCGCGCGGTGCGGATGATCGCCGACAAGATGTCGGAGTTCGACGACCTGCTGGCGGCGGGTGCGACGCTTGAGGATCTGGCCCGCGAAACCGACATGGAGCTGGGCGAGATCGACTTCACCGCCGGCAGCGACCAGGGCATCGCCGCCTATCCGGACTTCCGCGACGCCGCCAACGCGGCCGTCGAGGGCGATTTCCCCGAAGTGAAGGAACTGGACGACGGCGGCATCTTCGCCCTGCGGCTCGACGGGGAAACCCCGCCCACCCTGCGCCCGCTTGACGCCGTGCGCGACCAGGTCGCCGAGGACTGGCGTGCGACAGAGACCGCGCGCGAGCTTGCCGCAAAGGCCGAGGCGCTGAAGGCGCGGGTCGAGGGCGGCGAGGACATGGCCGCGCTCGGGCCCCAGGTCACCTCGGAAAGCGGGCTGTCGCGCGGCGGACTGATGCCGCAGCCGCTGTCCGATGCGCTGTTCGCGCTGGGGGCCGAGGGCGATACCGCCGTGGTGCCCGCGGGCGACGAAGTCTGGCTGATCCGGCTCGATGCGATCCTGCCGCCCGATGCGAACGATCCGGGCGCCGAGGCGCTGCGCCAAAGCATCGCCTCGCAGGCCAGCCAGGGGATCGCCCAGGACCTTTACGGCACTTTCGCCCAGGCGGTGACCAACGCTGCCGGGCTTTCCCTCGACCAGGCGGCGATCAACGCCGTCCATGCCCAGTTCCGGTAAGCGCCCATGTCGAAGATCATTCCCGAGTTCGCCGCCTTCGAGGCAGGTTACGAGGCCGGTCGCGCCCAGGTCGTCTATGCCCGGCTGGCCGCCGATCTGGATACGCCGGTTTCCCTGATGCTGAAACTCGCGGGTGCCCGGACCGACAGCTTCATGCTGGAATCGGTCACCGGCGGCGAGGTGCGCGGCCGCTATTCGGTGGTCGGCCTCAAGCCCGACCTGATCTGGGAGTGCCGGGGCGAAACCAGCCGCGTCAACCGCATGGCGCGCTTCGATCCCGACGCCTTCGAGCCGATGGAGGGGCATCCGCTGACGGCGCTGCGCCAGATCCTCGCCGAAAGCGCCCTCGACATGCCCGAGGACCTGCCCTCGATCGCGGCGGGACTTTACGGCTATCTGGGCTATGACATGATCCGGCTGGTCGAGCGGCTGCCGAACGTCAATCCCGACCCGCTGGGCCTGCCCGACGCGCTGATGCTGCGGCCCTCGGTCGTGGCGGTGCTGGACGGCGTCAAGGGCGAGGTGACGGTGGTCTCGCCCGCCCGGCCCGAACCCGGCCTGTCGGCCCGCGCCGCCTATGCCCAGGCCGCCGAGCGGGTGATGGATGCGCTGCGCGATCTCGACCGGGCGGTGCCCGCCGAGACCCGCGATTTCGGCGAGGCCCGCGAGATCGGCGAGCCGGTCTCGAACTTCACCCGCGAAAGCTACATGGCCGCGGTCGAGACCGCCAAGGACTACATCCGCGCGGGCGACATCTTCCAGGTGGTTCCGGCCCAGCGCTGGACCCAGGATTTTCCGCTGCCGCCGTTCTCGCTTTATCGCAGCCTGCGGCGCACCAACCCCTCGCCCTTCATGTTCTTCTTCAATTTCGGCGGCTTCCAGGTCGTGGGCGCGAGCCCCGAGATCCTGGTGCGGCTGCGCGGCGGCGAGGTCACGATCCGCCCCATCGCGGGCACCCGTCCGCGCGGCGCCACCCCTGCCGAGGACCGCGCGCTCGAGACCGATTTGCTGTCCGACCGGAAGGAACTGGCCGAACATCTGATGCTGCTCGATCTGGGGCGCAACGATGTCGGCCGGGTCGCGAAGATCGGCAGCGTCCATCCGACCGAGAAATTCATCATCGAACGCTATTCCCACGTCATGCATATCGTCTCGAACGTGGTGGGCGAGATCGCCGAGGGCGAGGATGCGCTGTCGGCCCTGCTGGCCGGTCTGCCTGCGGGCACGGTCTCGGGCGCGCCCAAGGTCCGCGCGATGGAAATCATCGACGAGCTCGAACCCGAAAAGCGCGGCGTCTATGGCGGCGGCGTCGGCTATTTCGCGGCCGGTGGCGACATGGACATGTGCATCGCGCTGCGCACGGCCGTCCTGAAGGACGAGAAGCTTTACATTCAGGCTGGCGGCGGCGTGGTCTACGATTCCGACCCGGCCGCCGAATGGCAGGAAACCGTCAACAAGTCGAACGCTCTGCGCGCCGCCGCCGCCGAGGCCGCCCGCTTCGTGCGCCGCAGCAACGGCTGAACCGCTCCCGCGCCCCGGCGGGCGCGGGCCCTGCCGTTCTCAGTAATCGCGTTCGTAGAAGATCCCGATGCCGGTATCGCCTTCGGCGCCGACATGGCCCTTGACGGTCACATAAGGCGACACGTCGAGATTGAGGTTGATCTCGCTCTCGCCATCCGGATTGACGATCACCTGCGAATAGACGTTGTCCGACAGGTACTTGCCCGCACTCAGCTCGGTGCCGCCCTCTTCGGTCGAATTCACGTCCAGATCGTCGAGCCCGGTCGCACTGCGCAGCGTGCCCAGAATCCCCTGCCCGCCCCGGCCCATCAGCGTGGCCACCGCCGAGGCCAGCTCGGCCGCCTGCAAGGGTGACAGCGTGTCGAGCCCGCGGCCGAACAGGATCCGCGAGATCACCTCTTCCTGCGGCAGATCGGGGTCCGACTGGAACGAGATATCGGGGGAACTGGCACGCCCGTCGACGAGGATTCGCGCAGTCACGTCGCCCGACTGGGTCGCGGCCACGAAATGCAGCTGCGGATCGAACGGGCCGGACAGCGTCACCTGCCCCTCGTCCAGCGTGAAGCGCTGCGCGAGGATGTCGAGCCGCCCGCGGATCAGCTGGAACTGGCCCGTGGCCGCGACATCGGCGGTGGTCCCGCCCAGAACCAACCGCCCGCCCAGCTCGGCATCGAGCCCCCGGCCCCGCACGAAGACCTGCGAGGCCGCCGACACCGTCAGGTCCAGCGGATAGGGCCGTCCGCCCCCGCCGCCGCTGTCGGTCTCGACCAGTCCGGCCCGCACCCGCGTCGCCTGCACCGCCGCCGGGGCGCCCCGATGCACGAGATCGGGCAGCTCGCCGCCGCCGCCAAGCCCGGTCGAGGGCACGGTGATCTCGGTCCGCCCCAGATCGAGCCGCCCGGCAATCCGCGCGCCGCCGGTCAGCGGGCCGGTGACGGTCACGGTGCCATCGACGCTGGCTTCATAAAGCGCCGGGTCCTGCAGGCGCGCCTGCGTCAGCCGGATGGCCAGTTCGGCCGGGAAGGCCCCGGACAGCGTGATCGGCCCCGTGACAGCAACCTGCCCGCCGCCCAGCCGTCCGCTGAGGTCAAGCCGCGCGCGTCCGCCCGACAAATCCACCCGACCGCCGATATCGGTCAGCGCCGCGCCCAGCGTCGGCGCGGAAAGCCGTGCACCCGAGGTCGTGGCCCGGCCCGACAGCGCCGACAGCCCCGGCGGACCTTTCAACGTCAGATCGTAGGCCGCCATCCCGTCAAGGCTGCGGGGTTCGATGAACGGATTGGCCAGCGACAGCGGCGCACGGCCTTTCAGGCTCAGATCGGCCGATGAGGCATCGCGGGCCAGCGTGCCCGCAACGGCCGCGGTTGTACCGCTCGGCCCGGTCGCATCGAGTTTCAGACGCCAGTTGGCCCCGTCGGGCCGGGCCGTGCCCTTCAGCGCGACCGGTCCCGGGAAGCCCTCGACCAGCAGCGCCAGATCGGACAGCCGTGCCGCCAGATCGAGCGTGCCGTCGCCCGCGCTGTCCTCGGCCTTGACCGTGAGCCGTGGCGTCGCGATGTCGAGCCGTCCGACCGAGATCGCGCCGCCCCTGCGCGCGCCTTCGGCCTCGATCGTTGTCTTGCCGCCGATCAGCCGGTCGATCTGGGCCAGACCGATGGCCAGCCCCTGCGCCTCGGCGCTCAGCGCCGCCTCGAAATCGCCCTTGACCGCGCCCTGCCCGGTCAGCGTCGCGTCCACCGATCCCGACAGCCGCCGTCCGGCAAGCCCCGAAAAGACCGAGAGCTTCGGCGCGCTCAGCGTCACCTTGCCCTCGGCGGGCAGGGTCGGGTCGCCGGGCGTCAGCGCGCCCTGGGCGGCAATCTCGGCCCCGGCCGCCCGGGCCTCGAACCGGTCGAGCCTGAGCCGCCCGCCCGATTCCCAGCCGAAGGCGGTGTCGAGTGTGCCCGGCCCGGTCAGCTTCGGATCGACCAGCGCCAGGTCGGGTACCTGCCCGGTCAGGGTCAGCCCGCCCGAGGCGGTCGACAGATCGCCTTTGCCCTCAAGACGGATGCCCGGAGTTTCGACCTGCAGCGCCTTCAGCGCGGTCCCCTCGGGCCCCCGCGCCGCCGCCACCTGCACCTGTCCCTTTCCGGCCAGAAGCGGATCGAGCCGGGGCGTTCCGGTCTTGAGATCGGTGGTTTCGGCCGCGAGCGTCAGATCGAAGATCCCGTCCAGCAGACGGTAGCGCCCGGTCAGATCGGCCCGGGCCGCGCCGCCCAGCGCCCGGCCCGCCAAGGCCCCGAAACGCGAGAGATCGTCAAGCGCCGCGCCGATCTCGCCGTCGAAGGGCAGCCCCTCGGCGGCGGCGCCCAGCGTGCCCTTGGCCGTCAGCCGCGCATCGCCCGCCGCGATTGCCAGATCGCTCAGCGAAAGCGGCGTCCCGGCCTGCCAGGAAAGGCGCGCGCTGCCGTCGACGGCCGGGCCCAGCGCGCGCGCCAGCGCCGGGTCGGAATGGCTCAACCCGCTGGCGCGGAAGGCGATGTCGGCGTCCAGCGCGGACGCTTCGGACCGAATCGTGCCGGTGCCGGTCAGATCGGCATGGCCAAGCTTCAGCGGGCCGCTGGTCAACCCGTCCAGCGCGATGTCGGCCTGCCAGGCCTCGCTGGTCGCGGCATCGAATTTCGCATCGAGCGACACGGCCTCGACCGTGGTGTCCAGCCCCGAGACCGGCAGAACCACCGGCCCCGACAGCCGCCCCGACAGATCGACCTTTTCCGGCAGGCCGCTGGGCGCCAGCGCCAGCGTTCCGCCCAGCTGCAAGGCCCCGGTCGAGACTTCGAGTCGCGAGATATCGAGCCGACGGTCGGCGCCGCGCACACCTTCAACCGCCAGATCGGCCGAGTCGCCGAAGAAGGGCCGCAGCCGCTCGGCCACCAGCGGGCCGAGATCGCCCGAAAGGGTCGCGGCAAAGGCCCGGGCCTCGGTCGCCTCCTCGGGCGCGGTGATGGTCAGGCGGCCCGCGACCCGGGGCTCGCCCTCGGTCGCCAGCGCCAGATCGGCCCCGAAATCGCTGAGCGGCCCGTCGCCCTCGACCGTCAGCGCCAGCGGCGGCGCGCCCGGCAGACCTGCAAGGCTCGACACGATGCCGCCCGCCCCTTCGGTCAGCGACAGGTCCAGCGACAGGGTCTGGCTGTCATTGGCATAGGCGGCCTTCAGCGCGAAGGCGCCGTCGGCATCGCTGCGGGTCGCGGTGATATCGGCCTCGCCCGCGCCGCCCGCGAGGCTCAGCGCCCCGTCCAGCGCCATCTCGGCCTCCTGGCCGATCAGCGCCTCGCCCAGCACCAGCCGCGGCGTCCTGACCCGGCCGATGTCGATCGAGACCGGCAGGTCCGGCAGCGCGAAGGGCGTGGCCTCGGATTGCTCGACGCTGGCGCCCTCGCCCTTGGGCAGGCGCGGCAGCAGGATCTCGTCGGCCGACAGTTCGTCGACCTTGACCTCGCCCCGCAGAAGCGCCGCCCGCGACCAGTCGAGCACGGCGCCGCGCACGGTCAGCCACACACCGTCCTCGTCGGCGATGGTCAGCTCTTTCAGCGTCGCGCGCGAGGACAGCGCGCCCTCGAACCCCTCGATCCGGATCTCGCGCCCGGCCGAGGAGAGTTTATCCTCGAGAAAGCGCACCAGCACGCCGCGGTCGTCCTCCTGCGCGGCCAGCGGCAGCGCGGTGAGCAGAAGCAGAAGAAAGCCGAGAAACGCGCGCATCAGAAGGCCTGCCCGATACCGATATAGAACTGAACCCCGTCGCCGGTATCGCCGTCGACCGGCGCCGCGATGTCGAAGCGGATCGGACCGATCCCGGTGTCATAGCGCAGCCCGAGCCCCGCGCCCGAATGCCAGTCTCCGTCCGACACCCACGAGTCGGGCCCGACGAAGCCCGCATCGTAGAAGGCCACCATCTGGATCGCGCGGGTGACGCCGACCCGCGCCTCGCCCGACAGTCCGACGAAGGACCGCCCGCCGATCCTGTCGCCATTCGGCAGATCGACCGCGAGCGACTGGTAGGGCTGCCCGCGCACCGTGCCGCCGCCGCCCGAAAAGAACAAAAGCGCGGGCGGGACGCCATCGCTCGACGCACCGACCACGGACCCGATCTGCGCCCGCCCGGCCAGCACGACCCGGGACCCGAGCGGCTGGTAGATCCGCGCATCGGCCTTGATCAGCGCGCCGCTTTCGGCCGCGCCGCCCACCGCCAGAAGCGGGGTCACGCTGCCGTCGAGATAAAACCCGTCATGGGCGTCGAGCGCATCGTCGCGGCGGTCCCAGGTCAGGCTGACGGGAAAGGTCAGATGGGTCAGTTGCCGGTCGCCGAGATCGTCGCTGACATCGGAATAGCGCAACAGCACCCCGGCCTCGCCGCTCAGATGCGGCGTGAAGATCCGGGTCAGGCCGCCGCCCACCCGGGCGTTGGTCTCGGTATAATCGGGCTCGTCCAGATCCTCGACGGCGCCCAGCAGGTAAAGCCCGGTATCCGCGTCGATCACCGCCGGGCGGTCGAAGCGGGCCGACAGCGACAGATCCTCGCCGCCGCCCTCCTGCCCGCCGATCCCCGCCACCTCGAAATCGAAGCGCAGCCGCTCGGCCCCGCCCAGAAGGTTGCGATGCATCCAGTAGCCCGAGACCGTCGCGCCCTCGAGCGAGGACAGCTCGATCCCGAAGCCCAGGCGGCGTTTCTTCTGGTCGACCACCTCCAGCCCGATATCCATGCTGTTGCCGGGGCCGAGCGTCTCGGCCTCGGTCAGGCGCACCGACCGGAAGGCGCCGGTCCGGCGCAGCCGCTCGGCGCTTCGGTCCAGCGCCTCGGGGTCGAAGGGCTCGCCCATCGGCAGCCCGGCAATGGCCCTCAGCCGGTCTTCGCGCACCCGCGAGCCTGAGGCGATCACGAGATCGCCGAACCGGACCGCAGGCCCGGGATCGAGCCGCACCCGGGCGGCCAGCGTTGCGGCCGGATGATTGGCAATCAGGCTTTGGCCCGCGACCCGGGCCTTGGCGTGACTGGCCGCGCGCCAGCCATCGACCCCGGCCTCGGCCGCAGCGCGAATGGTGCCCGCCTCGGCAGGCCGCCCCGGGGCAAACCCCTCGGGCAGGTCGGTGCCGGGGGCCAGCGGGTCGATCTGGGCTTCGGAGAAGGCGAAAGGCCGCCCGGTCGCCACCCGGATCTCGACCCGGCCGATCCGGGCGGGCACCGACAGGGGCGACAGATCGGCCGCCTCGCGCCCGTCGAGGGTGACATGGACCTCGGGACCGTAATAGCCGCGCGCATAGAGCACGCCGACAAGACGGGCGTAATCGGCCCGGGCGGCGGCAAAGATGTCCTGCGCGCTGGCATCGGGTTCGCTGGCCGCCTGCAACGACAGTGCCGAGTTCTCAAGCGCCTGCCGCACCGCGTCGGGTGCGCCGGGCGCGCTCAGCACGGCTTGGGTCGCGGCGGCCGGTCGCGGGGCGACCGACAGCAGGATCGCCGTCAGGACGGCGAACGAGGGAATGCAACGCGAGTCGATCAAATCCGGCCCCTTTTCCCGGCATACTTAGCCAAGACGGCGGCAGGGGAAACCCCGGGGACCGGATTTTGCCCGGAAAGGGCGTGCCCCCGCCGCGTCTGGCGCGGGGGCACGGGCGTCCGCGTCAGTCGGGCGCGTTCTCGATGCCGAAGGCGCGGCTCAGCATCAGCCGGTAGCCGACGACGATGGTCGCCACCAGCAGCGCCAGCTCGATCGCATAGACGAAGAAATAGGGCGTGGCCGCGCCGAACACGTCGCCGATGGGCGAATGCAGCACCGCGTCGCGGAAGACGCCGCCCAGCGCAATCCCGGCCCCGGCCGAGGTCGCCTGCACCGCGCCCCAGGCACCGAGCGCGAGCCCGACCTGGGCTTTCGGCGCCGAGCGCATGGTGGCGGTCAGCGTGCCATGGCTGAAAAGCCCCGCCCCGAAGCCCGCCAGCATCGTGCCCAGCACGAAGATCGGCTCGGATTGCAGGGTCGCCGAGAAGGTGATCGCGGCGAAGGCGGGCAGCCCCACCAGCGCGCCCCATCCGGCCATCGCCATCGGATCATAGCCCCGCGACAACACCCGCGAGGCCCAGGCAAAGCCGACCAGCGTGCCGCCCGCGACCGAGGCCGTCAGCTTGGTGGTCGCCGCCACCGACATGTCCAGGACCTGGCCGCCGAAGGGTTCCAGCAGAACGTCCGACAGGCCGAAGCCCAGCGTGCCGAGCCCGATCACCCACAAAAGCTTGCGGGCGTTGGGTCCGCGCGTGAAGAGCCCCCAGGCCTCGCGGAAGCTGGGTTCGGGTTCGCTTTCGGGGCGCGGCTTGGCGCGGGTTCGGTCGCGCGCCTCCATCTTCCACAAGGCGATGACGTTGAAGACCATGGTCGCGACGGCCGCGCCCTGGATCACCTTGATCAGCTTGGCGTGATAGAAGTCCTCAAGCCACATACCGAACAGCAGCGCACTGACGATCATGCCGACCAGCAGCATGACATACATCAGCCCGACCACGTTGGGCTGGTCCTCGCGGGGGGCGAGGTCGGTCGCGAGCGCCAGGCCGACGGTCTGCACCGTATGCACGCCCGCGCCGACCAGCAGGAACGAGATGGCGGCGCTGAGGATGCCGATCCATTCCGGCGCACCGGCCGCACTTTCCTGCCCCGACAGCACGATCAGCGCGAAGGGCATGATGGCGAAGCCGCCCCATTGCAAAAGCGTGCCCTTCCAGATGTAGGGCACCCTCCGCCAGCCAAGCGCCGATCTGTGGGTATCCGACTTGAAACCGATCAGCGCGCGGAAAGGCGCGAACAGAAGCGGCAGGGAAATCATGATGCCGACGATGGACGCCGGCACTTCGAGCTCGACGATCATCACCCGGTTCAGGGTGCCGACCAGCAGCACCATCGCCATGCCCACCGAGACCTGGAACATCGACAGCCGCAACAGGCGGCTGAGAGGCAGGTCTTCGCTGGCGGCATCTGCAAAGGGGAGGAATCGGGGGCCGACCGTGGCGATACGATTCACCGCCATCTTGCTCAGTCGATTCATGCGGTCACACTCCACACGCGGCCCGACACAGGGGGCCCGTGTCCTATTGCCCGCTGGGGCGCGTTTCCAGTAGGGCCGGGACGTCACCGCCCCGAAGGCACGAAGGCCGAGGCTGAAACCCCGGCCCTCGCAAATTCCTGTCTCGAGCCGAAAGGCTTACGAGAGCAGCGTGGTGGCGTTGGTGACCAGCGACGCGGCTTCGAACGAGCCGGCGTAGTAGTCGCCCATCCAGCCGGTGGTCAGAACCAGCATCAGGTGCACCAGGAAGGAAGCGATGGCGCAGGCAACCAGGAAGAGCGGGATACCAACGGTGGGCTTAACGACGAGCCACATTTTCGCGTTGTTCATGATCTATATCCTCTCTCTAGATTAGCCGAGCCACGGGGTGGCGATGGCAGCCAGGAAGTGGGCGAACAGCGCGATCGCGCCGAACACGCGGGTGCCGTCGATGAGTTGCTTGTGCACTTCTTCGGCTTCGGCAAGGGTCAGGCCGGTCGGCCAGACTTTGTCCATATCGTCAGTCATATTGTCGTCTCCCCAATATGGTTTTCGACTGTGGTACGTGCAGAGCCTGCACGCAGGCGTCGACAAAGCAGACCGGAGATTTCCTTAGCGATGTTCTCGCTGGGCTTCCGACCCGGCATCGTCACAAGCAAACGATGTCACAAGCGATTGACGTTGGCAATGTCAACGCAGCCTGACATGGCCCCAGAATCGTGCGACATATCGAACCCTCTTGACAGCACGTCGCAGCCCCTGCGGCGCCGGGTCCTGCGACCGTCAGGACCCTTGAATTCTCCTCACGCAGGTGGGGTAATAATAACGCGCCCAACTGCAATTCGCCGTTCTCGTCGGGCCCGGACCGAAGCTCTGCTCCTGTCGTCGACGATCGCGGACGCAACAACCTGGAGGATCCATGAAATATTTCTGGGACGACTGGATGCCGAAACTTTCCAGCAAGCAACGCCTGCTCACCGACGTCGAAGCCGACGGCGAAAGCACCACCACGCCCTTCTCGGACGCGCTTGGCTTCAAATGCCTCTCCGAGAGCAGCACCTCGAAAACCGAACTGATGACCGGCAACCCGACCCCGCTGTCGCGCCAGATGAACTGGCCGCTGCTGGGCGGCATGGGTGAAGGCCATGTCGAGCTGAAGACCGCGGATCCGACCCCGCTGTCGTCGCGCATGGGCTGGCCGCTCCTGTCCAAACGCGCCCATTACGCGGTGGCCGAGAAGTAATTCGGCCGCCGTTTGGCGCAGATGCGCCCGCGCGATCCCCCGCGCGGGCGCTTTTCTTTGCCTGACGCCCCCCAATCGGACACTCCGTCAGACGAAGCCTTTTCCGGCCCGGCCGCCCCAAGGCGGGCTCCTGCCCGGCCGAAGAACCCAAAGCTCCTTTTCGCCCGAGTCTTGCCCGCACAGCGCCCGGTTTCTGCGGCCAGATGGTTGCCGTCGGGCATGTGACCGTGCACCGGCCCCCAGTGTTTGCCGCGAAAGGAGTCCCGCCCATGGCCAGCCCCCCCTCTTCCCAGCCGCGCCCCGTTTCGTCCAAGGGCGACTCGGCCCGTCCGCGCCCGGACAGCGCCCCCGACTCCGCCAAGGGCCCGGTGTTCAAGGACTGGGCCAGCATCTGACGGCACAAACCGAAAGGGCCGGCTCCTGCGGAACCGGCCCCTTGATTTCTGTACCGCGCGCCGGTCTGGCGCCTCAGCGGCCGCGACTCGGCCGGCGGCTCAGCCGACCAGTTCGAGACCCGAGAAGAAATAGGCGATTTCTTCCTTGGCGGTGTCCGCGCCGTCCGACCCGTGAACCGAGTTCTCGCCGATCGACAGGGCGAATTCCTTGCGGATGGTGCCCTCGGCGGCTTCGGCCGGGTTGGTCGCGCCCATCACTTCGCGATTCTTGGCAATCGCGTCCTCGCCTTCCAGCACCTGCACGACGATCGGCTCGGAGGCCATGAACTCGCAGAGTTCGTCGTAGAAGGGGCGTTCCTTGTGCACCGCGTAGAAGACGCCGGCCTGGGCCTTGGTCAGGTGAATGCGCTTCTGCGCCACGATGCGCAGGCCCGCGGCTTCCAGCTTGGCGTTGATCGCGCCGGTCAGGTTGCGGCGGGTCGCGTCGGGCTTGATGATCGAGAAGGTGCGTTGAATCGCCATGTCTTGCGTCCTCTTGGGCGCCGCCCGGGGACGGCGGGGAAAAATCGCGGCCCTGCTAGCACGCGCCCCGGCCCTTGAAAACAGGCTTTCGCCGCAGCTGCGAGCGAGTCGCGAGGGAACCGATCACGCCCGCTCACGTTGGGGTGCGTGTTCGCGCGCCTCTGTGAAAAGGGCTTTTCATGACCGTGATTGTAGATTTCCTGAACACCGTGCTCTGGGGCTATGTCCTGATCTGGGGTCTGATCGGAGCCGGGCTTTACCTGACAATCCGCCTCGGCGGGCTCCAGTTCCGCCACTTTCCCGAATTCATCCGCGTCGTCGTCAGTTCCAGCGAGTCGGATCGCAGCGGCATCACCCCGCTGCAGGCCCTGACCGTCAGCCTCGCCAGCCGGGTCGGAACCGGCAATCTGGCGGGCGTCGCGGTCGCGATCTATCTGGGCGGACCGGGCGCGGTCTTCTGGATGTGGATGGTGGCGCTGGTCGGCATGGCCACGGCCTATGCCGAATCGACGCTTGCCCAGCTTTACAAGGTGCGCAATGCCGACCGCCAGTATCGCGGCGGGCCGGCCTATTACATCTGGCACGGGCTGGGCGCCAAATGGCTGGGCTATGTGTTCTGCTTCTTCTTCCTCTGTTCCTTCGGGCTGATCTTCAACGCGGTCCAGTCGAATTCCATCGCCGATGCCGCCGACGGCGCCTTCGGCATCCCGAAACTCGCGACCGGCATCGCCATCGGCGCGCTGACAGGGGTGGTGATCTTCGGCGGCATCCGCTCGATCGCCAGCGTGGCCGAACGGGTGGTGCCGATCATGGCCGGGATCTACCTGCTGGTCGCGGCCTATGTGCTGGTCGTGCACGCAACCGAGATCCCCGGCCTGCTGGCGCTGATCGTCAAAAGCGCTTTCGGCATCGACCAGGCGGTCGGCGGATTCGCCGGGGGCTTTGCCGCCGCCGCCCTGAACGGCGTCAAGCGCGGGCTCTTCTCGAACGAGGCCGGCATGGGCTCGGCCCCGCATATCGCGGCCGTGGCCGTGCCCGACCCGCATCACCCGTCGAGCCAGGGCATGGTGCAGGGGCTTGGCGTCTTCATCGACACGCTGCTGATCTGTACCGCGACCGCGCTGATGATCCTGCTGTCGGGCGTGGTCGATTACGGCCCCGACGGAATCACCGGAACCGAGCTGACCCAGAACGCGCTGTCGGCCCATATCGGCGCCTTCGGCCCGCCCTTCATCGCGGTGGCGATTCTTTTCTTCGCCTTCACCTCGATCATCGGCAACTACGCCTATTCCGAGAACGTGATGGAGTTTCTCGGGCTTGGCCGCGGTGTGCCGCTGGCGATCCTGAAGGCCGCACAGGTCGGCATGGTGATCTGGGGCGCGGTGCAGCCGGTAACCAAGGTCTTCAACTTTGCCGATGCCTCGATGGCGACCATGGCCACCATCAACCTGATCGCCCTGATTCTGCTGTCGGGCACGGTGATCCGGTTGACCAGGGACTATTTCGAGCAGCGCAAGACCCGGGCCGAGCCCTATTTCCGGCTGTCGAAGCACCCCGAGATCGACCCGAAGGGAATCGACCGCACGATCTGGAACGAGGATGTCGCCGCCGAACGGGGCGCCTGACGCGACTTTCCCCGCCGCCCGCGCCCTGTTAAAGCCGGGCCATGCTGCGCATCGACGATCTTCGCTATTCCATCGAGGGGCGCCCTTTGTTCGAGGGCGCCTCGGCCGTCATTCCCGATGGCCACAAGGTCGGCCTGATCGGCCGGAACGGGGCCGGCAAGACCACGCTCTTCCGGCTGATCCGGGGGGAACTCACGCTCGACTCGGGCGCGATCTCCTTCCCGCGCCACGCCCGGATCGGCGGCGTCGCGCAAGAGGTGCCCTCGTCCGCGACCTCGCTGCTGGACACGGTGCTGGCCGCCGATACCGAGCGGGCGAGCCTGATGGCCGAGGCCGAGACCGCGACCGACCCCCACCGCATCGCCGAAATCCAGACCCGGCTGGCCGATATCGACGCCTGGTCGGCCGAGGCGCGGGCCTCGTCGATCCTGCGCGGGCTCGGGTTCTCCGAGGCCCAGCAGCATATGCCCTGTTCGGACTTCTCGGGCGGCTGGCGGATGCGGGTCGCGCTGGCGGGCGTGCTTTTCGCGCGCCCCGATCTGCTGTTGCTGGACGAGCCCACCAACTATCTGGACCTCGAAGGCGCGCTCTGGCTTGAAAGCTATCTGGCGCGCTATCCGCATACGGTGATCCTGATCTCGCACGACCGCGGGCTTCTGAACCGCGCGGTCGGCCATATCCTGCATCTCGAGAACCGCAAGCTCACGCTGTATGCGGGCGGCTATGACGCCTTCGCCCGGGCGCGTGCCGAACAGCGCGCGGTGCAGGCCGCGGAGGCCAAGAAACAGGACCTGCGGCGCGCGCATCTGCAAAGCTTCGTCGACCGCTTCCGCTACAAGGCCTCGAAAGCCAAGCAGGCCCAGGCCCGGATCAAGATGCTGGAGAGGATGACCCCGATCGCCGCGCCCGAGGATCTGGCGCGCGTGGTCTTCACCTTCCCCCAGCCCGACGAACTGTCGCCGCCCATCGTGGCGCTGGAAGGGGCCGCGGTCGGCTATGACGGCACGCCCGTCCTGCAACGCCTGTCGCTGAGAATCGACCAGGACGACCGGATCGCGCTTCTGGGCCGGAACGGCGAGGGCAAGTCGACCTTCTCGAAACTGCTGGCGGGCAAGCTCGACAAGCTCTCGGGCCGGATGACCACCGCCAACCGGCTGAGAATCGGCTATTTCGCGCAGCATCAGGTGGACGAGCTGCATCTGGACGAGACCCCTCTGGACCACCTGCGCCGCGAACGCCCCGACGAGGCGCCCGCGAAACTGCGCGCCCGCCTTGCCGGATTCGGTCTGGGCGCCGATCAGGCCGAAACCGAGGTCGGGCGGCTTTCGGGCGGGCAGAAGGCGCGGCTGTCGCTCCTGCTGGCGACACTCGACGCGCCGCATCTGCTGATTCTCGACGAACCCACCAACCACCTCGACATCGAAAGCCGCGAGGCGCTGTCAGAGGCACTGAACGACTATTCGGGTGCGGTGATCCTTGTCAGCCACGACATGCACCTCTTGTCGATGGTGGCCGACCGGCTCTGGCTGGTGCAGGGCGGCCGGGTCACGCCCTACGAGGACGACCTCGACGCCTATCGCCGGATGCTGCTGGGCACCGACGTTCCCGAAAAGGTCGCGACCGTCGACAAGGCCGCTAAGCCCGAAACCCCGAAACGCGCCTCGCGCGACGAGATCCTGGCGCTGCGCGCCGAGGTCCGCAAATGCGAACAACGGGTCGAGAAGCTTGGCGAAATGCGCGGCAAGCTGCAGGAAAAGCTGGCCGATCCCGACCTTTACGACCCCGCCCGCGCCGATGAACGCATCCTGTGGCAAAAGAAGTTCGCCGAGGCCGAAGAGGCGATGGAACGGGCCGAGGCGCTCTGGATGGCCGCGCTGGAAAAGCTCGACTCGGCCGAGGTCTGAGCCATGGATCTGGGCTTTCACGTCAGCGCCTTCATCACCCTCTTCGTGATCGTCGATCCGATCGGGCTGGCGCCGGTCTTCGTGGCACTGACCCAGGGCATGGGCACCCGCCAGCGCCGGGCCATCGGCCTGCGCGCCGCCGCCATCGCGGTCGGTCTGCTGACGCTGTTCGGCATCTTCGGGGAAAAGGTGCTGGCCTTTGCCGGGATCTCGATGCCCGCCTTCCGCATCGCGGGCGGCATCCTGCTGTTCCTGACCGCGCTCGAGATGCTGTTCGAGCGGCGCAGCAAGAGGCGCGAGGACCGTGCCCATGAAGAGCTGCCCGACCCGTCGGTCTTTCCGCTGGCAACCCCGCTGATGGCCGGGCCCGGCGCGATGGCGACGATGATCCTTCTGAACGGACAGATCGACCGCGCGCCCCTCGACATGCTGCTGATCCATCTGTCGATGATTGCGGTGATCGGGATCTGTGTCGCGCTGTTCCTGGCGGCCAGCCTGCTGGAACGCGCGCTGGGCCATACCGGCATCGTCGTCGTCTCGCGGCTGCTGGGGATGCTGCTGGCAGCACTTTCGGTGCAGTTCATCCTCGACGGGCTCAGGGATTTCGGCCTTGCCCCGGCCTGAGCCCCTTCGCGTTTCGCCTCCCGCCGCCTATATCGGTCCTATCCCCGGGAAAGGAGCGTCATGACCGGCGACGATTTCGGACGGCTGATCTATCTTGTCCTGCTGGCCACGGTCATCGCGGGCTATTTCCTGCTGTCGCACCGCAGGCGGCTGGGGCAAGTCGCCCAGCAGGCGGCGATCTGGGGGCTGATCTTCATCGGCGTGATCGCGGGCTTCGGGCTCTGGTCCGATATCCGCAACGATGTGGCCCCGCGCCAGACCGTCTTTGCCGACGAAAACCGGATCGAGGTGCCCCGCGCGCCCGATGGCCATTACTACATGACGCTGCGGATCAACGACGTTCCGATCCGCTTTGTCGTCGATACCGGCGCGACCGATGTCGTGCTGACCCGCGACGATGCCGAACGGGTGGGGATCGATCCACGGAGCCTGCAGTTCTTCGGCGAGGCCCATACCGCCAATGGCGCGGTCCGCACCGCGCCCGTGCGGCTCGACTCGGTCGAACTGGGGGCGATCACCGACCGCAACCTGCGCGCCTTCGTCAATTCCGGCGAAATGCGCGAATCGCTTCTGGGCATGGCCTATCTCAACCGCTTCGAACGGATCGAGTTTGTCCGCGACCGGATGATCCTGACGCGCTGAACCGCTCGCCCCCGCCGGCGCGGCCCGCTAGGCTGGGCGCAAGCAGCGAGGAGGCGCCCCCGATGACAGACCCGACCCAAGACCCCGGACCCGACAGCGACCGGATCGCAGAGATCGCGGCGAATCAGCCGCCCTTCGCCCGGCTGCTGGGGCTGACCGTGGTCTCGGCCGCGCCCGACCGGGTCCTGGCCGAGCTTCTGGTGACCGAGGATCTGACCAACCGCAACGGCACGCTGCATGGCGGCGCGATCATGGCGGTTGCCGACAATCTGGGCGGCACTGCGACCTTCCTGAACCTCGATCTCGAGGCGGGCGAAGGCACCTCGACCATCGAGAGCAAGACGAACTTCTTCCGCACCGTGGCGCTTGGCGACACCGCGCGCTGCGAGACCGTGCCGCTTCATCGCGGGCGCAGCACCATGGTCTGGCAGACGACCATCACCCGGGGCGACGGGACCCTCGCCGCCAATGTGATCCAGACCCAGATGGTGCTGCGCCCGCGCGGCTAACTCCGGGCTCTCCCCGCATCGAAGCGCTCGATCGCCGCCCGCATCCGCGCCGGATCGGCGGAGCGGCCGGTGAACAGCTCGAAGGCCCGCACCGCCTGGAACAGCGCCATGCCCGCCCCCGGCAGCACCCGGCATCCGGCCCGGCGCGCGGCGGCCAGAAGCGGGGTTTCGAGCGGCACATAGACGATATCCGCCACCCAAAGCCCGGGGCCCAGCAGATCGGGCGCGACCGCCATCCCCGGATGCCCGGCCATGCCCATCGGGGTTGCGTTGACGATCCCGTCTGGCCTGTCGTCCCGGATCAGCGCCGCCGGATCGGCGATGGCCCGGACAGCACACCCGCCGCCCGGGGCGGACAGCCGGTCCGCCAACGCCTCGGCCCGGTCCAGCTGGCTGTCATGGATCGACAGTCGCGCGACGCCCGACCGCACAAGGGCGTACGCGACCGCGCCCCCGGCGCCGCCCGCACCGATCAGCAGGACATGCCCGCGCGGCGCATCCGCCAGACCGCGCCTCAGGCTTTCGGCGAATCCCCAAAGGTCGGTGTTATGGCCGATCCGCCGCCCGCCGCGCAGCAGCACGGTGTTGACGGCCCCGACCGCGCGTGCCTCTTCCGACAGCTCGTCGAGAAGGCCGGTCACCTCGGTCTTGAACGGATGGGTCACATTCAGCCCGTCGAAGCCCGCCGCCTCGGCCGCGGCCAGCATCCCGGCCAGATCGAGCCCCCGCCGCGGCGGCGCGTCCATGTCGAGCACGCGGTACAGCAGTGTCAGCCCCTGCGCCCGCGCCTCGGCCATATGCATGGCGGGGCTGCGCGAGCGCGCGATGCCCCGGCCGATCAGGCCCAGAAGGATCGGCGCCCCATCCCCGGAAATCCCAGACGTCACGGCGCCCTCCCAAGCCCTGCCGCGTCGGGTCAGACTGGCGGGGGCACGCGGCCCCGTCAAGCCGGAGCGCTCAGCCGCCGCTTTCGGCCTTCTTCTGCCAACGGCCGCTTTCCTCGGACCAGTATTGCGCCGCCAGCCCCGCCCCCGAGATCAGCCGCCACTGGCCCCGCGCCCGCTCGACCGCCGCCGGATCGTTGCCGTCGAACAGGATGCAGACCCGGTCCAGCGCCCGGGTCTCGTCGGGGGTGACCTCTGCCCCGTCGACCGCCATCAGGCAGCGCGCGCCGTTCGGCAGCGTCGCCTCGGCGGTCAAAAGCACCGGCTGGTCGGCATCGAACCCGGTTCCGACCATGCCATGCGGCAGAAAGCCGTCGCCCAGCCACAGCCGGTCGTCGAGCCAGGCCAGCCGCTCGCGGTCGGTGCCGCGCACAACCACGCGCATGCCGTGCGTCAGCGCCTTGTCCAGAAGCGTGGGCAGGGTATCCTCCAGCGGACCCCGGGTCAGATGATAGAACAGCGCCTGTCCCATCGGCCCCGGTCAGCGCCGCGCGAGGGGGTTGTAGGTGCCGAAGGTCCAGATATGGCCCTCGGGGTCGGCGACCGAGAAGCTGGTGCCGCCATGGCTCTGCTCGGCCAGCGGCATCACGATCCGGGCGCCCGCCTCGACCGCGCGCCCGTGCAGCTCGGTCGCATTGGGCACGACGGCGTAGATCGTCGTCGTCTCGCGCCCGCCGATCTCGCCCGGATCGGCCAGATGCGCGGCGAGCCCGCCCCGTCCGGCGGGGCCGAACATCATCAACCCGTCCCCCAGCCGAAGCTCGGCATGGATCAGGTTGCCCTCGTCGTCGCGATAGACGGCCTGCTCTTCGAGGCCCAGAACGCCCACCAGAAACAACAGCGCCGCCTCGGGATCGCGGTAGCGGGTCGCAGGAATGATCATCGGGCTCGTCCTTCCTCTCTGCGACCCGATCCTAGCACCGGTGCGTCACGCTTCGAAACGGTCGGCCACCAGCCGGTCGAGCGCCAAAACGCCCCACCCCGTCGCCCCCTTGGGCGCCAGCACGGTCTCGTCCTGCACCATGGCGACGCCCGCGATGTCGAGATGGATCCAGGGCGTGCCCGGCGCGACGAAGCGTTGAAGGAACTGCGCCGCGGTGATCGAGCCCGCGGGCCGGCCGGCCGAGTTCTTGATGTCGGCCAGACGCGACTTGATCAGCTTGTCGTAGGACTCGCCCAGCGGCATCCGCCAGGCACCCTCGCCCTCGGTGGCGGCTGCCTTCAGGAAATCGGCGCAGAACCCGTCGTCGTTGGAATAAACGCCCGCATTGGCATTGCCGAGCGCGACGATGATGGCCCCGGTGAGGGTGGCAAGGTCGATCACGCCCGCGGGCTTGAACCGGTCCTGCGTGTACCACAGCACATCGGCCAGCACGAGCCGCCCTTCGGCATCGGTGTTGATCACCTCGATCGTGTCGCCCTTCATCGAGCGCACGATGTCGCCCGGACGCTGGGCGCGGCCATCGGGCATGTTCTCGACCAGACCGACGACGCCCACGACATTGGCCTTCGCCTTGCGCAGCGCGAGCGTCCGCATGACGCCCGCGACCACCGCCGCGCCGCCCATGTCCATGGTCATCTCTTCCATGCCCTGCGCGGGCTTGATCGAGATGCCGCCGGTGTCGAACACGACACCCTTGCCCACCAGCGCCAGCGGCGCCTGATCGGCCGCGCCGCCGTTCCAGCGCATCACCACCACCTTGGACGGGCTTTCCGACCCCTGCCCCACCGCCAGCAGCGCGCGCAGGCCCAGCGTCTTCAGCTCGTCCTCCTCGAGGATCTCGACATCGAGCCCCAGCTCCTGCATCGCGGCCAGCCGCCCGGCGAAATCGTCGGTGGTCAGCACATTGGCGGGCTCGTTCACCAGATCGCGGGTGAAGAAGACGCCCTCGGCCAGCGCCGCCATCGGCCCGGCCTGGGCCGCGGTCTCTTCGGGCTTCGCGACCATCACCTTGACCGCGCCCGGCACCACCGGCTCGGCGGTGCGGTGCGCATCGAAACTGTAGGCGCGCAGCGCAAAGCCGAAGGCGATGTCGGCGGCGCGCGGATGGCTGCCCGCCAGCAGCAGCACGTCGGCCTTGCCCTGCCGCTTGGCCAGTTCGGCCCCCGCCCGCCGGGCATCGGCCTGGCTGGCCTTGCGGTCCAGCCGCACCACATCGACCGCCTCGGCGGCCAGCCCGGCGGGCCAGGCCAGCGTCACGATCTCGGCGGTCTTCATCCCGGCGAAGGCCTCGCTGTCGGTGAACCGCGCCAGCGCGCCCCTGGTCAGGCGGTTGACCCGCCGCGCGCCGGGATCGAGCTTGCCCTCGGCATCGACAAGGACCGCGATCCGCCCCGCGGCACCCGCGACCGCCTCAAGATCGGTTTCGGCAAAGGCAATGGCGACGGGGGTGCTCATCGGCGGCTCCTGATCTGGTATACCTGTCGGTCCCTACCTAATCCGGCACCCCCCGCTTGACCAGATAGCAGTTTTCCCCCCAAGACGATTGGACTAGTCTGCCGCCCGATCATGGACCTGCCGGGGATATTTGTGCCCAGATTCGACCGATACCTTCTGGCGCAGCTGACCGTCCTGTTCGGCTTTTTCGCCCTCGTGCTGGTCTCGGTCTACTGGGTCAACCGGGGCGTGTCGCTGTTCAACGACATCATCGGCGACGGGCAGTCGGCCCTGGTCTTTCTGGAATTCGCGGCCCTGACGCTGCCCAACGTGATCCGTCTGGTGCTGCCCATCGCGGCCTTCGCGGCGACGGTCTATGTGGTCAACCGGCTGACCAACGAAAGCGAGATGGTGGTGATGCAGGCGCTTGGCTGCAGCCCCTGGCGCCTGGCGCGGCCGGTCGCGCTGTTCGGGCTGCTGGTGGCGATCCCGATCTGCATCCTGACCCATTTCCTGGTGCCCGCCAGCCGCGCCCAGCTCGACCTGCGCCAGGCCGAGATTTCGCGCGATTTCACCGCCCGGTTCCTGTCGGCGGGGCAGTTCCTGCACCCGGCCAGCGGCATCACCGTCTTCATCCGCGAGATCGCCCGGTCGGGCGAGCTGAAACAGATCTACCTGTCGGACGCCACCGATCCCGCGACCCGCGTCACCTATACCGCGAACCGCGCCTTTCTGGTGCAAAGCGAGGACGGCCCCAAGCTGGTGATGATCGACGGCATGGCCCAGTGGCTGCGCGAGGAGGACCGGCGGCTCTCGACCGCCACCTTCGACGATTTCGCCTATGACATCTCGGGCCTGATCGGCAGCGCGCGGATCCGCCGCCCGTCGCTGGACGAGATGTCGACCCGCGACCTGCTGTTTCCCAGCCCCGAGTTGATCGAGGCGTCGGGCAAGCCGCTTGCGCTCTTTCTCTATGAGGGCCATGCGCGCACCGCCCAGGCCTTGCTGGCCGTGGCCGGTGCGCTGATCGGCTATGGGGCGCTCATGGCCGGCGGGTTCTCGCGCTTCGGGCTCGGCCGCCAGATCGGGCTGGCCATCGCCCTGCTGATCGCGGTCAACTTCCTCAGCAACTCGGCCGCGGGCGTCGCGCAAAGCGATGCGGCGCTCTGGCCCGTGACTTATGCCCCGCCGCTGATCGGCATCGCGCTGGGGCTGGGGCTGATCTGGCTGTCGGCGATGCGCCGCCGCCGTCCCCGCCCGCCCCGGGAGCGCGCCGCATGACCCTGCATTTCTACATCGCCCGCAAGTTCACGCTCTATCTGCTGGCCATCCTCGGCATCTTCGGCGCCATCATGGTGCTGATCGACATGGTCGAGGAGCTGCGCGACTTCGACACCGGCACCCTGGGTATCGGCGGCGCGCTGCATCTGTCCCTGCTGAAGGTGCCGGGCGATCTTTACACGATCCTGCCGCTGATCGCGGTCATGGCGACGGTCGCGCTGTTTCTGGCGCTGGCGCGCAGCTCGGAACTGGTGATCGCCCGCGCCTCGGGGCGCTCGGCGCTGCGCAGCCTGACCGCGCCGGTCGTGGTGGCGCTGGTCTATGGCGTCATCGCCGTCGCGATCTTCAACCCGATCATCGCCGCCACCTCGCGCCAGTATGACTCGGTCTCTTCCCGCTACAAGGGGCGCGAGGCCAGCGTGCTGTCGGTCAGCTCGGAGGGGCTCTGGCTCCGGCAGGGCTCGCTTTCGGGCCAGACCGTGATCCGCGCCGCGCGCGCCGATGCCCAGGCCACCCGGTTCTACGACGTGACCTTCCTGTCGCTCGATGCCAAGGGCGCCCCGGTCTGGCGGATCGAGGCCGCCGAGGCCCGGCTGCGGCCCCAGGGCTGGGACATCCGCGACGCCAAGCGCTGGGGCTTCGGCCCCGAGATCGACAATCCCGAAGCCCGGGCGGTGGTCTCGCCGCAGCTGGTGCTGCCCTCCGACCTGACGCTCGAGAACATCCGCGACAGCTTTGCCCGCCCCGCCGCCGTCGCGATCTGGGATCTGCCCGCCTTCATCGCAGGTCTCGACCGGGCGGGCTTTTCGGCCCTGCCCCAGCGGGTCTGGTTCCAGATGGAACTGGCCATGCCGCTGGTGATGGCGGCCATGGTGCTGCTGGGCGCGGCCTTCACCATGCGCCATGTCCGCTTCGGCCGCACCGGCACGATGGCGATGCTGGCGCTGGGGCTTGGACTGGGGCTGTTCTTCCTGCGCAACTTCGCGCAGGTATTGGGAGAGAACGGCCAGATTCCCGTGGCGCTCGCGGCCTGGAGCCCGCCGCTGGCAGGGATCTTGCTGTCGCTCGGACTGCTGCTGCACCTGGAGGACGGCTGATGCGGGCCCTTCTTGCCTTCGCCCTGACCACCGCCCTGACGACGGGTGCAGCCACGCTGCCCGACCGGCTTTTCGCCGAAGAGGCCGCGCGCCCGGCCGCGACCCTGGTCGCCGACCGGATCTCGGTCGGCGATCTGCGCGAGCTGGTGGCCGAGGGCAATGTCGAGGTCTTCTATGGCAAGACCCGGCTCGAGGCCGCGCGGATCGTCTATGACCGCGACGGCGAGACCCTGGCCATCGAGGGGCCGATCACCCTGACCTCGGGTCCCGACACCGTCTTTCTGGCCGACAGCGCAGAGCTTTCGGCCGACATGACCGAAGGCATCCTGCGCTCGGCCCGGATGGTGCTGGACCAGCAGCTGCAGATCGCGGCGGCCGATATCCAGCGGGTGGCGGGGCGCTACAACCGGCTGGGCGAAACCGTCGCCTCGACCTGCAAGGTCTGCGTGAACGGCGAGGTGCCGCTGTGGCAGATCCGGGCCAGCCGCATCATCCATGACGAACAGGAAGGCCAGATCTATTTCGACCATGCCCGGCTCGAGGTCGCGGGCGTGCCGGTCTTCTATCTGCCGCATCTGCGCGTGCCCGACCCGTCGCGCAAGCGCGCGACCGGCTTCCTGACGCCCTCGACCCGGATCACCGACCAGCTCGGCACCGGCATCAAGATCCCCTATTTCATCGAACTCGGCCCCTCGCAGGACCTCACGCTGACCCCCTATCTCTCGGGCAGTCAGACGCGCACCCTGGAACTGCGCTACCGCCGCGCCTTCACCCGGGGCGAGATCGAGCTGAACGGCGCCATCTCGCGCGACGACATCCTCGAGGGCGAGACCCGGCATTACCTCTTTGCCGAAGGCAGCTTCGATCTGCCCCGGGACTTCAAGCTCGATTTCGACATCGAGACTGTCTCGGACCGCGCCTATCTGCTGGATTACGGCTATTCCGAACAGGACCGGCTGGAAAGCTCGGTCGAGATCAGCCGCGCCCGCCGCGACGAGCTGATCCGCGCCGAGATCGGCCATCTCAAGACGCTCCGCGACTCGGAAGACAATTCCACAATGCCCTCCCTCGTGGGCGAGGCCGACTATGTGCGCCGGTTCGAACCCGCGACGCTGGGCGGTCTGGCCCGGCTCGAGTTTTCGGCCGACATGCTGCACCGCCGGTCGACCGAAGAGACCGACGGGCCGGATTTCGACAGTTATGGCGACGGCATGGATCTGGGCCGCGTGACCATCGGCGCGAACTGGCGCCGCGACTGGACGCTTCGGAACGGGATGGTTCTGGCGACGCTGGGCGAGGTCACGCTCGATCATTACGAAATCGGCGACGACGCCGTCTATGGCGGCAACCAGACCCGGCTGACCCCCGGCGCGGCGGTCGAGCTGCGCTGGCCGATGGTCAAGAGCGCGGCCGATGGCAGCTCGCAGATCCTCGAACCGGTGGTCCAGCTGGCCTGGAGCCATGACGACGACAGCGACATCCCGAACGAGGACGGGGTGCTGGTCGAATTCGACGAGGGCAACCTTTTCTCGATGTCGCGCTTTGCGGGCGAGGATGCGCGCGAAACCGGGCTGCGCGCCAATCTCGGTCTGGGCTGGACCCGCTATGCCCCCAGCGGATGGGCTCTGGGTCTGACCGTCGGGCGGATCTGGCGCTTCGAGGATGACGACCAGTTCGCCAGCGGCTCGGGGCTCGAGGGCGACATGTCGGACTGGCTGACTGCGGTCAAGCTCGATTTCGGCACGGCGGTCAGCCTGACCAACAGGGCCATTTTCGACGACTCGTTCGACTTCACCAAGAACGATCTCAGGATCGACTGGGAAAAGGACGGGATCGACATCGGGTCGAGCCTGCTCTGGGTCGAGGCCAACCCGTCGGAAGACCGCACCGACGACCGGTCGGAATGGCTGGTCGACGCCGCCTACGACTTTCACCGCAACTGGACCGGCAAGGCCAACTGGCGCTACGACTTCGTGGCCGACGAGGCCGCCAAGGCCGGGCTGGGGCTCGAATACAGCAATGAGTGCGTGAGCGTGGATCTTTCCCTCTCGCGCCGCTTCACCTCGTCCACTAATGTGAACCCGTCCACCGATTTCGATCTGACGGTCTCTCTGGCCGGGTTCGGATCGCGGGGAAAGAGCGGCGGCGCACGGCGGTGCATGCGCTGATGAGGCAGACGAAGAACGGAGGACAGGCATGATCGGACGCGTTGGCCTTGCGGCTGCGGCCGTGGCAATTCTGGTGCTGAGCGGTGCCGATGGCAGCATGGCGCAGCAGGGAGGCCCCTTCGCCCCGCGGCTGTTCGTCAACGACAAGGCGATCACCAATTACGAGATGGATCAGCGGATCCAGTTCCTCCGGCTGCTCGGCAATCCGCCCAATATCGAGAAGGTCGCGCTGGACGGCCTGATCGACGACCGGCTGCGCCTGGACGAGGCCGAACGGCTGGGGATCACGGTCAGCGACGAGCAGCTGAAGGAAGGCATGGAAGAATTCGCCGCGCGCGGAAACCTCGATGTCGACCAGTTCGTGGTGCTGATCGGCCAGGCCGGGGTGTCCGAGGAAAGCTTCCGCGATTTCGTCAAGTCCGGGCTGGCCTGGCGCGAGGTCGTGCGCGCGAAATACGGGCCGCGGACCCAGGTCACCGATGCCGAGATCGACCGCGCGGTGCAATCGGCCGCCGGGGGCGGCTCGGCCGCCGCGGCGGGAACCCAGGTGCTGCTGTCGGAAATCGTGCTGCGGGCCGACACGCCCGATTATCGGCGCGATGCGCTGGCGCTGGCGCGCCAGCTGACCGGATCCATCGACAGCGCCGATGCCTTCGCCGCCGCGGCGCGCAAGTATTCGGTGTCGCGGTCGCGCGATCAGGGCGGGCGCATGGGCTGGATGCCGCTCTCGAAGCTGCCGCCCTCTGTCGCCGGGCAGGTGCTGGCGCTGGGGCCGGGCAAGGTGTCGGAACCGATCGAGATGGACAATGCCATCGTTCTGTTCCAGCTGCGCTCGATCCGCGAGGGCCGAACCGAGGGGCCGAAGACCGCCGCCGTCGACTATGCCAAGTTCATCATTCCCGGCGGGACGCTGGCGCAGGCGATGAAGGTCAGGATGCAGGCCGATACCTGCGACGATCTTTACGGCGTGGCGCACGGCCTGCCGCCCGAGCGGCTGGTGCGCGAAACCCGCCAGGTCAGCGATCTGCCGCCCGAAGTGGCGCAGGAACTGGCCAAGCTCGACGATAACGAGGTGTCCTATGCGCTGGGCAATGCCCGGGCCGCGGTGGTGCTGATGCTGTGCGGCCGCACGCCCGATCTGGGCGAGGACGGCGCGGTCGACCGCGAGGCGGTGCGGCGGCAGCTGTTCGGCCAGCGGATGGCGGGCTATGCCGACAGCTATCTTGCCGAGCTGAAAGCCGACGCCATCATCCGCGAGCCATGACCGGCCTGCCCATCGCGCTGAGCTGCGGCGAACCCGCCGGGATCGGCCCTGAAATCGCGGCCCGCGCCTGGCAGACCCTGGGCGCGCGCCTGCCCTTCTTCTGGATCGGCGACCCCCGGCACCTGCCCGAGGGCACGCCCCATACCGAGATCCACGCGCCCGCCGAGGCGATGCATGTGGCCGCGACCGCGCTGCCGGTGCTGCGCCTGCCCTTCCCAGCCCCCGCCGTTCCGGGCCGCCCCGACCCGGCCAATGCGGCGGGCGTGATCGAGGCCATCGCCCGCGGCGTCGCGCTGGTGCAGGAGGGGAAGGCCTCGGCCCTGTGCACCGCGCCGATCCACAAGAAGGCGCTGCAGGACGGGGCCGGGTTTCCGCATCCCGGCCATACCGAGTTCCTGGCCCATCTGGCCGGGGTCGAGCACGTGGTGATGATGCTGGCCGCGCCCGCCCTGAAGGTGGTGCCGGTGACCATCCATATCGCGCTGGCCGAGGTACCGCGGGCGCTGACCGCCGATCTGCTGGAAAGAAGCCTCAGGATCACCGAGGCCGCGCTGATCCGCGATTTCGGGATCGAGTCCCCGCGTCTGGCGGTGGCCGGGCTCAACCCCCATGCGGGCGAGGGCGGCGCGATGGGCGGCGAGGAAATCGCGCTGATCGGTCCGCTGCTGGACCGGCTCCGGGCCGAGGGGATGCGGATCGCGGGGCCGTTGTCGGCCGACACGATGTTTCACCCGGAGGCGCGGGCGCGCTATGACGTGGCGGTCGCGATGTATCACGACCAGGCGCTGATCCCGATCAAGACGCTCGATTTCGCGGGCGGCGTGAACGTGACGCTGGGGCTGCCCTTCATCCGCACCTCGCCCGATCACGGCACCGCCTTCGACATCGCGGGCACCGGCCGGGCCGATCCGTCGAGCCTGATTGCCGCGCTGGAGCTGGCGCGCGAGATGGCGCTGGCGCGCGCGGCGGGGCGGCGCTAGGCCATGTGGCCGGCGCCGGGGGTGTGCCACCCCCGGACCCCCGGCGGGTATTTTCGCCAAGAAGAAGAAAGGGCGCGGGCATGAGCACGATCGACGGGTTGCCGCCGCTGCGCGAGGTGATCGCAGCGCATGGGCTGTCGGCGAAAAAGGCGCTGGGGCAGAACTTTCTTCTGGATCTGAACCTGACGGCCAAGATCGCGCGGGTGGCGGGCGATCTGGGCGGAGCCGACGTGCTGGAGGTGGGGCCCGGCCCCGGCGGGCTGACCCGGGGGCTTCTGGCCGAGGGCGCGCGGCGGGTTCTGGCGGTCGAGAAGGACACGCGGTGCCTGGCCGCGCTGGCCGAGATCGCGGCGGCCTATCCCGGGCGGCTCGAAGTGGTGAATGGCGACGCGCTGGCGCTCGATCCGCTGGCGCATCTGACGCCGCCGGTGAAGATCGTGGCGAACCTGCCCTACAATGTCGGCACCGAGCTTCTGGTGCGCTGGCTGACGCCCGCCATCTGGCCGCCGGTCTGGTCGAGCCTGACGCTGATGTTCCAGAAGGAGGTCGCCGAGCGGATCGTGGCCGAGCCGGGGAGCAAGGCCTATGGGCGGCTCGCGATCCTGGCGCAATGGCGCACGGACGCGCGGATCGCCCTGAAGCTGCCGCCCGAGGCCTTCACGCCGCCGCCCAAGGTGGCCTCGGCCGTGGTGCATCTGACCGCCCTGCCCGCCCCCCGCTTCGAGGCCGATCCGGCGGTGCTGGAACGGGTGGTGGCGGCGGCCTTCGGGCAACGCCGGAAGATGCTGAGGGCAAGCCTCAAGGGACTCGCCCCCGGAATCGAGGATCTGCTGCAGTCCGTCGGCATCGCCCCCACCGAGCGCGCCGAACAGCTGCCGCTGGAGGCGTTCTGCGCCCTGGCGCGGGCTCTGGTCGCCGCGCGCGGCTGACGCAAAGCCCGTGCCGCGGACCTTATACCTGACATGAAATCGGCGGCGCATGGCGCCGCCGGTCATTCGGAAAGGCCGCCGAAGCTTGCGCCGATCACTCGGCCGCGGGGGCCTCGCGCTGCGGGTCACTGGCCGGTTGGCCGTCATTCGCGGCCGTGTCGCCGCGCCGTTTCCCGGTGCCGGATTTCGGTGTATCGGGCTGATCGCCGCCCTGACCCGAGTCCCCATGTCCCGACTCGCCGCCCTCTGCGGCGCCCCCGGCCTCGTCGCCCTTGGGCTTGACCGCGCGCGGTTTGCGCGGACGGCGCGGTTTCGGCGCGGGCCTTTCCTCGGGGGTC
The DNA here is from genome assembly GCF_003265965.1 of Rhodovulum viride. Lineage (NCBI taxonomy): Bacteria > Pseudomonadati > Pseudomonadota > Alphaproteobacteria > Rhodobacterales > Paracoccaceae > Rhodovulum > Rhodovulum viride. The sequence goes on along the minus strand of NZ_MUAV01000004.1, from coordinate 69,108 downwards.
TCGACCAGGGTGCTTTCCTGACCGTCGTCATCCCCGACGATGTCGATTACGTCGGTGCCGCTGTCGGAGGCCGCCTTCGGTGCGAACTCCTCGGCCTCGTCGTTGCCCTGAGAGGTCTCCTGCGCCTCGTCGCGCTCGCGCGGACGGGGTTGCTGGGCATCCTGCTGTTCGCGGCGGGCGTCCTGCTCGCGCTGGGCCTCGCCAAGCAGCCGCGCGTAATGCTCGGCATGCTGCTGAAAGTTCTCGGCAGCGACCCGGTCGTTCCCCAGATGGGCGTCGCGCGCCAGCTGGTTATACTTGTCGATGATCTGCTGCGGGGTGCCGCGCACCTTCCCCTCGGGGCCCGAACTGTCGAAGACCCGATTGACGATATTACCGATCGAGCGCGACCGGTTCGACTTGGAGCGCGAACGTGACTTGGACGGTCTCATGCGTGTTCTTGTTTCCAGCCTAGTGGTGGTGTCTTGGGACAGGGCCGCGCGTCGAAATGCGCGGGTCCAAAACGAGCCCCTGTCGACCCTTTTTTGGCTTGTCTTGCGCGAGGGGCGCCTACCCGGCACCCGGCCAACGCTGCGTGCAGTAAACACGGGCCACAGACGCTGGCAAGAGGTAAATACACCAATTGCGGCCATTTGGCGAGAGCCACGCGCGGCACGCAACGTTTTGACGTTACGTCCCCGGCGCCGCGACGCGTGCCTCGACAACCCGGTCTCTACCATCGAGATCGGGCCGGATCGCGACGGTTTCAAGGCCGGCCCCGGCAAAGATCGCGGAAACCGCGCGGGCCTGGGTCGGGCCGATCTCGACCAGGAGCCGACCGCCGGGCGCCAGGCGGGCAAGCGCCGCACGGGCGATGGCGCGGTAGGCCGACAGCCCGTCGCCGCCATCGGTCAGCGCACCGCGCGGCTCGAAGGCCAGATCGGGGGCAAGGCCCGGCATCTCAGCCTCGGCGATATAGGGCGGGTTCGAGACGACAAGATCGAACCGCCCCTCGACCGCCGTGTCCCAATCCGACAAAACGAAGCGCGCGCCGTCGCATCCCAGCCGGTCCGCGTTCTCGCGCGCCACGGCCAACGCCGGGGCCGAGATATCGGTACCGGTTCCGGCCGTGCCCGACCGCTCCAACAGCAGCGTCAGAAGGATGCAGCCCGATCCGGTGCCCAGGTCCAACACATTGGAATAAGGGGCGGAAAGGGCGGCCTCGATCAGCGTCTCGGTCTCGGGCCGGGGGTCCAGCACGTCGCGGCTGACGCGAAAATCGCGGCCCCAGAAGGTCCGCAGCCCGACGATATGCGACACCGGTTCGCGCGCCGAACGACGGTCGAGCGCGGCGGCAAAGCGCGCCTCTGCCGCCGGGGGCACGGGCTCGGGCAGCACGAGGGTCAGGCGTCCGGGCGCGATTTCCAGAGCATGGGCCAGAAGGCGCCGGGCATCGCGCTGCGGATCGGGGATACCGGCCGCGCGCAGCCGCGCCACGGCGCCCGCCAGCAGGACCGACCCGGTGGGCGCGGTCATCCCTCCATCTCGGCCAGCATCGTGGCCTGGTCGTCGGCGATCAGCGCGTCGATCACTTCGTCGAGATCGCCCGCCAGGACCTGGTCCAGTCGGTAGAGCGTGAGGTTGATCCGGTGGTCGGTCATCCGGCCCTGCGGAAAGTTGTAGGTGCGGATCCGTTCCGACCGGTCGCCCGAGCCGACCTGCGCCTTGCGGGCCGCGGCGCGTTCGTCCGCGGCTTTCTGACGCTCCAGGTCGAACAGCCGCGCGCGCAGCACAGCCATGGCGATGGCGCGGTTCTGATGCTGGGATTTTTCCGACGAGGTGACGACCAGCCCGGTCGGCAGGTGGGTGATGCGCACGGCCGAGTCGGTGGTGTTGACGTGCTGGCCGCCCGCGCCCGAGGCACGCATGGTGTCGATCCGGATGTCACCCGCCGGAATGTCGATATCGACCTCCTGCGCCTCGGGCAGCACGGCGACCGTCGCAGCCGAGGTATGGATGCGGCCACCGGATTCGGTCGCGGGCACGCGCTGGACCCGGTGCACGCCGGATTCGTATTTGAGGCGCGCGAAGACGCCCTCGCCCTGCACGGTGGCGGTCACTTCCTTGATCCCGCCCAGTTCGGTCTGGCTTTCCTCGAGGATCTCGAAACGCCAGCCCTTGGTCTCGGCATAGCGCTGATACATCCGCAGCAGGTCGCCCGCGAAAAGCGCGGCTTCCTCGCCCCCGGTGCCGGGCCGGATCTCGACGATGGCAGGGCGGGCATCGGCCGCGTCCTTGGGCAGAAGCGCGATCCTCAGTGCCTGTTCCATCTCGGGCAGGCGGGCGCGCAGGTCGGGCAGCTCTTCCTCGGCCAGCGCGCGCATCTCGGGGTCTTTCAGCATCGCCTCGGCGGTGTCGATATCCGACAGCAGCCCGCGATAGGCCTCGATCTCGGCCACCACGGGCTTCAGCTCGGCATATTCGCGGCCGATCTGGGCGAAATCGCCCCCGGCACCTTCGGCAAGCCGGGCTTCGAGATAGCCGAAGCGGCGCGAGATCTGTTCGAGTTTGTCTAGCGGGACCATGGCGCTCTGTCGCGCGAAAGCCGGGGGACGGTCAAGAGGCCAGCCGGGCCTCGAGCGCCGCCTGCCAGTCGGTCAGCCGCTTGGCGTTCACGCCAAGGTCGGAATGGCCATAGCGCGAGCGCGAGAAGGCAGCCCAGGTGGCCCCGTCCCCTTCGGGCAGGATGCGGACCGAGATATAATCCGGAAAGCCCCAAAGCGCCGAGCGCTGGACATAGGTCATGAAGAGATCGCCGGGCGCGCCCGCGATCCGCGAGGTGCGCGGCTGGGCCAGCGCCATGGCGTCGAAGGCTTCTGCCAGCGCCTCGGGGGTGACGGGATAGACCGGCGCCGCGCGGTCGCCGCCTTCGGGGCGGACAAGCGCGGCATTGGGGGTTTCGGGCTTCGTCGCGGTCAGCGGGTCGACATGCCAGACCCCCGGATCGTCCGGAACCATGCGAAACCAGACCGCGCCGCCCACAGCGGCAATCCCCAGAAGCAAAAGGACAAGCGGCAGGATCTTCATGGCCTGGCTCCGGTCTCGCCCCGGCGGGTCCAGCCCCAGAGGCAGATCAGTTCGACCGCGACATGTGCCCCGGCAATGGCGGTGACGCCGGTCGGGTCATAGGGCGGCGAGACCTCGACCACGTCGCCGCCCACCGTGTCGATCCCGCGCAGCCCCCGCAGGACCGCCGCCGCCTGGGCGCTTGTCAGCCCGCCCCAGACCGGCGTGCCGGTGCCCGGCGCGAAGGCCGGGTCCAGCGCGTCGATGTCGAAGCTGACATAGGCCGGCGCCTCGCCCACGATCTCGCGCACCCGGGCGGCGGTGGCGGCGGGGCCATGCTCATGGACGTAAGGCGCGTCCAGCACGGTTATGCCCATCGTATCGGGATTGTCGGTGCGGATGCCGATCTGGACCGACCGCGCCGGGTCGATCAGCCCCGTCTTGACCGCCTTGCCGAACATCGTGCCGTGGTCGATCCGCGCCAAGTCGTCATCGGCCCAGGTGTCGGTATGGGCGTCGAACTGCACCAGCGCCAGCGGTCCATGTTTGGCCGCATGGGCGCGCAGCAGGGCCAGGGACACCGAATGATCGCCGCCCAGCGCGATGCAGGCCGCGCCCGCCTTCAGGATGCCCGCGACATGGGCCTCGGCCCGGGCCGGAAACTCGGCCACGCTGGCATAATCGAAAGCCATGTCGCCGTAATCGACGATGTCGAAGGCGTCGAACGGGTTGTAGCCCCAGCCATAGGGAACGTCGAAGGCCTGCAGCGTGCTGGCCTCGCGGATCGCGCGCGGCCCGAAGCGGGTGCCGGGCCGGTTCGTCACCGCCTGATCGAAGGGAATGCCGGTGATGGCCAGATCAACGCCCGCAAGATCCTTGGTCAGGCTGCGGCGCATGAACGAGGTTACCCCCGCGAAGGCGTTCTCATAGGCAAGACCGCGATGCCCCTTGCGGGTGATCGCCCCGTCCACCTCGGATTTCGCGTCTTCCAGTGCCATCGCATGCCCCCTCCTGCACCCCGCGCAGGATAGCGCGCGGGTTCCCTTTCTCCAGCCCCGGCTTTACACCCCGGCCTGTCTTTGTCCAACTCCTGCCGATGCCAGATTGCGAGGCCCAGATGACCGAGGATTCCGACCGCCTGATCCATGACCCCAGGGGCGGCCTGCCGCGCCTGTTGGAAATCATGCGGCGCCTGCGCGACCCCGAGACCGGCTGCCCCTGGGACATCGAACAGGATTTCCGCTCGATCGCGCCCTACACGATAGAAGAAGCCTATGAAGTGGCCGACGCCATCGAGCGCGAGGCCTGGGACGAGCTGGAGGGCGAGCTGGGCGATCTGCTGTTGCAATCGGTCTATCACGCGCAGATGGGGGCCGAGGCGGGGCTGTTCGACTTTCACTCCGTTGCCGACCGCATCTCGGACAAGATGGTGGCGCGTCACCCGCATGTCTTCGGCGACGAAAGCCGCGACAAGTCGGCCGAACAGCAGACCCGCGACTGGGAAACGATCAAGGCGGCCGAGCGGGCCGGAAAGAAGGCCAGGGGCGTGCTGGACGACGTGGCGCTGGCGCTGCCCGCGCTGACCCGGGCGGTCAAGCTGCAAAAGCGCGCGGCGCGGGTCGGCTTCGACTGGCCCGAGACGGCGCAGGTGCTTGACAAGATCGTCGAGGAGGCCCGGGAACTGGCCGAGGCCCGCGACACCCTGACCGAGGCCGAGGTGTTCGAGGAATTCGGCGATCTTCTGTTCGTGGTGGCCAATCTCGCCCGCCACCTGAAGATCGAGCCCGAAGAGGCGCTGCGCGCCGCCAATGCGAAATTCACCCGCCGGTTCAACGGCATCGAGGCCCGGCTGGCGGCCATGGGCAAGCGCCCCGAAGAGTCGGACCTGGCCGAAATGGACGCGCTTTGGGACGCGGTGAAGGCCGAGGAAAAGGCGCAAGGTTAGGCCCGGGCCGCGCTCACGCCGCCTCAAGCGGATGTGAGCGACCCAAGGCTGCGGCACCTTGACCCGACTAAAATTGTCAGGCTTACCTTGTCCGCGACGCACCAGACCGGACAGGAGACCCCATGACCTTGCGCACTGCCCTTGCGGCCACGGCCGCGGCGGCCACGCTGGCCCCGACTGCCCAGGCCGATGTGAATATCTATTCCTATCGCCAGCCCGAGCTGATCCAGCCGATCCTCGACGCCTTCACCGAAGATACCGGCATCGCCACCAATATCGCCTTTCTCAACAAGGGCATGGTCGAACGACTTCAGGCCGAGGGCTCGCGCAGCCCGGCCGACATCATCCTGACCGTCGACGTGGCGCGGCTGGCCGAAGCGGTCGATGCGGGCGTGACCCAGGCCGTCGACAGCGACACGCTGATCGAGAAGATCCCGGCCGCCTTCCGCGATGCCGACAATCACTGGTTCGGGGTCACCACCCGCGCCCGGATCGTCTATGCCGCCAAGGACCGGGTCGATCCCTCGGAAATCACCACCTACGAGGATCTGGCCGATCCGAAATGGAAGGGCCGGATCTGCACCCGATCGGGCACCCATGCCTATACGCTGGCGCTGGTTGCGGCGATGATCCACCACCATGGCGAAGAGGCCGCCAAGACCTGGCTTGAGGGCGTCAAAGCCAACCTCGCGCGCAAGCCCCAAGGCAACGACCGCGCGCAGGTCAAGGCCATCTGGGCGGGCGAATGCGACATCTCGCTTGGCAACACCTATTACATGGGCCAGATGCTGAAGGACCCCGAACAGGAGGCCTGGGCGAACTCGGTCAACGTGCTGTTCCCGGTCTTCGAGGGCGGCGGCACCCATGTGAACATCTCGGGCATCGCCATGACCAAGGCCGCGCCGAACCGCGATGACGCGCTGAAATTCATGGAATATCTCACCTCGGACCACGCCCAGGAAATCTATGCCGAGGTCAATTACGAATATCCCGTCGTGCCCGGCACCGAGCCCTCGGACCTGGTGAGAAGCTGGGGCAGCTTCACCGCCGACGACGTCAACCTGATCGCCCTGTCGCGCGACCGTGCGGCGGCGCTGCGGCTGGTCGAGGAAGTCGATTTCGACGGCTGAGCAGGTTTCGGGCAGGGCCTCTACCGGACAGGGCCACTGACCCGAAAGGCGGGCGCGCTGGACATCCCGGCGCGCCCGCGCCACGGTGCAGGCCCCCCTCCCGGAGACCCGCCATGCCCCGCAAGATCATCATCGATACCGATCCCGGCCAGGACGACGCCGTCGCGATCCTGCTGGCGCTGGCCAGCCCCGACGAGATCGAGGTTCTTGGCATCACCGCCGTCGCCGGAAACGTGCCGCTGGCGCTGACCCAGAAGAATGCACGCATTGTCTGCGAACTGGCCGGACGGCCCGACATCCGGGTCTTCGCGGGCTGCGACCGGCCGCTGGCGGGCGCGCTTGTCACCGCCGAGCATGTCCATGGCAAGACCGGGCTCGACGGCCCCGCCCTGCCCGACCCGACCATGCCGCTGCAGGACGCCCACGCCGTCGCCTTCCTGATCGAGACCCTGCGCGCCGCCCCCGAGGGCGAGGTCACGCTGTGCCCGCTGGGGCCCCTGACCAACATCGCCACCGCGCTGCGCGAGGCGCCCGAGATCGCGCCGAAGATCCGCGAGATCGTGCTGATGGGCGGCGCCTATTTCGAGGTCGGCAACATCACCCCCACGGCCGAGTTCAACATCTTCGTCGACCCCGAGGCCGCGTCCATCGTCTTTGCCTCGGGCGTGCCGCTGACCGTCATGCCGCTGGACGTGACCCACAAGGCGCTGGTCACGAAGCCGCGCAACGACGCGTTCCGGGCGCTTGGCACCGCTGCGGGCGACGCCGTGGCCGCGATGACCGATTTCTTCGAACGCTTCGACCGCAAGAAATACGGCTCGGACGGCGCGCCGCTGCACGATCCCTGCGTCACCGCCTATCTGATCCGGCCCGACCTGTTCCGCGGCCGCCATGTCAATGTCGAGCTCGAGACCGAGGGCCGCTTTACCCGCGGCATGACCGTCGCCGACTGGTGGGGCGTCTCGGGCCGCGCCCCCAATGCGACCTTCATGGGCGACATCGACGCGGACGCATTCTTCGCGCTGCTGACCGACCGGCTCGGCCGGCTTTGACGGCATAAGACCCAGATCACTGGTCCCGCATTTCCCGCACCGGCCGCATTTCAGTTTCATTTGCGAAACTCACGCAAAACGAGAGTTCCATTCAGGCATTTCACGACAGGAATCTCCCATGCGGAAACTTCATTTTCTACAATAGCTTGCAATTCTCCATTTCAGATCGCCCCCTGCGTCGGATTTGCCCGCCCCGGCACCCCGGCCAGCCTTTCTTGCCCGGGAGCGCCGGATCTGTTAAGAAATTGTTACCTGCACCATTTCGCAGGAATTATTACTTTACTACGAATGGGGGAATACACATGTCCAGAATGACTTATGCCGCTGCGGCGGCGGCAGTTGTCCTTGGTGCGGGTGCGGCATCGGCCGCGACGTTCGACTTCACGACCATGTCGCTCGATTCCAGCCACCAGCTGACCGTCGACGGGATCACGGTGACCGCCTATGCCGGCGTCTATCGCGACTTTCCCAACCCGGACGCGATCGTGCAGACCGACTGCTCGACCACGTGGTCCTGCGACCGGTCCGTCTATCAGAGCGAGTATGGCCTGGGCGTCACCGGCTTTCTCGACGGCCCCTATATCGACATCGACGGCGCTCTCGGCAACGACCTGCTGACCCTGTCGTTCAGCCAGACCGTCGACTTCTCGGCGGTGCTCTTCTCGTTCTGGGGCAATTCCGACAGCTTCGATCTTTTCGTCGATGGCACGCTGGTCTCGCCCGAAGAGCGGTCGGGCCCGAACCCCTATCCGCTGAGCGGGCTGCGCGGCACCACGATCAGCTTTGGCGCCGATGCGATAGACGATTCCTACAAGCTGGCCTCGATCACCGTGGCACCGGTGCCGCTTCCGGCGGCGGGGCTGATGCTGCTGGGCGGGCTTGGCGGCCTGGCCGCGGTCGGCCGTCGCAAGAAGAAAGCCTGAGACCGCGCGCATCCGCGGCCCTCAAGGCACCTGACAGACCCGCAGGCCCCCGGTACCACCCCGGGGGCCTTGCCCGTTCCGGGAAACCCCTCCGCTGGAAAGCCCCGGCGCCCGGCCTACGTCCGCAGCATGACCCTTTCGATCCGCTTCGACAATTCCTATGCCCGCCTGCCGGACCGGTTTTTCAGCCGTCAGGCCCCCGAGCCGGTGCGCGCGCCGCGACTGCTGGCGCTGAACCGGCCGCTGGCCGAGGCGCTGGGGCTCGACCCCGAGGCGCTGGCCTCGCCCGAGGGCGTCGAGACGCTGGCCGGCAACCGCCTGCCCGAGGGCGCCGAGCCGCTGGCCCAGGCCTATGCCGGGCACCAGTTCGGCGGCTTCGTGCCGCAACTGGGCGATGGCCGCGCGATTCTGCTGGGCGAGGTCGTGGCGCCTGACGGCACCCGGCACGACCTTCAGCTGAAGGGCGCGGGCCGCACCCCCTATTCGCGGATGGGCGACGGGCGCGCCTGGCTGGGTCCGGTGCTGCGCGAATATCTGGTGTCCGAGGCGATGCACGCGCTCGGCATTCCGACGACCCGGGCGCTGGCCGCCGTCGCGACCGGCGAGGAGGTGATCCGCGAGACCCGCCTGCCCGGCGCCGTGCTGACCCGGGTCGCGGCCAGCCATGTGCGAGTCGGCACCTTCCAGTATTTCGCGGTGCGCAAGGACACCGATGCGCTCGAGGCGCTGGCGCGCCATGTCATGGCCCGCCATTACCCCGAGACCGAAACCGTGCTCGACATGCTGGGCGCGGTGCTGGCCGCCCAGGCCCGGCTGGTGGCGCAATGGATGGGGGTGGGCTTCATCCACGGGGTGATGAACACCGACAATACCTCGGTCGCGGGCGAGACCATCGACTATGGCCCCTGCGCCTTCCTGGACGGCTATCACCCGGACACGGTCTTCAGCTCCATCGACCAGTTCGGGCGCTATGCCTACGGGCGGCAGGCCGATATCGCGGTCTGGAACCTGGCGCAGCTGGCGACCGCCCTGCTGCCGCTGATCGACCCCGACCGCGAGCGCGCCATCGAGGCTGCGACCGCAGCCCTGCACGGCTTTCCCGATCTCTTCAAGGCGGCCTGGCTCGATGTCTTCCGCCCGAAGATCGGGCTTGGCACCGCCGAGGACGGGGATGCCGAGCTGATCCACGGGCTTCTGGACCTGATGGCCGCCGAGCGGGCCGATTTCACCAACACCTTCCGCGACCTGGCCGAAGGCCGGTCGCCCGGCAGGCTTCGCGACCGCGCGGGACTCGAGGCCTGGACCGCACGCTGGCAGGCCCGGCTCGACCGCGAGGGCACCTCGCCCACCGCGGCCCAGGCCCGGATGCGCACCGCCAACCCCGCCTATATTCCCCGCAACCACCGGGTCGAGGCGGCGATCGCGGCCGCCCGCGCAGGCGATCTCGGCCCGTTCGAGCGGCTGCATCAGGTGCTGGCCCATCCCTTCGATCCCCAGGACGAGGCCCGCGCCTTCCGCGCCCCGCCCGCGCCCGGTGAAGAAGTCCGCCAGACCTTCTGCGGCACCTGACCCGCCCCCTGACGGGGCGTTTCCGCTTTGCCCCGTGCGGGGATCGGGCTAGCCATGGTCCCCGACTGCGTCCCCTCAACGACCCCTGGACCCCGGCATGCCGCCTCTTCAACTCGCCTCCCTGCTGATCGTGCTGGCCGCACTTTTCGGCACCATCAACTATTTCGTCCTCCGCCTGCCCCAGGCCATCGGCATCCTGCTGGTCGCGCTCATCGTTTCGCTGGCCGCGATGGCGCTCGATGCGCTGGTGCCGGGGCTCGGAATCGGCAGCGGACTGCGCGATCTGGTGCTGGGGATCGACTTTTCCGACGCGCTGCTGGAAGGCATGCTGGGCCTGCTGCTGTTCGCGGGCGCGCTGCATGTGAAGGTCGAGGATCTGCGCGCCCAGGCGCTGAGCGTCTTCGTGATGGCGACCATCGGCGTCGCGCTGTCGGTCGCGGTGGTGGGCGTGGGCTTTTCCTGGCTGACCGGCATGCCACTTCTGGTGGCGCTGGTCTTCGGCGCCGTCGTCTCGCCGACCGACCCGGTGGCGGTGCTGGGGGTGCTGCGCGCGGCCAGGCTCAGCCGGTCGCTGGAAACCACCATCGCCGGCGAGAGCCTCTTCAACGACGGGGTGGCCTATGTGGTTTTCCTGATCCTGATCGGGCTGGCCTTCCCGGCGGCCCATGGCGCCCATGGCGCGGCCGAGGGCGGAAACGCGGTTGCCGCAGCGGCGATGCTGTTCCTGCGCGAGGCGGTGGGCGGCGCGCTGCTGGGGGGCGTGCTGGGCTGGCTGACCTTCCGGGTGATGCGCCGGATCGACGACTATGCGCTTGAGGTGCTGATCACCCTGGCGCTGGCCTTCGGGGGCTACGAACTGGCGGTGGCGGCCGGGGTCTCGGCGCCGATCATGGCGGTGGTGGCCGGGCTGATGATCGGCCATGTCGGCATGAAATACGGCATGTCGGACGAGACCCGGAAATATGTCGATGCCTTCTGGAAGATGATCGACGAGATCCTCAACGCGGTCCTGTTCCTGCTGATCGGGATCGAGGTCTTCGCGGTCGCCTTCGATCTTGACGGGATCGAGACGCTGGTCGCGGCGGTGGCGCTGTCGCTGGCCGCGCGGCTGGTGTCGGTCGCGGTCCCGGTCTTGCTGATCGGGCGGCGCCAGGGCTTTGAACGCGGCACCATCCCGATCATGACCTGGGGCGGGCTCAAGGGCGGGATCTCGGTCGCGCTGGCGCTGAGCCTGCCCGACAGCGACTGGAAACCTCTGATCCTGACCGCAACCTATGTCATCGTGGTCTTCTCGATCCTGGTGCAGGGGCTGTCGGTCGGCGCGCTCGCCCGCCGCTTCAGCCGCGAACCCAAACTGGTCTAGCCATGAACCCCGTCCCGCCCCACCCTCTGGCCGCCTTCGACATCGGCCCCGATGGCACCGCCCGGCCGATCGCCGAAGCCTGGCCCGCCGCGACCCCCGGCCCCGGCGCCGCCTGGCGCTGGCTGCATTTCGCGCTGGCCGATCCGGCGCTCGCCGACTGGACCGAGGCGCATCTGCCCGCCGTCGCGGCCGAGGCCATTCTCCAGACCGAAACTCGCCCGCGCTGCACCCCGCTCGAGGGCGGGCTCATCGTCAACCTGCGGGGCGTCAACCTCAACGCAGGCGCCGAGCCCGAGGACATGGTCTCGCTGAGGATCTGGGTCGCGCCGGGGCTGGTGGTCAGCGTGCGCCGCAGCAAGGTCTTTGCGCTCGACGATCTGCGCCGCGCGGCCGCGGCCGGGACCGCACCGCCAAGCCCCGGCGCCTTCCTCGCCGAGATCGCCGAGGGCCTGACCGACCGGTTCGAGGCGGTCTCGGTCGAGCTAGAGGACCTGACCGACGAGCTTGAGGAGGCGATCCTCGAGCGCGAGGAAGAGGACCGCGCCGTCGACCTCGCGCCCCTGCGGCGCAAGGCGATCCGGCTGCGCCGCCATGCCGGGCCGCAGCGCGAGGCACTGGGGCGGCTGTCAGAAGGGCAGACCGCGCTGATCGACGCCGAGGCGCGCATCCTTCTGGGCGAAAGCGCCAACCGCGCCGCACGCACGGTCGAGGAGCTTGACGCGGTGACCGCCCGGCTGGTGGCGCTGCATGACCATCTGGAAGGCCTGCGCGGCACGGTCATGGCCCGCAACGGCTATGTGCTGTCGGTGGTGGCGGCGATCTTCCTGCCGCTGGGCTTCCTGACCGGGCTCTTCGGGGTGAACGTCGCGGGCATGCCCGGCACCGCCAACCCCTGGGCCTTCGCCCTGCTCTCGGCGGCCAATGTGGTCCTGGCTCTCGGGCTTCTGGCGCTGTTCCGGCTGTTGCGCTGGCTCTGATCCCGGGCGCTGCCAGACGGGCCGGACAAAGGGCGATTTCACTTTCCTCTGGCGCTTCGGGCCGATAATCGGGACCGACACCCTTTCCTGAGGACGCCTGAAAAATGGACAACATGCGCGGCATCGTGCTGATGGTCGCGGCAATGGCCGCGTTTGCCCTTGAGGACATGTTCGTCAAGACCGTGGCCGCGACGCTGCCGATCGGGCAGATCCTCACGCTTCTGGGGCTGGGCGGCGGCGTCATCTTCTCGCTGATGGCGCTGCGACGCGGGCAGCGGCTCTGGTCGCGGGCGCTTCTGAGCCGCCCGGTCCTGTTGCGCAATTTCGGCGAGATCGTCGGCACGCTCTGCTATGTCACCGCCATCGCGCTGACGCCGCTGGCCTCGGCCTCGGCCATCCTGCAGGCAACGCCCCTAGCCGTCACACTGGGCGCGGCGCTGTTCATGGGGGCGCAGGTCGGCTGGCGGCGCTGGACCGCGATCTCTGTCGGTTTTCTCGGCGTTCTTCTCGTCGTGCGCCCCGGGCTCGACGGGTTCGAGCCCGCCTCGATCTTCGCGGTGGTTGCGGTCTTCGGGCTGGCGTTGCGCGATCTCGCGACCCGGGCCACGCCGCGCAATGTGGGCTCGCTGCAGCTTTCGGCCTATGGCTTCTTCATGCTGGTGCCGGTGGGGCTGGTGATGATGGGGCTCGGCCAGGCCCCCGTGGCGATCGACCGCGCCGAGGCCATCTCGCTGTTCGGCGCCCTGGTGATGGGGGTCGCGGGTTATTACGCCATCGTCGAGGGCATGCGCGTCGGCGATGTCGCTGTGGTGACGCCGTTCCGCTACACGCGGCTGATCTTCGCCCTTGTCATCGCCATGCTGGCCTTCGGCGAGCGCCCCGATACACTGACCCTGATCGGGGCCGCGGTCATCATCGCCTCGGGGCTCTATACCCTCTGGCGCGAACGCACCCTTTCCCTTCGCCGCGCCGGACGCTAGAACTCGGCCCGAGTTTTTCTTCGTGCATTAGAAAGGGACTGCCCCCCCATGAGCACCATCATCGACATCATCGGCCGCGAGATCCTCGACAGCCGCGGCAACCCCACCGTCGAGGTCGACGTGATCCTCGAGGACGGCACCATGGGCCGGGCCGCCGTGCCCTCGGGTGCCTCGACCGGCGCCCATGAGGCCGTCGAACGCCGCGATGGCGACAAGTCCCGCTACATGGGCAAGGGCGTGCTGGACGCCGTGGCCGCCGTCAACGGCGAGATCGCCGAGGCGCTGGTGGGCTTCGACGCGACCGAGCAGGTCGCCATCGACGCCACCATGATCGAGCTCGACGGCACCGAGAACAAGGGCCGCCTCGGCGCCAACGCCATCCTCGGCGTGTCGCTGGCCGCCGCCAAGGCCGCTGCCGATTACACCGCCCAGCCGCTCTACCGCTACGTGGGCGGCACCTCGGCCCGCATCCTGCCGGTGCCGATGATGAACATCATCAACGGCGGCGAACATGCCGACAACCCCATCGACATCCAGGAATTCATGATCATGCCGGTCAGCGCGGAGACGATCCGCGACGCCGTGCGCATGGGGTCCGAGGTCTTCCACACTCTCAAGAAGGAACTGGCCGCCGCGGGCCACAACACCGCCATCGGCGACGAGGGCGGCTTTGCCCCCGCGCTGAACTCGACCCGCGACGCGCTCGACTTCATCCTGAAAAGCATCGAGAAGGCGGGCTACAAACCCGGCGAGGACATCTATCTCGCGCTCGACTGCGCCTCGACCGAGTATTTTGAGAACGGCAAATACGAAATGAAGGGCGAGGGTCTCAGCCTGACCGCCGCCGAGAACGTGGACTATCTGTCGAAGCTTTGTGCCGACTACCCGATCATCTCGATCGAGGATGGCTGCGCCGAGGATGACTGGGACGGCTGGAAGCTGCTGACTGACGCGCTGGGCGGCAAGGTGCAGCTGGTGGGCGACGATCTGTTCGTGACCAACCCGAAACGGCTCGCGGATGGCATCAAGGCCGGCGTCGCCAACTCGATGCTGGTCAAGGTGAACCAGATCGGGTCGCTGACCGAGACGCTGAAGGCCGTCGATATGGCCCATCGCGCGCGCTATACCAACGTGATGTCGCACCGCTCGGGCGAAACCGAGGACGCGACCATCGCCGATCTGGCCGTCGCCACCAATTGCGGGCAGATCAAGACCGGCTCGCTGTCGCGCTCGGACCGGCTGGCGAAATACAACCAGCTGATCCGCATCGAGGAAATGCTGGGCGAGACCGCCGAATATGCGGGGACCTCGATCCTGCGCGGCTGATCCCGACAGCCCGATGACAAAAGAAAGGCGCGGCCCCCGGGCACGCGCCTTTTTCCTGTCCGGCAGCTGCCAATTGGCCGCAGCCCGCCCCGCGACCTGCCGTCGCAGTTCCGGCTTGCATGCCCCCGTCTACATCAGTATACTAACTTGTAGACCCCGTAGGCCGAATCGCGGCTCATCAGAGCTTCGATCAGGGCTTTCCCATCGGGCGTCGGCTGGCCCATCTCGTCCAGCCATCCACGACCGCGGGCGACCTGATCCGCAGGGGCGCGGGAAAGCCCCATGCAGAAAAGGGTAAACCCTAGAATTCGCGACACAATATCGTCGTTCGACAGGTTTTCGCGCCGCTCGGGCGCATCGGTCTCTTCGGTCATGCTCATCCTTGTGTCCCCTTGCATGGCGACAACAGGAAAACGCCGCCGACCCCCTGACGGGATCGCCGTTTCAGATTTTGCAGCAGGCGGAAGATTTTCCGCGCGTTTTCCGTTGCCTATGGGACGTGCTCTTAGCACCTTTCTCATGCGGTTTCATGTCCCCTTCTCGGGGTCCACACGCATGACCGGCACCCGCTGGCCGAAATCCGCCGCCCGCCCGCCGGCGAACCCGCTTCCCCCACAGACGCCGCCCCGCTAGGCTCACGCCATGACTGCGGACGAGATCATCGCGACGCTCGGGCTTGCCCCGCATCCCGAAGGGGGCTGGTATCGCCAGACCTGGGTGGCCGAGGCCGCGCCCGGCACCCGCCCCGCCGGAACCGCGATCTACTACCTGCTGGCCGAGGGGCAACGCAGTCACTGGCACCGGGTCGATGCCGACGAGATCTGGCTTTATCACGCGGGCGATCCGCTGGAACTGACCGTGTCGGCGACCGACGCAGGACCGGCCGTTCCGATGATCCTTGGGGCGGATCTGACCCGGGGCGCGCGGCCCCAGGGCGTCGTGCCCGCCGGTCACTGGCAGGCCGCGCGCCCGCTGGGCGCCTGGACGCTGGTCAGTTGCACGGTCAGCCCGGGTTTCCGCTTCGAGGGGTTCGAGATGGCCCCGCCCGGCTTCGACATCCCGCGGGCCTGAGCTTCGGCCGCCCTCAGGGCGTCGAGATCCGCCCGCCCGAGACCGGCCGGTCAACCCCGGTCGTGCCAGGGCAGGAGGTCGGCAGGCCGCGCGCCACCCGCACTGCGAGATAGGCGAAGGCCTGCGCCTCGAGCATGTCGCCATCGAGCCCCAGCGCCTCGACGGGTTCGGCCGCAAGGCCCGTGCGTTCGGCGATCATCCGCATCAGGACCGGGTTCCGCCGCCCGCCGCCGGTGACCAGCAGCCGCGTCGGACGGACCGGGCACGCCTCGAGCCCGACCGCGACCGAGGCCGCGACGACGGCCACAAGCGTAGCGGCGGCATCGGCGTCGTTCAGCCCCGCGACCCGGTCCGAGAGCCCCGCAAAGGCGTTCCGGTCCAGAGACTTGGGCGGCGGCGCGCGGAAATAGGGTTGCTCCAGCAGCCAGGCCAACACCGCCTCGTCCACCCGCCCGGCGGCGGCCAGCGCGCCGTCGCGATCACAGCTCTGGCCCAGCCGCGCCCGCATCAGATCGTCGATCGGCGCGTTGGCGGGGCCGGTGTCGAAGGCCAGCAACGCGCCCTCGTCCTCGGGGCGCGCGCGGCCTGGATCGACCCAGGTCAGGTTGCCGACGCCGCCCAGATTGAGGAAGGCCACCGGTTCGGTCAGCCCGGCCCGGCGCGCGCAGGCGAAATGGTAGAACGGCGCCAGCGGCGCCCCCTGCCCGCCCGCGGCGACATCGGCGCTGCGGAAATCCCAGACCACGGGCAGGCCCAGCGCGCGTGCCAGCACCGCGCCATCGCCCGCCTGATGGGTGCCGCGCCCGCCCGGATCATGGGCCAGCGTCTGGCCATGCACCCCTGCCAGATCGGCACCCGCAATCCGCGCCATGACCTCGGCATGCGCGGCCTCGACCACGCCCGCCGCCTCGGCCACCCCCGGATCGCCCGGCCAGCGCCCCAGCGCCGCCGCCAGCACCGCCCGTTCTTCCGGCGCATAGGCGCGATAGGCGCTGGGACCGAAGCCGAAGAGGGTCTCGCCATCGGTCTCGATCAGCGCCGCATCGACCCCGTCGAGCGACGTGCCCGACATGGTCCCCAGCACCCGCACCGTCCCGCCGTCGATCATGGTCTTTCCCTCCCGGTCTGCCGCCGATATACCACGGCGAAACTTTAACCCAAGGGACAAGAGGCGATGACCTACCACCCGAAATCGGACTTCCTGCGCGTGATGATCGAGCGCGGCTTTCTGGCCGACTGCACCGATTATCAGGGCCTGGACGAGGCTCTGGTTGCCGGAGTGGTGCCCGCCTATATCGGCTTCGATGCAACGGCCAAGTCGTTGCATGTGGGCGGCCTGATCCAGATCATGATGCTGCGCTGGCTGCAGAAGACCGGCCACAAGCCGCTGGTCCTGATGGGCGGCGGCACAACCAAGGTGGGCGATCCGTCCTTCCGGGCCGACGAACGCCCGCTGCTGACGCCCGAGCAGATCGACGCCAACATCGCGGGCATCAAACGGGTCTTTGCCAGCTATGTCACCTTCGGCGAGGGCGCGACCGACGCGCTGATGCTGAACAATGCCGAATGGCTGGACGGCCTGAACTACCTCGATTTCCTGCGCGATATCGGGCGGCATTTCTCGGTCAACCGGATGCTCAGCTTCGAGTCCGTGAAATCGCGGCTCGACCGGGAACAGTCGCTGAGCTTTCTCGAGTTCAACTACATGATCCTGCAGGCCTACGACTTTCTCGAGCTGAACCGCCGCTACGGCTGCCTTCTGCAGATGGGCGGGTCGGACCAGTGGGGCAACATCGTCAACGGGATCGACCTGACGCGCCGGGTGCTGGATGCCGAAATCTTCGGACTGACCTCGCCGCTGCTGACCACCTCGGACGGCAAGAAGATGGGCAAGAGCCAGTCGGGCGCGGTCTGGCTGAATGCCGACATGCTGAGCCCCTACGAGTTCTGGCAGTACTGGCGCAACACCACCGATGCCGATGTCGGACGGTTCCTGAAGCTTTACACCGAACTTCCCCTCAGGGAATGCGAACGCCTGGGGGCGCTGGAAGGCAACGCCATCAACGATGCCAAGATCGTGCTGGCAAACGAGGTCACGGCGCTGGCCCATGGCCGGGCGGCGGCCGAAGCCGCCGAGGCGACCGCGCGCGAGGTCTTCGAGAAGGGCGGCGTGGGCGAGGACCTGCCGACGGTCGCGCTGAGCGCGGGCGAACTGGCCGAGGGTATTTCGGTCGTGCAGCTCATCACCCGGGCGGGCCTTGCGAAATCGGGCAAGGAGGCCAAGCGGCTGATCGCCGAAGGCGGCGCCCGCCTGAACGACGAACCGCTGACCGATGCCGGGCTGATGGTCGATGCCGCGATGCTGGCCGAGCCGATCAAGCTGTCGGCGGGCAAGAAGCGTCATGCACTGGTGCGGCTCGGCGACTGAGCCGGAGGCCCGTCCCGAAAAAAGGCGCCGCGCGGGGACTGTCCGCGCGGCGCTTTTCGTTTCGGCCCCTGCCCGCTTAGCGGCGGCGGCGCAGCAGCCCCAGCCCCGCCAGCGCGCTGACGATCAGCACGCCGCCGGCCGGAAGCGGCACCGGCGCCGGCTGGGCAATGGCGGCGATGGCGTCATAGCCATAGGACGCGTCCTTGAAGTTGAAGATCTCGAACCCGGTCAGCGCGACCGAGAAGCTGTCGGCCCCGTTCTCGAAGCTCAGCCCGAGGATCGAGCCCTTGAGCGTCGCGGTCAGCATGTCGAAGGCATAGTCGAGCGCCGAGAACTGGTCCTGCCCCTCGCCGCCGTCGAACAGCGCCCCCGCGCCGCCGAAGACGCCCGAGAAGGGGCCGATCAGATCGAAGGCATCGTCGCCCGCGCCGAATTCGGCCCCGCCGATCACGCTGCTGCCCTCGAGGCTGACGAAGACATCGTTGCCCGCACGCAGCTGCAGTGCGAGCCCGGTCGGGTTGGCCGCACCGTCGCGCGTGCTCATCAGCGTACCCGAGTTGTAGACCGCGATGTCCTGGGTCACGGCCTCGTCGGTCTCGACCGCGACGGTGCCCGAGATCAGCCCGAAATTGTCGATGACCCCCGCCCCGGTGCCCGGGTCGAAGTCGATGGCGGCATCGACGGTCGAGCGGATCACCCCGGTCGCCTCGTTGCGGATATAGCCTGAATCGATGTCGATGGCGTCCTGCGGATCGTCGCTGTCGCCGGGGTTCTGGATATTGGCGATGAGCCCCGAATTGACGATGGTCGCGTTCTCGCCGACCTGAATGGCGTCGTCGAAGCCCTCGATCGTGCCCTTGTTGGTGATGTCGGCACCGTTGCCGGTCTCGATCCCCTCGTTGCCGGTCGAGCGGATCACCGCCCCGGCCGTGTTGACCAGCGTCAGGCCGTTGCCGCCCGCGTCGTCGTCGTCGGGCCCCGCCTTGACCGCCTTGCCGGGGGTTTCGATCAGCCCGGTATTGGTCAGGGTCAGCCCGTCATGGCCCTCGGTATCGACACCGTCATCGGCCGCGCGGATCGTGCCGTCATTGTTCAGGGTCAGATCGTCGCCCGCCACGACCGCGTCATCGCTGCCGTCGATGGTGCCGCTGTTCAGCAGCGTGTTGCCGTCGCCCTTGATCTTGACGGCGTCCGTGTCGGCCGCCGCGGGCGCGACCGACGCCCCGGCCTGGACATAGACGGTCAGATCGTCCGAGCCGTCGGAAAAGCCGTCGGTATCGGCGCCCATGCAGAACACGACATCGCCCGCATCCGGCTTGTCCGGCGTACAGTTGGCCAGGGCCAGTCCCGGCCCCGCCAGCACGCCCATCGTCGTCAGAAGAAGAATCCGTTTCATTGGTGGCCCCCCGGCAAGGTCTCAAATGCCTTCCCGCTACCCGGCAGAGTTAACAGATCCGTGACAGCCCGGCGAGCCGGAAGCCGGATTTGGCCTCTCGGTCGCAAAAAAGGCGGAGCCCGCAGGCCCCGCCCCTGTTTTCGCACGCGGAAGAAGAGCTTAGTCGGTCACGCTCACCTTGACCATGCGATCGGGCTGTCCCATGACCTCGCCGTTCCGGCCCGAGCCGCGCTTGATCGCGTCGACCACGTCCATGCCCTTCGTCACCCGGCCGACGACCGTGTACTGACCGTTCAGATGCGGCGCCGGGGCGAACATGATGAAGAATTGCGAATTGGCCGAATCCGGGTTGGCCGAGCGCGCCATGCCGACCGTGCCCCTCTCGAAGGGCACGTCCGAGAATTCGGCCTTGAGGTCGGGACGGGTCGACCCGCCGGTGCCCGCGCGCCGCATGTCCATGCCGAGCTTGCCGAATTCGACATCGCCGGTCTGCGCCATGAAGCCGTCGATCACCCGATGAAAGACGACATCGTCATAGGCGCCCTCGCGGGCCAGCTCGACGATCCGCTGGACGTGGTTGGGCGCCACATCGTCCAGCAGCTCGACATGGACGGTGCCGTTCGCCCCCTCTCCCGCCACCTGGATGTCGAGACCGGTCGCCAGCGCCGGTCCCGCCAGGGTGCAGAGCAGCGCGACCAGAAGGTTACGCATCGGCGGCGACCTTAACGCTGATCATGCGGTCGGGATTGGCCGGCGGCTCGCCCCGGGTGATGGCGTCGACATGTTCCATGCCCTCGATGACGCGGCCATAGACGGTGTACTGGCCGTTCAGGAAATGGTTGTCGGCGAAGTTGATGAAGAACTGCGAGTTGGCCGAGTTCGGGTTCGAGGACCGCGCCGCGCCCAGCGTGCCGCGGTCATGGGGCAGCTTGGAGAATTCGGCGGGCAGGTCGGGCATTTCGGACCCGCCGGTCCCGGCACGGCCGGGGTTGTAGTCCTTTTCGGCATTACCGTGCTCGACATCGCCGGTCTGGGCCATGAAGCCCTCGATCACGCGGTGGAACACGACATTGTCATAGTCCCCGGCCCGGGCAAGCGCCTTCATCCGCTCGACATGTTTCGGAGCGACCTCGGGCAGAAGCGCGATCACGACGCGGCCCCCCTTCAGTTCCATGATGATGGTGTTCTCGGGGTCCTTGATCTCGGTCATCGCCGGTTCCTCCTCGGGATCTCTGTCGGGCCGAGACACTAGTGCGGCGGAAAGGCGATGAAAAGAGGCGCCGAGGGGACCGGCCATTGACCTTTCCGGCACTTCGGGCGAATTAACGCCAACGTGAGCCCTTCGGGAGGACGACGCATGCCCTGGAAGACCCTCGACGACATGGACCTTGCCGGCAAGGTGGTCCTGGTCCGGGTGGACATCAACGTACCGGTCGAGGATGGCCGGGTGACCGACGCGACGCGGATCGAGCGGATCAAGCCGACCGTCGAGGACATCCTGAAGGCGGGCGGCAAGCCCGTGCTGCTGGCCCATTTCGGCCGGCCCAAAGGCAAGGTCGTGCCCGAGATGAGCCTCAAGATCACCCTGCCCGCGCTGGAAGAGGCGTTCGGCCGCGGCGTGATCTTCGCCGATGACTGCATCGGGCTGCCCGCCAAGCAGGCCGTCGCCGCGCTGAGCGAGGGCGATATCCTGCTGCTGGAAAACACCCGGTTCCACGAGGGCGAGGAAAAGAACGACCCGGCGCTGGCTGCCGCGATGGCCGCCCTTGGCGACATCTATGTGAACGACGCCTTCTCGGCCGCGCACCGGGCGCATGCCTCGACCGAAGGCATCGCCAAGCTGCTGCCCTCCTGCGCGGGACGGCTGATGGAGGCCGAGTTGACCGCGCTGGAAGGCGCGCTGGGCAACCCGGCGCGGCCGCTCGTCGCCGTGGTGGGCGGGGCCAAGGTCTCGACCAAGCTCGACCTGCTGGGCAATCTCGTCGGAAAGGTCGACTTTCTTGTGATCGGCGGCGGCATGGCCAACACCTTCCTTGCTGCCCAGGGCATCAATGTCGGCAAGTCGCTTTGCGAGCATGACATGGCCGGCACCGCACGCGACATCAAGGACAAGGCCGATGCCGCGGGCTGTCGGATCGTGCTGCCGGTCGATGTGGTGGTGGCGCGCGAATTCCGCGCGGGCGCGGTGAACGAGACGGTTCCGGCCGATGCCTGCCCGGCGGATGCGATGATCCTGGATGCCGGGCCGCAGTCGGTCGAGCAGATCGAAGAGGTCTTCGCCAAGTGCAAGACGCTGATCTGGAACGGCCCGCTCGGCGCCTTCGAGATCGACCCGTTCGATGCCGCCACCAACGCGGCGGCGGCCAAGGCGGCCGAGTTGACCGAAGCCGGACTGCTGGTGTCGGTCGCGGGTGGTGGCGACACGGTCGCGGCGCTGAACGGCGCGGGCGCGGCCGAGAAGTTCAGCTATATCTCGACCGCGGGTGGCGCCTTCCTCGAATGGATGGAAGGCAAGACCCTGCCGGGCGTCGCCGCGCTTGAGGATTGACCTGCGGGCGCAGGGCCGCCCCGTTTGATCGACAGCCTTGAACGGCGGCCCGCCCGGGCCGCCGTCATTGTGATGGGCGGCGCCGACTTTTCGTTTCACAAGCCGATTCGCTTGCCCTAGACTGCGGCGGACCGCGCCTGTCGCGCGGCAAGCAGGGGCAGGGTCATGACCGCGGCGCGTCTGCGCCCCGCCTGGGGGGCGCTCGTCTATATCGGGATCAGTTTCTCGCTGGCGATGTATTTCACCTTCGCCGCGGTGCAGGGCGATTATGGCCTGTTCCGCCGGATCCAGATCGAGGCCGATGCCGCCGCACTCGAAGCCCAGAAGGCCGCGCTCGAGGCCGAACTCGACTCCGTCTCGAACAAGACCCGGCGGCTGTCGGATGGCTATCTCGACCTCGACCTTCTCGACGAACGCGCCCGCAGCGTCCTGGGCCTGATCCGCGCCGACGAAATCGTCGTGCGCTGAGCGGCCGCGCGCCTTATCCCCGCCCGCTTACTCCGGCCTTTTGGTCTGGCCTGTTGTTCCGGCCTTTTCCTCGGGCCTTCACCTCGGGCCGAAACCGGCCCGCCCGCCGGGCGCGGGCAAAAAGCCCTCGCAATCTTGGAACCGCTCTGATATATTTTCGTTTAACGTTAAACCATTTCTGCGCATGGGAGGCGCCGCCCGATGGCCACGCGAAAACCGCCCGCAAAACCGAACACCTCCAAGGAAGAACTGCTGACCTTTTACCGCGAGATGCTGCTGATCCGGCGCTTCGAGGAGAAGGCCGGCCAGCTTTACGGCATGGGGCTGATCGGCGGGTTCTGCCACCTTTACATCGGCCAGGAAGCGGTCGTCGTCGGGCTTGAGGCCGCGGCAGAAGAGGGCGACAAGCGCGTCACCTCGTACCGCGACCACGGCCACATGCTGGCCTGCGGCATGGACCCCAAGGGAGTGATGGCCGAACTGACCGGGCGCGAGGGCGGCTATTCCAAGGGCAAGGGCGGCTCGATGCACATGTTCTCGAAGGAGCGCCACTTCTATGGCGGCCACGGGATCGTCGGCGCCCAGGTGCCGATCGGCGCGGGGCTGGCCTTCTCGGACAAGTACAAGGACAATGGCCGCGTCACCTTCACCTATTTCGGCGACGGCGCCGCCAACCAGGGTCAGGTCGCCGAAACCTACAACATGGCCCAACTCTGGTCGCTGCCGGTGATCTTCGTGATCGAGAACAACCAGTACGCGATGGGCACCTCGGTCAAGCGCTCGACCATGAGCCCCGATTTCTGGGAACGCGGCGCCTCCTACGGCATCGCGGGCGAGGCGGTCGACGGGATGGACGTGCTGGCGGTCAAGGCCGCGGGCGAAAAGGCCGTCGCCCACTGCCGGGCGGGCAAGGGGCCCTATATCCTGGAAATCATGACCTACCGCTATCGCGGCCACTCGATGTCGGACCCGGCCAAGTACCGCTCGCGCGAGGAGGTGCAGAAGATCCGTGAGGAACGCGACGCCATCGAGCATGTGCGCGAGCTGATCCTGCAGGGCAAGCACGCGACCGAGGACGAGCTGAAAGAGATCGACAAGGAGATCAAGGCCGTCGTGAACGAGGCTGCCGAGTTCGCCAAGGAAAGCCCCGAGCCGGCGCTCGACGAGCTTTACACCGACATCTACGCCGACACGGCGCCGCAGAACGCCTGAGCGAGGAGAGACAGACATGGCAACGGAAATCCTGATGCCCGCGCTTTCCCCGACGATGGAGGAAGGGACCCTGGCGAAATGGCTGGTCAAGGAAGGCGACACCGTCTCGGCGGGCGACATCCTGGCCGAGATCGAGACCGACAAGGCGACGATGGAATTCGAGGCCGTCGATGAGGGCGTGCTCGGGAAGATCCTGATCGAGGCGGGCACCGAAGGCGTGAAGGTCAACACCCCCATCGCCGTGCTGGTCGAAGAAGGCGAAGATGCCGACGCCGCCGTCAAGGCGGCGCAGGAGGCCGCACCCGCGGCCGACGCGGACGGCAAGGCGGCCTCCGGCGGAGGCTCCGCGCCGTCCGCCCCCGCCGCCCCCGCCAAACCGAAACGCCCCGCGCCGGTGGCCGAGCCCGAGATCCCAGAAGGCACGAAGATGAAATCGACCACGGTCCGCGAGGCACTGCGCGATGCCATGGCCGAAGAGATGCGCCGCGACGGCGACGTCTTCCTGATGGGCGAGGAAGTCGCCGAATATCAGGGCGCCTACAAGATCAGCCAGGGCCTGCTCGACGAATTCGGCGCGAAGCGCGTGATCGACACCCCGATCACCGAACATGGCTTCGCGGGTCTCGGCGTCGGCGCGGCCTTCGGCGGCCTGCGCCCCATCGTCGAGTTCATGACCTTCAACTTCGCCATGCAGGCCGTCGACCAGATCATCAACTCGGCCGCCAAGACGCTCTACATGTCGGGAGGCCAGATGGGCTGCCCCATCGTCTTCCGCGGCCCGAACGGCGCCGCCGCCCGCGTCGCCGCCCAGCACAGCCAGGACTACGCCGCCTGGTACGCCCATATCCCCGGCCTCAAGGTGGTCCAGCCCTATTCGGCCGCCGATGCCAAGGGCCTGCTGAAAACCGCGATCCGCGACCCGAACCCGGTGATCTTCCTCGAGAACGAGATCCTCTATGGCCGCAGCTTCGAGGTCCCGGTGCTGGACGACTTCACCATCCCCTTCGGCAAGGCCCGGATCTGGCGCGAGGGCAAGGATGTGACGCTGGTCAGCTTCGGCATAGGCATGGCCCATACGCTCGAGGCTGCCGACGCGCTGGCCAAGGAAGGCATCGAGGCCGAGGTGATCGACCTGCGCACATTGCGCCCGCTCGACACCGCGACGGTGATCGAAAGTGTCAAGAAGACCAACCGCTGCGTCACCGTCGAGGAAGGCTTCCCGGTCTGCTCGATCGGCAACCACATCTCGGCCGTGCTGATGCAGGAGGCCTTCGACTGGCTCGACGCGCCGGTGATCAACTGTACCGGCAAGGACGTGCCGATGCCCTATGCGGCGAACCTGGAAAAGCTGGCGCTGGTGACCGCGAAAGAGGTCGTCGAAGCCGCCCGCGCTGTGACCTACCGCTGAGGAGACCGGCATGCCCACGGAAATCCTGATGCCCGCCCTTTCTCCGACCATGGAGGAAGGCACGCTCGCGAAATGGCTGGTCAAGGAAGGCGACACCGTGTCGTCCGGAGACCTCATCGCCGAGATCGAGACCGACAAGGCCACGATGGAATTCGAGGCCGTCGATGACGGCCGGATCGGCAAGTTGCTGGTCGCGGCCGGAACCGAGGGCGTGAAGGTCAACACGCCCATCGCCGTGCTGCTGGAAGAGGGCGAAAGCGAAGACGACATCGACGACAGCGCGGCCCCGTCGAAACCGGCCCCGGAGGCTGCGCCCGCAGCCGACGCGGGCGGCAAGGCGGCCCCCGACGGGGGTCCCGCGCCGGCCGCCGCCCCGCCCGCGCCCAGCGCCACCGATGGCCAACGGATCTTCGCCTCGCCGCTCGCGCGCCGGATCGCGACCGAAAAGGGTCTCGACCTGACCGCCATACAGGGCTCGGGCCCGCGCGGGCGTATCGTCAAGGCCGATGTCGAGGCCGCGACCGCCCCCGCCGCAAAACCCGCAAAGGCCGAGGCTCCCCAGACCGCCGCCGCCCCACAGGCCGCCGCCGCCCAGCCCGCCGGGCTATCGCCGGACGCGGTCGCGCGGATGTACGACGGGCGTGCCTACGAGGTCGTCACCCTCGATGGCATGCGCAAGACCATCGCCGCCCGCCTGACCGAGGCCAAGCAGACCATCCCGCACTTCTACCTGCGCCGCGACATCCGGCTCGACGCGCTGCTCGAGTTCCGCGGCACGCTCAATGCCCAGCTCGGCGCCCGGGGCGTCAAGCTTTCGGTCAACGACTTCATCATCAAGGCCTGCGCGCTGGCGCTCCAGCAGGTGCCCAAGGCCAATGCGGTCTGGGCGGGCGACCGCATCCTGCAGCTCAAGCCTTCCGATGTGGCGGTCGCCGTCGCCATCGAGGGCGGGCTCTTCACCCCCGTCCTGAAGGATGCCGAGACCAAGTCGCTCAGCCAGCTGTCGAAAGAGATGAAGGACCTGGCCACCCGCGCCCGCGACCGCAAGCTCGCGCCGCAGGAATATCAGGGCGGCAGCTTCGCGATCTCGAATCTCGGGATGTTCGGGATCGACAATTTCGACGCGGTGATCAACCCGCCCCATGGCGCGATCCTCGCGGTCGGCGCGGGTGTGAAGAAACCGGTCGTGAACGATGCCGGAGAGATCGAGGTCGCGACGGTCATGTCGGTCACGCTCAGCGTCGATCATCGGGTGATCGACGGGGCGCTTGGCGCCGAGTTGCTGCAGGCGATCCGGGACAATCTGGAAAACCCGCTGGCCATGCTGGCCTGACCGCGAGCCCCTGCGGGCTCGCCGATCCTGCAGGGGCCGGGCTCTATCCCGTCAGCGGCTTGCCCAGTTCAACCCAGATCGGGCGGTGATCGCTCGGCCTCTGGGGCCGCGCGGCCCCCGATCCGTCCAGTTCCGCGTCATAGGCGTCATGGGCGATCCCGGCCGCCCGCACCCAGGGCGCAAGCCCGGGCGAGATCGCGAAATGATCCAGCAGCAGCGGCCGGTCGGGCACCTCGTCGACGAAATCGTCGAACCGCGCGGTGAACAGGGCCGCGGGCGGCACATGGGCCAGCAGCGGATGGCGGAAGATCAGCTCGGGCGTGAAGGTGGACCCCAGCACGATATCGGCCACGTTATGGGTCAGGTAGCTCCGCTCGAAGAAATCGGTCCCCGGCCCGTCATTCCAGTCGCCGGTGACCACGATCCGCGCGGCCGGGTCCGCCGCGACCAGCGTGTCGAGATAGGCGCGCAGCCGAAACCCCTCGGCCGAAATACGCCGCCGCGCCAGCAGGGCCGCCACCACGAATTCCTGCCGCCGCACCGGATCGCGCCAGAGCGCCTCGCCGCCATGAACGTATTTCGACTTGGTATGCAGCACCACGACCCGCACCGGCGCGCCGCCCACCGGGTCGATGTCGACCACCAGCGGCAGCCGGGAGAAATCATAGCCCTCCAGCAGCATGTCGCCATTCACGTCTGCCGCCCAGGGCTCGGTCAGCGCCAAGGTCGCCGCATCGGTCGCCCGCTCGACCGCGCGCACCAGCCCGTCCCGGCGGCGCAGCACGTATAGCTTCTGCGCGCCCCCGTCGGAACCGATCAGCGCCTCATAGCGCGGCCCGTCGGCATCCGACAGAAACGCGTCGAGAAACAGCGCCATCTCGGCCTCGGCGCTGGGGCCTTCCTGCAGACACAGAAGATCTGGCGCCAGCGCGTCGATCACCGCGGCGGCCTTGCGTGCACAGGTCCGCGCCTCGTCCGCCGACAGCTCGTTCGAGCCCCAGCGCGGCCGGGCATTGCCCGAAAACCACTTGTTCATCCATTCGAGATTCCAGTCGACGATCTTCATGCGCGCCTCCCCTGCGGCCGATGCCCCAAGGAAAGCCTAGCACAGCCGCGCAACTTGCGGGTGACGCGATCAGAACCGGTCGAGCAGGCGCCGCAGGTAGTCGAGTTCAAGATCGGGGCGGTTCTGTTCGCCCGACCGGCGGCGGATCTCGTCCAGCAGGTCGCGGGCGCGGCGATAGACATCGTCGCCCTGCAGCATGCTGTCCTCGGTGCCGACCTGCCCGGTCGAGCCCGGCGCGCGGCCCAGCGGGTCGCGGCGTTCGCCGCCTGCATCGGCCCGGCCCATGCCCTGACCGTCCTCGCCGCCCTCCTGCCGGTTCTGGGCCAGCGCGTCGCCGAGGTTGCGCATGCCCTCGCGGAGCGCCTCCATCGCCTCGGCCTGATCGTCCAGCGCCCCGGCCAGATCGTTGTCGCGCAGCGCCCGCTCGGCCTCGTCCATCGCCCGCCCGGCCCGGTCCAGCGCCTCGCGCGTGGCCTCGCTTTCGGGCGAGGCGCCCAGCCCGGGCAGGTTCTGCTGCTGGCGGTCCAGTTCGCGGCGCAGCGCGTCCTGACGGTCGGCGAGGCTTTGCTGACCGTCCTGGCCCTGGCCCGGCATGCCCTCACCCTGCCCCTGCTGGCCCTCGCCCTGCTGGCCCTGCTGGCCGCCGGGGTTGAACTGGTCCTGCAGGTCGCGGAAGGCATCGTCGGACAGGCCCTGCTGATCGCGTAGGGTTTCGGCCAGCCCCTCCATCGCCTGCTGGCCCGGAGACGACCCGCCCGGCCCTTGCGTGACCTGCATGTTCTCCATCATCTGCTGAAGCATCTGCAAAAGCTGCTGGGCCTCGTCCATCCGGCCCTCTTCCATCAGCTGCTGCAACCGGTCCAGCATCTGCTGCAGCTGATCGCCGGTGATTTCCTGCGTCTCGCCGTTCTGGGCCTGCTCCTGGCCGTCCTGCTGCTGTTGCTGGGCCAGCTGGCGCATGTAGTCCTGCATCGCCTCGCGCAACTCGTCCATCAGCTGGGCGATTTCGGCATCGCTGGCACCGTTCTTCATCGCCTCGGCCAGCCGCTCCTGCGCCCGGCGCAGCCGTTCGGCGGCATCCGACAGGTCGCCGTCCTCGATCAGCACGGCGATGTCCCAAAGCGCCTTGGCCAGTTCGGTCTGGGTCTCGGCGGTCAGCGCGGCGGCCGAGGCCTCGAGCCGCCGGATCGCCACGCGAAGCTGCAGATAGGCGCTTTCGTTGCGGAAGATCTCGTCGGGCCGGTAGCTGACCGCGCGCAGGATCTGCGCGACCTCAGGGGCGTTCGCCCGCGCCCAGAGCAGCGCCTGGCGTTGTTCGATCACCGCGCGCGCCAGCGGGTCGAAGAAGCGCCGCCCTGGCAGCACCATCGCAGCGGGGGCCGACACGCCCCGCTGGCCCAGCGCATCTTCCGCGGCCAGCTCGATCCGGACCGGGAGCCCGGCCCAGGGGTGTTCGGACAGGTTCTCGACCAGGGTTTCGGTGAATTGCTGCCGGTCGCCGGAAATCGGCATCGGCAGGTCCAGCACCAGCGGCTCGCGCGGGTCGGGATCGACGGCCAGCCCGTAGCGGCGGTCGACCGCCGCAAGATCGAGCGTGATCGTCGCCTCGCCCCGGGTCACGCCGTAATCGTCGCTGGCCGAGAAGGGTTGCTTCATCTCGCCATCGGCCGAAACATCGAGCGCACCGGTCAGCCGGATTTCCGGACGAATGTCGGGGCTCAGCACGATCTGCCAGGCGCGGCCGCCGGGGCCCTCGATCTCGACGCGGCCGTCCTTCACCACCTCGAAGCTTTGCGCCATGGCGTCGGTGCCCTCGGGCGGCGGCGCCTCGGCCCCCTCCTCGCGGCCCGAGACGGTCTCGGTCACGCCAAGCGCGCCCACCGCACCGTAAAGCCTTAGGGTGATCCGGCTGCCCTGGGGCACGGCCAATGCGTCTTCGGCGATGTCATTGAGATAAAGGCTGGGCTTGCCGGTATAGGCGGGCGGTTCGATCCATCCTTCCCAGGTGGGTCCGGCGGCCAGCGCCGGGCCGCCCTGCCCCAGATCGGTGACGCTGGCCACGCGCAGGAAGGACCCGAAGACCAGCGCCACGGTAAAGGCGATCAACGCCACATGGCGCAGCCCGTAGGGGTCGCGCGACGAAAGCCGCAGATCGGGGGGAACCGCGCGCGCGCGTTGCACCCGGGCCGCCATGCGCGCGATATGGGCGCGCCAGACCGCCTCGGAGGCCGGATCACCCGCGCCGATGGCCTGACTGTCAGAGAGCGCCGCGATGGGCCGGCCCGGCAGCGTCCGGTCGAGCCGGTCGAGCGCCTCGGCCCGGCTTGGCCGGTGAAAGCCGCGGACCCCGTAGACGAGCGTCGCCAGAAGCGCGGCCAGAAGCGCGCCCCCCAGCCCCAGCGCGGCCCCGCGGGTCAGCAGGTCGTGAAGCCCGAAGGCAAGGGCCGCGGCGATCAGCAGAAGAAGGCTAGCCAGCGGCCAGAAGGCCCGGCACAGGCGCTCGGCCAAAAGGCCCGCCCAGGTCAGGCGCAGCGGCCAGCGCAGGTGGGTGAGGGCGTCGTCGGGGATCGGCGTGCTCTCGGTCATGCTCCCATCCGGCGGCGGACCCGGGCGGGGTGCCGGGTCACAACCATTCCGGGATGGTATCGCGGTTTATGATCTCGTCAAAGGACGGCCTCTGGCGAATGACGGCGAAGTGATCCCCGCTGACCAGCACCTCGGGCACCAGCGGGCGGGTGTTGTATTCCGACGCCATCACCGCGCCGTAGGCCCCAGCCGAGCGGAACGCGACCAGATCGCCCTCGACCAGCGGCGGCAGATCGCGCGCCTTGGCGAAGGTGTCGCCGGTTTCGCAGACCGGGCCCACGACGTCATGGGGGGCATAGTCGGTTCCGGCGGCGGGCTCGGTCAGCGGCACGATGTCGTGATAGGCGCCATACATCGAGGGCCGGACCAGATCGTTCATCGCCGCATCGAGAATGAGGAAGGTCCGCCCCTCGCCCTCTTTCACATAGATCACCCGGCTGACCAGCACGCCCGCATTCCCGGCGATGAGCCGCCCGGGCTCGATCTCGATCTCGACCTCCAGATCGCCCAGCACGCGCTTGACCATGGCGCCATATTCGACCGGCAGCGGCGGCGCGGCGTTCGAGCGTTCGTAGGGAATGCCAAGCCCCCCGCCCAGATCGAGACGGCGGATGTCGTGGCCCTCGGCGCGCAGGACCTTTGTCAGCTCGGCCACCTTGCCATAGGCCTGCTCGAAGGGCTCGAGCTGGGTCAACTGGCTGCCGATATGCACGTCGATCCCCATCACCTGAAGCCCCGGCATCGCGGCGGCGCGGGCATAGACGTCCTTCGCGCGGGCGATCGGGATGCCGAACTTGTTCTCGGACTTGCCGGTCGCGATCTTCTCATGGGTTTTCGCATCGACATCGGGGTTCACCCGGACGGCGATGGGCGCGACCCGCCCCATGGACCGCGCGACCTCGTCAAGCGCCGCCATCTCGGGTTCGGATTCGACGTTGAACTGGCGGATGCCGCCTTCCAGCGCCAGCCGCATTTCCTCGCGGGTCTTGCCGACGCCGGAAAAGACGATCCTGTCGCCCGGCACGCCCGCCGCGCGCGCCTTGCGGTATTCGCCGCCCGACACGACGTCGATCCCCGCGCCGAGATCGCCCATCAGCTTGAGCACCGCGAGGTTCGAATTGGCCTTCATCGCGTAGCAGACCAGATGGTCGGTGCCCGCCAGCGCCTCGTCGAACAGCCGGAAATGCCGGGTCAGCGTGGCCACGGAATAGCAGTAGAAGGGCGTGCCGACCGTTGCCGCGATGTCGGCCAGCGACACGTCCTCGGCATGGAGCACACCGCTCCGATACAGGAAATGGTCCATTCGGGTCTCCGGGAGGGCTCAGGCGGCTTTCGAGGGACGCGAGCGCAGGAAGATGTAAAGCGGCAGCCCGCAGGACAGGCCGATGCCGAAGGTCAGCGGGATGCAAACGAGCCCCAGCGCATCGCGGCGCCGGGCGCTGTCGATCAGGATCCACAGCGTCAGCGCGATGGCGCTGATCGTCAGGTCCCAGGTCAGGCCGGTGGCGCTGTCATTGACATACCAGGCGTCGATCATGCCGCCCCAGTCCCAGTCATTGGCGAGGATCCAGCGCATGAAATAGAACATCGGGTGGATCGAGCCCCAGATCGCCAGCCCGAGGAAGAGATAGCGCAGGTATTTCATGGCCGGTTGCCTCCGACGACGCCCATTTCCGCGGTGCCGCTGACCGAAAAGCCGGTCCCGGCTTCGGATTTGGGCGGCTCGGGCGGGCCGTCGAGGCCGCAGCCCGCAAGCGTCAGGGCCAGCACCGCCGCCAGGGCCGCACTGCGCCCCGGCCGAAACATCCGATCAGAAGCCAATTCCCACTCCTCCCGTCCCAAGGATCAGCCGCACCGGGGCGCCGCGCGGGCGCAGCCCGACCGAGGCGCCATCGGTGCCCACCGTAACAGCCGTGCTGCCGGTGTCCACGACCCGGGCCGAGGCGCGGGCCCCATTCGGCCCCGCGCCGACCGCGACCCGGCCCGCCGACACCCCGCCACTGACATCGCCCGCATTCGAGACCGCGACCCCGCCATGCGGCCGGGCGCAGCCCGCCAGCGCCAGAAGCGCAAGGCCCGCCGCGAGGGTCGCGCCGCGTCTCATCCCAGCCGTTCCGTCCAGCGGGCGATCTGGGCGCGGACCTGTTCGGGTGCTGTGCCGCCATAACTCATCCGGCTCGCCACCGAATTATGCACGCCCAGCACCCCGAACACGTCCTCGCGGATGCCCTCATGCACCGACTGCATCTCGGCAAGGCTCAGATCCGGCAGATCGCAGCCCTTCTTCTCGGCCATCGCGACAAGCGTGCCGGTGACGTGATGGGCCTCGCGGAACGGCAGGCCCAGTTCGCGCACCAGCCAGTCGGCCAGATCGGTCGCGGTCGAAAAGCCGCTGGCGGCGGCCGCTTCCAGCGCCGGGCGGTTCGCGGTCATGTCGCGGACCATGCCCTCCATCGCGGCCAAAGCCAGCATCAAGCTGTCGGCCGCGTCGAAGACCTGTTCCTTGTCCTCCTGCATGTCCTTGGAATAGGCCAAGGGCAGACCCTTCATCACCGTCATCAGCGCGACATTCGCGCCGAAGATCCGGCCGATCTTGGCCCGGATCAGCTCGGCCGCGTCGGGGTTCTTCTTCTGCGGCATGATCGAGGAGCCGGTCGAGAACCGGTCCGACAATGCAACGAAACGGAACTGCGCCGAGGACCAGATCACCAGTTCTTCGGCGAAGCGCGACAGGTGCATTGCGCAGATCGAGGCCGCGCCCAGGAATTCCAGCGCGAAGTCGCGGTCGCTGACCGCATCGAGCGAATTGGCCATCGGCCGGTCGAAGCCCAGCGCCTGTGCGGTCATGTGCCGGTCGATCGGGAAAGAGGTGCCCGCCAGCGCCGCGGCCCCCAGCGGGCTTTCGTTCATCCGCGCGCGCGCATCGCCGAATCGCGACAGGTCGCGGGCGAACATCTCGACATAGGCCATCATGTGATGGCCCCAGGTCACCGGCTGGGCCGTCTGCAGATGGGTGAAGCCCGGCATCACCCAGTCCGCGCCCGCCTCGGCCTGCGCCAGCAGCGCCCGGATCAGCGCCCGAAGCCCGTCCATGGCGGCGTCGATCTGGTCGCGCACCCACAGCCGGAAATCGGTCGCCACCTGGTCGTTCCGGGACCGCGCGGTGTGCAGCCGCCCCGCCGGCTCGCCGATGATCTCTTTCAGCCGGGCCTCGACATTCATGTGAATGTCCTCGAGCGCGGTCGAGAACGCAAAGGACCCGGCCTCGATCTCTGACAAGACCGTGAGCAGGCCTTCCCGGATCGCCTCGGCATCCTTAACCGTGAGGATGCCGGTTTCCGCCAGCATGGCGGCATGGGCGCGCGAGCCTGCGATATCCTGCGGGGCAAGGCGCTTGTCGAACGAGATCGAGGCGTTTATCGCCTCCATGATCGCGTCCGGCCCGGCGGCGAAACGCCCGCCCCACATGGCGTTGGAACGGGTCTGGGTCTGGTCTTTGGTCATCGGCTGGCCCCCTTCGGAGGGAAACATGGTCTTAAGGTCGCTCGTCCTCTACATCGCCCTCGGGCTCTGTGCAAACGCGGCTCCTGCCGCCGACATCGCCACGCTCGAGGCGATGCGCGAGGGCACCATGAAGAAAATGGTGTTCCACGCCGAACCGCAAGCGGTGCCCGATGCGGTGCTGCTGGACGAGACCGATGCCGAACGCAGCCTCGGCGAGTATCGCGGCCGCTGGGTGGTGCTGAACTTCTGGGGCACCTGGTGCCCGCCCTGCCTGGCCGAGATGCCGACGCTCGAGGCGCTGGCCACGACGGCGGACAGCGACCGGCTTGCCGTGGTCACCGTGGCCACCGGGCGCAACCCGCCCCAGGCCATCGACCGGTGGTTTTCCGAGAAGCAGATCGCGCATCTGCCGAAATGGCGCGACCAGTCCTCCTGGCTGGCGCGCTCGATGGGCATCCTGGCCTTGCCGGTGACGGTGATCCTCGACCCCGAGGGCCGCGAGATCGGCCGCCTGATGGGCGAGGCCGACTGGAACAGCCCCGAGGCCCGGGCGCTTCTGGACAGCCTGGCCGAAGGGTCCTGATCGCTCACCCCAGCGCCGCCACCTCGGCATGGCGCGGGCAGGTCAGGACATGGTCGTTGACCATGCCCACCGCCTGCATGAACGCATAGGTGATGGTCGGCCCGCAGAACTTGAAGCCGTCCGCCTTCAGCGCCTTTGACATCGCCTGCGACCGCGGCGTCTGGGCCGGGACCTCGGCCATGCTGGCAAAGTCGTTCTGCAGCGGCGCACCGTCGACGAACCGCCACAGATAGTCCGAAAACCCCTCGCGCGCCTCGATCTCGCACCAGGCGCGGGCATTGCCGATGGTGGCCTCGATCTTGCCGCGATGCCGCACGATCCCCGGATCGGCCAGCAGCCGGGCGACCTCGGCCTCGCCCCAGCCCGCGATGACCTCGGGATCGAAGCCCGCAAAGGCAGCCCGGAACCCCTCGCGCTTGCGCAGAATCGTCAGCCAGGACAGCCCGGCCTGGAACCCGTCGAGGATCAGCTTTTCGAACAGTGCGCGCGAGTCGCGCTCGGGCACACCCCACTCCGTGTCATGATACGTCACGTAAATTGGCTCACTTCCACACCAACCGCACCTTTCCGCCATAGAATTTTCCTTTTCATGCCGAGAGTTGCCCAAAACTTCCCGGATTTCCTAAATTTGGAACCAAAAGCGAACCTTCACCTGACCTTAACCGTTCTCGCGCCATGAGAACAGGGAGCGAAGCGGAGGTCAGAATGCCGGACGGCAGCTATGAAAAAGGCGGCGCCGCGCCCCGAGGATCGGACAGTCCGCTGTCCGCGGCCGTCGCGGAACGGGACCGGAACGTCATCGCGATGGTGCAGGACGCGCTGGACCGGCGCGATGTGGTGCTGGCCTTTCAGCCCGTCGTCCAAAGCATGGAAAACGGCAGGATCGCCTTCTACGAAGGTCTGATCCGCGTCATCGACCGCAGCGGCCGGACCATTCCGGCGGGCGACTTCATCGAGACGGTGGAAACCACCGAACTCGGCCGGATGCTGGATTGCACCGCACTTGAACTGGGGCTGGCCGCGCTGGCCGATTGCCCCGACCTGCGACTTGCGATCAACATGTCCGCCCGCTCGATCGGCTATCCGCGCTGGACGCGCACCCTCAACCGCGCGATCGAGGATGACGCCACCCTGGCCGAACGGCTGATCCTGGAAATCACCGAAAGCTCGGCCATGGTGATGCCCGACCTCGTCACCGTCTTCATGCGCGACCTGCAGGCCAAGGGCATCGCCTTCGCGCTGGACGATTTCGGCGCGGGCTATACCGCGATCCGCTATCTGCGCGATTTCTACTTCGACATCCTCAAGATCGACGGCCAGTTCATTCGCGGCATCGCCGACGACCCGGACAATCAGGTGCTGACCTCGGCGCTGATCGCCATCGCCCAGCATTTCGACATGTTCACCGTGGCCGAGAATGTCGAAACCGCGCGCGATGCCGCCTGGCTTGCCTCGGCGGGAATCGACTGCATGCAGGGCTATGCCTTCGGCGCCCCGACCATCGTTCCGCCCTGGCGCAGCGGCACCGGCGACCCCGGCGAACGCCGCAGCGCCTGACCGCCCGGGCAGATCCCTCGCCCGCCGCTCCGCGACCGGGGAACGCCGCCAACGATCAGGCCGACCGGCCCGCCCCTCGGGGGACGCACGCGGCGCATGGCCCGACAGCGCCGACCTTGTCCGGGCCAGCCGCTGCCGCCTCTGGCCAATCCACCCTCCTCGCTGACCCCTGCCCTGCGCGGCACCCCGGAACCGATTCCAGCGCCGGTTTTCCGCAATCCGCCCCCTTGACGCCTGCTGCCCCTCCGGCAGGGCCGATGCTGCGGCGCGGCGCCGCGCGAGTTCCCGCGTGAACGCGTGAGGCGAGCCGCTGGCGGGGGGTGCAATTCTGCGCGTGCATCCCCTATAGTCGCCCCGTCAGGCACCCAGGGGAGAAGGACCTACCCATGACCAATGTCGTCATCGTTTCTGCCGCCCGTACCGCGGTCGGCAGCTTCAACGGCGCGTTCGCTACCGTTCCGGCCCACGAGCTCGGCAAGACGATGCTCGAAGCGCTCGTCGCGCGGGCCGGCATCGAAAAATCGGAGGTTTCCGAGACGATTCTCGGCCAGGTGCTGACCGCGGGTCAGGGCCAGAACCCGGCCCGTCAGGCCCATGTCAATGCCGGCTTCCCGGTCGAGGCGGCGGCCTGGTCGATCAACCAGGTCTGCGGCTCGGGCCTGCGCTCGGTGGCGCTGGCCGCGCAGCACATCCTGCTGGGCGATGCCGCCATCGTCGCCGCCGGCGGGCAGGAGAACATGACGCTCAGCCCCCACGTCGCGCATCTGCGCGCGGGCCACAAGATGGGCGACGTCAAGTTCATCGATTCGATGATCAAGGACGGGCTGTGGGACGCCTTCAACGGCTATCACATGGGCCAGACCGCCGAGAACGTGGCCGAACAATGGCAGATCAGCCGCGACATGCAGGACGAATTCGCCCTGGCCAGCCAGAACAAGGCCGAGGCCGCGCAGAAGGACGGCAAGTTCGCGGACGAGATCGTGCCGGTCACGGTCAAGGGCCGCAAGGGTGACACCATCGTCGAGGCCGACGAGTACATCCGCTACGGCGCCACGCTCGAGTCGATGCAGAAGCTGCGCCCGGCCTTCGCCAAGGACGGCTCGGTCACCGCGGGCAATGCCAGCGGCATCAACGACGGCGCCGCGGGCGTGCTCCTGATGTCGGCTGACGAGGCCGAGAAGCGCGGGCTGGAACCGCTGGCACGGATCGCCTCCTATGCGACCGCCGGTCTCGATCCCTCGATCATGGGCACCGGCCCGATCCCGGCCTCGCGCAAGGCACTGGAGAAAGCCGGCTGGAAGGTCGAGGATCTCGACCTGGTCGAGGCCAACGAGGCCTTCGCCGCCCAGGCCTGCGCTGTCAACAAGGACATGGGCTGGGACCCGGCCATCGTCAACGTGAACGGCGGTGCCATCGCCATCGGCCACCCGATCGGCGCCTCGGGCGCGCGGATCCTCAACACCCTGCTCTTCGAAATGAAGCGCCGGGACGCCAAGAAGGGCCTTGCGACCCTCTGCATTGGCGGCGGCATGGGCGTCGCCATGTGCCTGGAACGCGCCTGATCGCGGCGAAATGACAAGGGGCGCGCAACATTCTTGCGCGCCCTTCATTCATTTCGTAACAGGATTACAAGAACAAAACCCCATCTGGAGGAATCATGGCACGAGTTGCATTGGTCACGGGCGGCACGCGCGGGATCGGCGAGGCGATCAGCAAGGCTCTCAAGGCCGCGGGCTATACCGTGGCGGCCACCTATGGCGGCAATGACGAGGCGGCGAAGAAATTCACCGACGAGACCGGCATCGCCACCTACAAATGGTCGGTGGCCGATTACGCGGCCTCGAAGGAAGGGCTGGCAAAGGTCGAGGCCGATCTGGGGCCGATCGACGTGGTGGTCGCCAATGCCGGCATCACCCGCGACGCGCCCTTCCACAAGATGACACCCGAACAATGGCAGGAGGTGATCGACACCAACCTGACCGGCGTCTTCAACACCGTGCATCCGGTCTGGCCCGGCATGCGCGAACGCAAGTTCGGCCGGGTGATCGTGATCAGCTCGATCAACGGGCAGAAGGGGCAGTTCGGTCAGGTGAACTATGCCGCGACCAAGGCGGGCGATCTCGGCATCGTCAAGTCGCTGGCCCAGGAAGGCGCGCGGTTCGGCATCACCGCCAACGCGATCTGCCCGGGCTACATCGCCACCGAAATGGTGATGGCGGTGCCGGAAAAGGTGCGCGAGGCGATCATCTCGCAGATCCCCACCGGCCGCTTGGGCGAGCCCGAGGAAATCGCGCGCTGCGTGGTCTTCCTTGCCTCCGACGATGCGACCTTCGTCAACGGCTCGACGATCTCGGCCAACGGCGCGCAGTTCTTCGTCTGATCCAGTCCGCCCGCGGGCGATCCGGGGCGGCCCTGATGGGCCGCCCCTTTCCGTTTCCGGGTCCGCTGTCGCGGACGCGCTACGCGCCGGGTATTTTTGCCAAGAAGAAACGGACGGCGTCTTCTTCTTGGCAAAAATACCCATGACGCAACGTCGGCCCCCGGCGCAATGCTCTGGCCGGAGCGCGCCGGCGCGGATAAGCCTTCGGTCATGACCCGCACCCGTGCCACTGCTACCGGATTCGTCGCCGTCCTGCTCTGGGCGTTGCTTGCGCTTTTCACCGTCGGCTCGGCCCCGGTGCCGCCGCTTCAACTGAACGCGCTCTGCTTTGCCATCGGGGGAACGCTCGGCCTGATCTGGGTGATCGCGCGGGGCGAGGCGGGCACCCTGCTGCGGATTTCCTGGAAGGTCTATGCCTTCGGCACGGCGGGGCTTTTCGGCTATCACGCGCTTTACTTCTCGGCGCTGCGGCTGGCCCCCGCGGCCGAGGCCGGGCTGATCGCCTATCTCTGGCCGCTCCTGATCGTGCTGATGTCGGGCCTGCTGCCCGGCGAGCGGCTGCGCGCGACCCATGTGCTGGGCGCGCTGGCCGCCTTCGCGGGCGCGGCGCTGATCGTGGCCGAGGGCGCGATCGGCGGGTTCGACGCCGCAGCCCTGCCCGGCTACGGGCTTGCGCTGCTTTGTGCGCTGACCTGGTCAAGCTATTCGGTGCTGTCGCGGCGGCTGGGCACCGTCCCGACCGCCAGCGTCGCCGTGTTCTGCCTGGCCACCGCCGCCCTGTCGCTGCCGCTGCATCTGGCGCTGGAACCGACCGTCTGGCCCGAGAGCGCGCTCGGCTGGAGCAGCGTGCTGGCGCTGGGGCTGGGCCCGGTGGGGCTGGCCTTCTATGTCTGGGATATCGGGGTGAAGAAGGGAGACATCCAGCTTCTGGGAGTGGCGAGCTATGCCGCGCCCCTGCTGTCTACCCTGGTCCTGGTCGGCGCCGGGGTTGCGGTCCCGACGCCCACCCTGTTCGCGGCGGCGATCCTCATCACCGGCGGCGCGGCCCTGGCCGCGCGCGCCAGCCGCCGGGCGACCGATCAGGCCTGAGACAGGCGTTCGATCTGTTCCTTGAGCTTCAGCTTCTGTTTCTTGAGTTCTGCCACCTGAAGAGTGTCCGAGGCGGGGGTCTGCTGGGCCCGTTCGACCTGGTCAGAGAGAGCCTTGTGTTTCTTGCGCAGTTCTTGCAGATGCGAACTCAGATTCATGGCCGGTGCTCCTCTCTAGCTGTCATGAAACGCTTACAGTCCAGCACGAAATCCGAGTCGTGTCACCTCCTTGAAATAAAAGAGTTCGTGCATAACTGGCGGCGTCAACCGGGCCAGGACAATGCCGCGCCATCCCGCAGAATGGCCGCGACTTCCGGGGTATAACTGTCGCCGTCTTTCAGATGCGCCACGCCCTCATGCAGGGTCAGCGGAGCATGCAGCCGGAACGGTCCCTGCCGCCCCTTCTGCGCGCGCAGAAGGACCAGCTTGGCGGCGCGCCCATCCCTAGGGGAAAGCGGCAGAACCTCTACAGATCCTAGCAGCGGCAGGAGCGCCGCCAGCATGTCGGGCAGCCGCTCGGCGCGCTGGATGGCGGTCAGCCGCCCGCCGGGCCGCAGCCGCCGCGCCGCCGCCGCGAGCCAGTCGGCCAGCGGCGTGGTCTCGCCCATCGCCCTCTCGCGCCCGGGATCGGGGGCGGCGCTGCCGCGGTCGCGCCGGAAATACGGGGGATTCAAGATCGCGTGATCGTAGCTTTGCGCCTTCACCTCGGCCGGAAGGGCAGTCAGATCGGCCTCGACCACCTCCAGCGGCAGGCCGGTCTCGGCGGCGTTTCGCCGGGCGAGCGCGGCATAGGCGGGCTGCAGTTCCACCCCGGTCAGCGCAAGCCCCGGCACCCGCGCCGCAAGGCACAGGCTGGCGACGCCCGCGCCGCAGCCGAGTTCCAGAACGCTTTGGCCCGCCTCTGCGGGCGTCGCGGCCGCCAGCAGCACCGCGTCGATCCCGGCACGGTAGCCCGCGGCCGGCTGCCACAGGCAGAGCCGTCCGCCCAGGATTCCGTCCTGCCGCAGCGCCGTCACCGGATCAGCTTTCGTCGGCCAGCGCGATGCCGTTGTCGCGCAGCACGGCGCGGGCGCGGAACAGGTCGCGGTCGGCCACCATGATCCGGCGCGGCAAAACGCCTAGCGATCCCTCCAGCACGCTCATGTGGACATCCATATGAAAGCAGTCTATCTCCTCGCCCTGAAGAAGCGCCGAGACAAAGGCCACGAGTGTCGGGTCGTTGGTGCGAACGAGTTCTTTCATGACAGCGAATTAAGGGCACAGCCGCCCCGTTGTCGAGCAAGAGACGAGGCCGCCATGGGCTTGGACAACGCCGTTACCAAACCGCACGAACGTCTGGCCGCCGTGCTGTCCGAAGAGATGGCCGCCGTCGACCGTCTGATCCGCGAGCGGATGACCTCGGAATACGCGCCCCGCATCGACGAGGTCGCGGCGCATCTGGTGGGCGCGGGCGGCAAGCGGCTGCGGCCGATGCTGACCATCGCGGCGGCCCGGATGTGCGGCTATGACGGGCCCTATCACATCTATCTGGCCAGCACGGTCGAGTTCATCCATACCGCGACGCTTCTGCATGACGACGTCGTCGACGAAAGCGGCCAGCGCCGCGGCCGTCCGACCGCCAACCTGCTGTGGGACAACAAGTCCTCGGTTCTGGTCGGCGATTATCTTTTCGCCCGCTCGTTCCAGCTGATGGTGGCGCCGGGCAATCTGCAGGTGCTCGACATCCTGTCGAACGCGGCCGCGGTGATCGCCGAGGGCGAGGTGCTGCAGCTGACCGCCGCGCGGGATCTGTCGACCACCGAGGAGATCTATCTGAAGGTCGTGCGCGGCAAGACCGCAGCACTGTTCGCGGCGGCGACCGAGGTCGGCGGCGTGATCGCGGGCATGCCCGAGGAACAGGTCAAGGCGCTGTACACCTATGGCGACGCGCTGGGCGTGGGCTTCCAGATCGTCGACGACCTGCTGGATGTGGCGGGCGACGCGGCCTCGACCGGCAAGAATGTCGGCGACGATTTCCGCGAACGGAAGCTGACGCTGCCGATCATCAAGACCATCGCCGCCGCCGATGCCGAAGAGCGCGCCTTCTGGGCGCGCACCATCGAGAAGGGCGACCAGCGCGAGGGCGATCTGGAGCATGCGCTGGGGCTGATGGCGAAACACGGCGCCATCGAGGCGACCCGGCAGGAGGCGCTGGCCTGGACCGCGCGCGCCAAGGAGGCGCTGAGCCTGCTACCCGAACACGAGATCCGCGACATGCTGTCGGATCTGGCCGATTACGTGGTGGCCCGGATCAGCTGACCGGGCCCGACAGGGCTTGACGATACGGCGCGCGCTGGTCCGGCCCGCGCCGTTTTGCTTTTCGGCGCCCCGTCAGTCTGGATCGCCCCGTCAGTCCGGATCGACAAGCGAGGCGCCCGCCCTGGGGGCGCGCGCCGGGAGCTTTCGCGGGAAACCCGCCGCTACAGCGTATAGGGCGCTCCGGCCTCGACCCACCAGCCGGGCCGGGACTCGCGCAGCAGGATGGCTGCGTGCTCGGCGGCGGCGCGGTCGGGGTAGATCCCGAAGCAGGTCGCACCCGACCCCGACATCCGCGCCAGAAGGCATCCCGGGCTCGCCGCGATCGCCGCCAGCACCTCGCCGATCACCGGCGCCTCGGCCCGGGCGGGCGGCTCCAGATCGTTGCGCTGGCCTGCAAGCCATTCGGCAAGCACGGCGGCCGAGGTCCAGTTGGGCAGGTCGGGCATCGGCGCGTTGTCCTTGCGGACGAGGCCCTTGAAGACGGCGGGCGTTGGCACCTCGACGCCGGGATTGACCAGCATCAGACCGAAATCGGGCAAGGCGGGCGCGGGCAGGATCTCTTCGCCGACCCCACGCATCCGGACCGGCCCCGGCGCCAGACAGACCGGCACATCGGCGCCCAGCGACAGAACCGCCTCGGGCCCGGGCAGATCGCGGCCCCAGAGCGCGGCCAGACCGCGCAGCGCCGCCGCCGCGTCGGAGGACCCGCCGCCGATGCCCGCCGCCGCCGGCAGCCGCTTGTCGAGCCGGATCGCAGCGCCCGGCCCGGGACCAAACAGCGCCGCCGCCTTCAGCACCAGATTGCGCCCGTCCACCGGCACGCCGCCGGCGCGCGGGCCGCTGACCGAAAGGCTGAGGTCTTCGGCCCGCTCCAGCGTCAGCCGGTCGCCGATATCGGCGAAGACCACCAGACTGTCGAGCAGATGATAGCCATCCTCCCGCTGTCCGGTGACATGCAGGGTCAGGTTGATCTTGGCGGGCGCGAAGGCCTCAACCGTCATTGGCAGCCCGAAGCGGCGGCGCGCCCTCGTCCTTCAGGACCTTGTCGAGCCCGACCTCGAGCTTCTTGCGGATGCGCTCGGCCTCCGCCTCATCGGGGCCGAAAGAGAGCGCCCGGTGCCACTGGAACTGCGCCTCGACCTTCCGGCCCACCGCCCAGTAGACATCGCCCAGATGGTCGTTGACGACGGGATCGACCGGCATCAGCGCGGCCGCACGCTCCATATGCGGGACGGCCTCCTGATACCGGCCCAGCTTGTAAAGCCCCCAGCCCAGACTGTCGGTGATATAGCCGTCATCGGGCCGGGCAGCGACCGCGCGCTCGATCATCGACATGGCCTCGTCGAGATTGGTGTTCATCTCGACATAGGAATAGCCCAGATAGTTCAGCACCTGCGGCTGGTCGGGTTCAAGCTCCAGCGCCTTGCGGAAATCGGCCTCGGCCTCGGGCCACTGGTCCAGCCGCTCATGCGAGATGCCCCGGGCGTAATAGACGATCCACTGCCCGCGTGCCGGTTCGTCGAACAACGCGATGGCCGCGTCATAGGCCTTGAGCGCGTCGCCGAAGCGTTCCTGGCTGCGCAGCGCGTCGCCCAGCGTGACATGGACGATGGCCACATCGGGATAGGTCGCCGCCAGACCGCGCAGGGTCTCGATGGCGCCGTCGACATCGCCCGCATGGCGCATCGCCTCGGCGCGCCCCAACTCGGCGGCATAGAAGGCCGGGTCGTCCTTCGGCACGGCGGCATAAGCCTCGGTCGCCAGCTCGTAGCGATCCTGCGCCTCGAGCAGCCCCGCCGACAGCAGGATCGCATCGGCATTCTTCGGTGCAAGGAACTGGGCCAGCCGCGCGTAAAGCAGGGTATAGCCGTCCAGCGCATCGCCGTTCAGCGCGCTGGCGACGGTGAAGAACACCTCGGCCGCGCCCTGGGCCGCGCCGTCGATCACGTCGAAGGGCAGTGCATCGCCCCTGGCCAGACGGGCGCGCAGCGCGGCGACGCCCGGATCGACCT
The DNA here is from genome assembly GCF_003265965.1 of Rhodovulum viride. Taxonomy (NCBI): domain Bacteria; kingdom Pseudomonadati; phylum Pseudomonadota; class Alphaproteobacteria; order Rhodobacterales; family Paracoccaceae; genus Rhodovulum; species Rhodovulum viride. The sequence continues at coordinate 25,860 of NZ_MUAV01000004.1, read as the reverse complement.
CGGTGCCGAAGGCCGCATCGATCAGCTCGATGGCGTCGTCGTTGCGTTCAAGCTGGCTCAGCACCTCGGCATGGGCCAGAACGCCCCGCCGCGTGGCGCGGAGCGGCCCCTCGGCCTCGCCCGAAAAGATGGTGTCGGCGCCTTCGAAATCGCCGACAGCGGCCAGCGCCAGCGCCTTGTGATACAGCCCGAAGGCCTTGATGCCCGACTGCGCCGAGGCCGCGTCGAAGGCCGCCAGCGCGTCGGTCATGCGGCCCTGCCCGAACTCGGCCCAGGCACGGATCAGCCCGTCGACCAGCGGCGCGGTCTGCCGCCCGGCATCGAGATCGGCGATCACGCGGTCGAACTGCCCCTGCTTCATCTGATCGGCCATCAGCACCAGATTGGCCAGCTGGTCGGGATTGCCCAGCGTCTCGATCCGGTGGGCGATGGGCACCGCCTTCTCGACCTCGCCAAGCCCGACGAGGGCTGTCATGGCGTTTTCCAGTAGCCGCGGGTTCGACGGATCGCTGACCAGCGCCTCGGTGTAATAGGCCGCCGCAGCACGGTAGTCGCTGAGGAAGCTCGCCTGGCGGGCGGCCAGATACGGACCGGACACGCCCAGATCGGCCCGGGCGGGGGCCGCCGTGTTCAGCGCGGCAAGCCCCAGAATGGCCAGGGCGGCAAGGCGCGGCAGCGATTTGGCCAAGAATGCACTCCTGTTCGTTTGGACGGCAGGGTAGAGCCGCGAACCGTCCAAGGCAATGGACCGGCGCCAGGGCGCGGCGCAAAGGCCCCTGCCGTCGCGCGGATGTGACAGTCGCGGTCCCCTGCGGGCGCCCGGCCCGAAAGACCGACGGCGCAGAAGCCATCCGACCCCTGCGCCGCGCGTCGATGCCGGGGCCGCGTCGGGCCCCGGTAAAATTCTCACATGTTGGGGTAGTTCGGCCCGTCGCCGCCCTGCGGCGTGACCCAGGTGATGTTCTGGCTCGGGTCCTTGATGTCGCAGGTCTTGCAATGCACGCAGTTCTGGAAATTGATCACGAAGCGCGGGTCCTGCCCCTCGTCGACCACCTCGTAGACCCCGGCCGGGCAATAGCGCTGCGCGGGTTCGGCGAATTGCGGCAGGTTGACCTGCACCGGGATCGCGGGATCGGCCAGCCGCAGGTGGCAGGGCTGGCTTTCCTCGTGATTGGTGAAGGAGAAGGCCACGTTGGTCAGCCGGTCGAAGCTGATCTTGCCGTCGGGTTTCGGGTAGTCGATCTTCGGGAAATCGGCGGCCTTGCCGGTCGCCTCGGCATCGGTCTTGTCGTGATGGATGGTGCCAAGCGGGTTCCAGCCGGTCAGATGCGCGACCCACATGTCGAACCCGCCCAGCATCGTCGCGAGGAAGCCGCCATATCTCGACCAGAGCGGCTTGACGTTGCGCACCTTCTTCAGGTCCCTGGCGATGTCGCCCGCATGCAGCGCGTCGTCATAGTCGGCAAGCACATCGCCCGCGCGCCCCGCCTTGATCGCGGCGACCGCGGCCTTGGCGGCCTCGATCCCCGACATCATGGCATTGTGGTTGCCCTTGATCCGCGGCACGTTCACCAGCCCGGCCGAACAGCCCAGCAGAACCCCACCCGGGAAGGCCGCCTGCGGGATCGACTGATAGCCGCCCTCCGAGATCGCCCGCGCGCCATAGGCCACGCGCTTGCCGCCCTCCAGAAGCTCGGCCACCATCGGGTGATGCTTGAAGCGCTGGAATTCCATGTAGGGGAAAAGATGCGGGTTCCGGTAGTTCAGGTGCACCACGAAGCCGATGAAGATCTGGTTGTTCTCGGCGTGGTAGATGAAAGACCCGCCGCCGCCATTGCCGTTCAGCGGCCAGCCCATGGTATGGGTGACGGTGCCTTCCCTGTGCTTCTTGGGGTCGATTTCCCAGACCTCTTTCATGCCGAGCCCGTATTTCTGCGGGTCGCGGCCCTTCGAGAGGTCGTATTTCGCGATGATCTGCTTGGCGAGCGAACCGCGCACGCCCTCGGCGATGAAGACATACTTGCCGTGCAGTTCCATCCCCGGCTCGTAACTCGGCCCCGGCGTGCCGTCGGCCTGCCTCCCGAATTCGCCCGCGACGACGCCCTTGACCGCGCCGTCCTCGCCCCAGACCAGTTCCGAACAGGCCATGCCGGGGAAGATCTCGACCCCCAGCGCCTCGGCCTGTTCGGCCAGCCAGCGGCAGACATTGCCCATCGAGACGATGTACTTGCCGTGGTTCGACATCAAGGGCGGCATCAGCCAGTTGGGAAAGCGCAGGCTGCCGCTTTTGCCGAGAAAGACGAAATTGTCCTCCTTGACCGGCACCGAGACCGGCGCACCGCGCTCCTTCCAGTCGGGAAACAGCGCCTTCAGCCCGATCGGGTCGAGCACCGCGCCCGACAGGATATGCGCGCCGACCTCCGACCCCTTCTCGAGCACGACGACCGACAGATCGGGATCGAGTTCCTTCAGGCGGATCGCCGCCGAAAGCCCCGAGGGCCCGGCTCCCACGATCACCACGTCGTATTCCATCGATTCCCGTTCGATCTCGGCCATGCGATTACCCTTCTCGGCCGGCGCACCGGCCGCCCTGGCTGAATGCAGTCCGCAAACCGTTAACTCAGCCGGGCCGTCAATTCAATTGTTCGGCAACATCATTTCGCGGCGGCGCGGCACAAGAAAATGAATAGTCGCCCCGGCGCCCCCATTGAGGCCTCCATCGGCGGCCCGATGCCTGCGCAGGGCTCTGCGCAACCGCAGATCTTTCGCCTATTGCAATTGCTCCCGCACTCCGGTCAGGGTAGACCGACCTACTCGTGAAAGCGGACCCGCGGGGTCTGCATTCCGTTCCGTGAACTGTCCGAAGAGTCCTATGGAAAAGATACCCATGACCCGCGCGGGCTACACCGCGCTCGACGAAGAACTCAAGGCGCTGAAAAGCGTCGAGCGTCCCGCCGTGATCCGGGCCATCGCCGAAGCACGCGAGCATGGCGACCTGTCGGAGAACGCCGAATACCACGCCGCGCGCGAAAAGCAGAGCTTCATCGAGGGCCGCATCAAGGAGCTCGAGGGCCTGCTGTCGCGGGCCGATGTGATCGACCCGGCCAAGCTGTCGGGCGCGATCAAGTTCGGCGCGACGGTGACGCTGGTCGACGAGGATACCGACGAAGAGAAGACCTACCAGATCGTCGGCGAGGCCGAGGCCGATATCGAGCGGGGCCTGCTGAACATCAAGTCGCCTCTGGCCCGCGCGCTGATCGGCAAGGAGGAAGGCGACAGCGTCGAGGTGCGCACGCCGGGCGGCGAGCGCAGCTACGAAGTTCTGAGCATCCGCTACATCTGACATCACCGGACGGGACCGCTGGCATGGCGGAAAGGGACAAGGACAAGCCGTTCGATCTGGCCGCCTTCGCGGGGCACCGCCGCGAGGGCGGCCTGTCGCGGATCGAGATCGCCGCCGGCGTGCTGAGCGTCGCCTGGCTGGGGCTTTCGGGCGCGCTGCTGGCCAGTGCGGACGGGGTTCCCGGCACCGGGGGTGGCGCGCTTGGCACGGCGGTCACGGTGCTGGCGCTGACGCTGCCGGTCGGGCTGATCTGGGTGGTGGCGCAGGGCGCGCGCTCGGCACGGGTGCTGCGCCAGGAATCGGCGCGGCTGCAGGCGACGGTCGACTCGCTTCGCCAGGCCTATCTGGCGCAACAGCAGGGCGCGGGAATGGATGTCCGCCCCTCGATGGAAAAACGGATCGACGATCTGGCCCGCGCCCAGCGCGAAACCCAGGACGCGATCGCGACCTTCGCAACCCGGCGCGACCGGGCCGTCGAGATCGCCGAGGTCCAGGTGCCGCAGAGCCTGTCGACCAAGGCCCTGCCCCGTGCGTCCGCCCCCCGCGCAGCTCCCCCCGCCCCCCCGTCGAAGACCCCGCCGGACGATCAGCCGCGGCTGGCCCTCGGCACGGTGCCCGAGGATTCGGTCCGCCCGCTGAGCACCGAGGAATTCGTCCGGGCGCTGAACTTCCCCGAGGACACCTCGGACCGCGCCGGGTTCCGCGCGCTGCGCCGGGCGCTCGAGGATCGCACCGCGTCCAAGCTGGTGCGCTCGGCCCAGGACATCCTGACCCTTCTCAGCGAAGAGGGGATCTACATGGACGATCTGCATCCCGACCGGGCGCGTCCCGAGATCTGGCGCCGATTCGCGCAGGGCGAGCGCGGGCTGCCGGTCTCGGCGCTGGGCGGCGTGCGCGACCGGTCCTGTCTGGCGCTGACCGCCGCGCGCATGAAGAAGGACCCGATCTTCCGCGACGTGGCGCACCATTTCCTGCGCCAGTTCGACCGGGTTCTGGTCGAATTCGAGGCCGCGGCCAGCGATCAGGAGCTCAACGACCTGGCCGAAACCCGCACCGCGCGCGCCTTCATGCTGCTGGGCCGCGTCACCGGCATGTTCGGCTGAGGGACGCCTTCGCCCCGGCGCGCAAGGCCTCGGGGGCGCTCGCCCCGAGAATCCAGGCCTCTTCCGCCAGATCGGCGCCGGCCGGCACGTCCAGCAGCGCCCCGAGCCCGCCCGCGCCACTGGCCGCCAGCACCGCCTCGGCCATCAGTCGCATCTGCAGCTCGTCGAGGATCTGTCCGGGCCGCTCTGCCAGCGCCTCGGCCACCTCCGGGCCGATCATCGCGGGATAGATCTCGGCGAGGGTCAGGGGCGTCTCCGTCGCTCCGGTCGGCTCGAACGGCCAGACCGCCAGATCGGCCCCGAACCGCCCGGCCAGCCGGTGCAGCATCGGCAGCCCGACCAGCACCTGCGAACCGACCGCCCCCGCGCCGTAAAGCTGCCAGACGCTCTTGACGGCCCGCCCCGGCCCGCCACGATCACGCAGCAGCCGCTCGACCCGGCGATGCGGTGCGAAGACGATGTTAGCCGGACGCGTGGTCGTGAGATCCGTCAGCCGCGTGCCGAGGGCCGCCGGACAGCCCCAGAAGGGGCCACCTCCGGGCAGGGCGGCATTGATCGCATCGGCCAGCTCGAAGCGGCTGTTGCAGTTGTCCGGGCGGTCCTCCAGCCGGTCCGCGACCCAGGCCCAGACCGCGCGGGCCGAGGCGGTGCCGGTCAGCGCCGGGGCAAAGCCCGCCGGATAGCCGAAGGCGAAATCGGCCCCCAGAAGCGCCCGGCGCCCCGCATGGAGCTCGCCGTCCAGAAGGTCGGCAAGCGCCGCCTCGGCGGTGGCGCGGGTGCGGAAATAGGCCGTGGCGGTCGTCCAGCCCCGGCGCGCGACCGCGATCCAGATCGCATCGGCCGAGGGACGGGCCGGCGAGGGTCCGGACCGGGCCGACCAGTCGGCCATGATGACCGTATCCAAAACGCTCATGCCAGTGCCGCCTCGGCCGTCGCCAGATCCTCGGGCGTGTTGACGTTGAAGAACGGGTCAGGGCCGGGCACGGTCGCGAAATCGGCCAGGGCCGCACCGCGCGCCGCCCCGAAGACGCCAAGCTTGCGCAGCCCGCCCGCGACCTCGGCGGCAAGCTCGTCGCGACACCCCACGGGCCAGAGCGATGCGGTCGGATGGCGCCGCCCGCCGCTGGCCGCCATCGCAAGCCCGGTGCCCGCGGTCTCGGCCGCCAGCAGCAGGCGCGGCACCAGATCGCAGGGCAGGAACGGCGTGTCGATGGCCGCGGTCACCAGCCAGTCGGCCCCATGCGCCGCGGCCCAGTCGAGCCCGGCCAGCACCCCCGCAAGCGGCCCCAGATCGCCCGGCGGCGGATCGGGCAGCACCGCCGCGCCCGGGCCCAGCCCGGCCGTCCGGTAGGCCCCGGCCGGGCCGTTCGCGCTGAGCGCCAGCCGTTCGACCTGAGGCTCCAGCCGCTCGGTTATCCGCGCCAGCAGCGTCTGCCCGCCAAGTTCGACCAGCGCCTTGTCGCGGCCCCCCAGCCGCCGCCCCTGCCCGCCCGCGAGGATCGTTCCGAAGATCCGCATGCCGCCTCCGGTTTTGCGATTGCATCCGGTTCCGGCGGGCCTTACGCCCATCGGACCTGCCGCAAACCTAGCCCCCCGCCATGCCAGCCTCCACCCGGAAATCCGCCTATCTGACCGGCCTGCGCCAGGGCGCGCCATTCCTTCTGATCCTGGTGCCCTTCGCGCTTCTCTTCGGGGTGGTGGCGACCGAGGCCGGGTTCTCGCTGCTTGAGGTGATGGGCTTCTCGATGGTGGTGCTTGCGGGGGCCGCGCAATTCTCGGCGGTGCAGCTGATGGCCGAGAACGCGCATACGCTGGTGGTGATCGCCACGGCGCTGGCGGTCAACATGCGGATGGCGATGTATTCGGCCTCGCTGACGCCGTATCTGGGCGCGGCCCCGCTCTGGCAGCGGGCGCTGGTGGCCTACGGGCTTTTCGACCAGACCTATGCGGTCGCGCATGCCCGCTTCGAGGCGCGCCCCAAGATGACCGTGCCCGAGCGGATCGCCTTCTTCGCAGGCGCGGTCACGCCGATGCTGCCCGCCTGGTACGGCATGACCCTGGTCGGCGCGGTCGCGGGCCGCAGCATCCCGCCGGAATTTGCGCTCGACTTCGCGCTGCCCATCACCTTTCTGGCGATGGTCGCGCCCGCGCTTCGGACCCCGGCCCATGTCGCGGCGGCCGGCACTTCGGTCGCGCTGGCGCTGGTCTTTGCCGGGCTGCCCTTCAATCTGGGGCTGATGATCGCAGCGGTCGCGGCGATGGTCGTGGGCGCCGAGATCGAGCGCCGGATGGGAGCGCGCTAGATGAGCTGGAGCACGGCAGGGATCTGGGCAATCATCGTCACGCTCGGGATCGGCACCTTCCTGATGCGGTTTTCCTTCCTCGGCGCAATGGGCGGGCGGCGGCTGCCCGACTGGCTGCTGCGGCACCTGCGCTATACGCCGGTGGCGGTGCTGCCCGCGCTGGTCGCGCCCGCCGTGGTCTGGCCGCCCGCAACCGGCGGCGACCCCGACCCGGCCCGGCTGGCCGCGGCCATTGTCACCGTGGCCGTCGGCTGGTGGCGCAAATCGGTGCTGGCCGCCATCGGCGCGGGCGCAGTCACGCTTTACACGCTTTTGTTCTTGCTGGGCTGAGGCGGCGGGCCTGCCGCCGCCCCTTTCCGGAGGCCAGGCCTACTGGCCCTCGACGATGCCCTGGACCAGTTCGTTGAACCGGGCGCGCTGCTGTTCGCGCAGCAGGTCCTCGTGTTCATCAGGATCGTCGTCGTAATATTCCCGGGTGGTGACGCCCTGCAGCTTGCCAAAGGCCGACATCACCGCTTTCGGACGGACGCTGCGGGGGATGCTCTCGAAGCCCGGAAGCTGGTGCAGCACATCGCTGGTCGACCGGGCGCACATCGCCTTCGGCACCGCGCCATAGCCCTCGACCAGCCGCAGCGCGCGCTCGGCCACCTCGGGCGAGACCTGCACCGTCTGGGCGACGACGTGATAGGTCACGCGGGCATGGTAGTCGATGTAGAAGTCCAGCATTTTCGGGGTGATGCCGTAGATCACGTCGTTGCGTTCGGGGGCGGCACGGTGCCACCAGCTTCCGGCCGGATCGAAGATCACCCGTTCGCTGCCATTGATCATCAGCGCCGAATGCGCGCCCGAACCCGAGCGGTTGTTGATCATGGTGTAAAGCGTGATCGAGGGCGGCGCGGCGTCCCGGTACTTCGCCCGGGCGACGGCTTCGTCGGGGGCCCAGACGGATTCGGCGCCGCAGCCCAGCAGGAACAGCGGCAGAAGGCAGGCAATCAGGAAACGGAACATTTGGCAGACCGGAAATGGGCGGCGGCGGGCCGGAACGGCCGGACGGCGCGGCAGGAGGACGGAAAGAGGGCGGGGGTATGCGCGCGGCGCGGCGGCACGGACAGGCGCATCGCGCCGGTGCGGAAAGCTGCCATGCCTGCGGTATCCCCTGCCTGTTCGCTGGCGGTACCCTAGTCGAAGCCCCGGGGGCTGTCACCTCGCCAGCGCCCGCGATGCCGCGATGCAGCGCGGGGCGTGGCATTCCGCCCACGCTTGCGCATCCCGGCGCGGGGTCAGGCTGCGCCGACCCTGCGAAACAGCCAGGCGCCGTCCGACCGGCGGCGCCGGGTCGCGCGACCGGTGAGGTACAGGTGGTTCAGATGGCCGACCGCCTCGGCCAGCGCCAGCCCGTATTCGCCCGAACCGATCTCGCGGCGGTACAGCACCGGAAAGCAGTCGCAGGCGGTGCGTTCCTCGCCCAGCGCCTCGATCAGCCGGTTTAGCGCGCTGTGATGGTTCTCGATCAGCTGCACCAGCCGGGTCGGCAGGCCGGTGAAGGGCAGCTTGTGACCCGGCAGGACCAGATGATCCTCGCGCGCATGGGTGGCGAAACGGGTGCAGCTTTCCAGCCAGCCCGCGACCGGATCGTTCAGCGGCTCGGTCGCATAGACCCCGAGATTGGGCGAGATCGAGGGCAGCAGTTGGTCGCCCCCGATCACCAGCGCGTCGTCGCGGCTCCAGAGCGTGACGTGATCGGGCGCGTGCCCGTCGCCCAGCCGCACGTCCCAGTCGCGCCCGCCCGCGGCGATCCGGTCGCCCTCGGCCAGCGCGCGAAAGCCCAGCGGCATCGGCGCCACCACATCGGCGAAGTTGAAGGGGCGTTCCGCCGCGCGTTCGGCCAGAAGCGCTGCGTCCATCCCGGCCCCGCGGTAGAAATCGAGCGTCTCGGGCCGCGGTCGCGCCTGTTCGTCAAGCGTCAGCATCCGCGCGAACAGCCAGGCGGTGCGGCTGGTCCAGAGCTCGGCGCCATGCGCCGACTGAAACCAGCCCGCCAGCCCCACATGGTCAGGGTGGTGATGGGTCAGGATCACCCGGCGGACCGGGCGCCCGCCGAGCGGCCCGGCCAGAAGCGCCTGCCAGATCTCGCGGCTTTTCCCGGTGGCAAGCCCGGTATCGACCAGCGTCCAGCCCTGCCCCTCGTCCAGCGCGAAGACGTTGACATGCTTGAGCGGCGGCGGCAGCGGCAGGCGCAGCCACAGCACACCCCCGGCGATCTCGACCGCCTCGCCCTCGGCGGGCGGAACTTCGAAAGGGGTGCGGATCGGGGCCAGGCTGCCGTCCATCATGCGCCGAGATCAGCGTCGGACAGGGCGTACAGATCGTCCGCCCCGGCCCGCGCCGCCGCCAGCGCCGAGACATGTTCGGGCAGGAGCCGCCGGATGAAGACGCGGGCCAGCGCGCTGCGCGGCCCCGAGCCCCCCTCGGCCAGCGCCGCCGCCAGGTGCAGCTGCGCGCCCAGCACCCGCGCCCAAGCGCGCAGGAACGGCACCGCGCCGGCAAAGCGGTCGGTCATCTCGCGGGTCAGCATCCATTCAGTGGCGTCGCGCAGCGCCTCGGCCGCGGTCCAGACCTCGACCGCAAGGTCAGGAAAGGCGCCGCGCGCCGCCTCGGCGGTCTGCTCGACCTCTTCGAGAAGCCGCCAGGCGACATCGCCGCCATCGGCCAGCTTGCGCCCCACCAGATCCATCGCCTGGATGCCGTTGGTGCCTTCGTAGATCGCCGTCACCCGCACGTCGCGCAGGTATTGCGCGGCGCCGGTTTCCTCGATGAAGCCCATGCCGCCATGGACCTGCACGCCCTGCTGGGCGACCTCCATGCCGACCTCGGTGCCCCAGGCCTTGGCGATCGGGGTCAGGAAGGCCGCGCGCGCCGTCCAGTCGGCCTCGCCGGTCGCGGTGCCCATGTCGGCCGCAACCGCGCAGGACAGCGCGATGGCGCGCGCGGCGAAGATCTCGGCCTTCATCCCGGCCAGCATCCGCCGCACATCGGCATGGCCGACGATGCCGCCATCGCCAAGCGGCGTCGGCCCCTGGCGCCGGTCGGCCGCATAGGCCAGCGCCTGCTGGAACGCGGCCTCGGCCACGCCCACGCCCTGCACGCCGACGCCGAGGCGCGCGTTGTTCATCATCGTGAACATCGCCGCCATCCCCTTGTTGGGCTCGCCCACCATCCAGCCGGTGGCGCCGTCGAAATCCATCACCGCGGTCGGGCTGCCATGCAGCCCCAGCTTGTGCTCGAGGCTGACCACCTTGACGCGGTTCGCCACACCCGGCCGGCTTTCGGCATCGGGCAGGTTGCGCGGCACCAGGAAAAGGCTGATGCCCCGCGTGCCGGCGGGCGCATCGGGCAGGCGCGCCAACACCAGATGCACGACGTTCTCCATGAAATCGGCATCGCCCCAGGTGATGTAGATCTTCTGGCCGGTCACCGCATAGGTGCCGTCCCCATTGGGCATCGCCCGGGTCTTCAAGGCACCCACATCCGACCCCGCCTGCGGCTCGGTCAGGTTCATCGTGCCCGACCAGTCGCCCGCGATCAGTTTCGGAAGGTAAAGCGCCCGTATCTCGTCGCTGGCATGATGGCTGAGCGCCTCGATCTGGCCCTGGGTCAGCAACGGGTTCAGCTGCAGCGACAGGCAGGCGCCGCTCATCATGTCGTTGACGGCAGTCGACAACGTCGTGGGCAGGCCCATCCCGCCATGCTCGGCGGGCGCCGACAGCGCCACCCAGCCCCCCTCGGCAATGGCGCGATAGCCTTCGGCATAGCCCGGCGAGGTGCGCACCACGCCGTTTTCCAGCCGCGCCGGATGCAGGTCGCCCGGCCGTTGCAGCGGCGCCAGCACATCGTCGCAAAGCCGCCCCGCGCCATCGAGGATCGCCCGGGTCACATCGGGCGTGGCCTCGGAAAATCGGTCGGTCGCCACAACCTCGTCCAGCCCGACCACATGGTCGAGAATGAACTGGAATTCCGCCACAGGAGCACGATATGCCATGCAAGCCTCCATTGCCGCCGCTTGTCGGGGTCGTCCGGCAGATTTATCTGACCGCTCGTTTCGCGGGCAGAAGGTAACGGAACGCCCCGCCCCATCAAGCGCAAACGCAACGTAAGGGAATGTCCCATGAGCGCCGAATTGCTGACACCCGATGCCGACGGGCTGGCCCGCGCCGCCGCATTGCTGGCCGCAGGCAAGCTGGTGGCGCTGCCCACCGAGACCGTCTACGGGCTGGGCGCGGATGCCCGCGACGACCGCGCGGTGGCGCGGATCTTCGAGGCCAAGGGGCGGCCGCGCTTCAACCCGCTGATCGTGCATCTGCCCGATCTTGCCGCGGCCGAACGGCTGGCCAGTTTCCCGGACCCGGCGCTGCGGCTGGCCGAGGCGTTCTGGCCCGGCGCGCTGACGCTTGTGCTGCCGCTTTTGCCCGGGGCCGGGCTGTCGCCGCTGGTCAGCGCGGGTCTGCCCACCGTGGCGCTGCGCGTGCCCGATCATCCGGTCGCGCAGGGCGTGCTGGCGGCCTTCGGCGGGCCGGTCGCGGCGCCCTCGGCCAATCCCTCGGGCGCGGTCAGCCCGACCCGGCCCGAGCATGTGATCGAGGGGCTCGGGTCGCGGATCGCGGCCGTCGTCAATGGCGGCGCCTGCCCGGTGGGGGTGGAATCGACCATCCTCGGCTTCGATGCGGGCGGCGGGCCGGTTCTTCTGCGGCCGGGCGGGCTGCCCGCCGAGGCACTGGAAGACTGCCTTGGCATGGCGATCGCCGCGCGGGCCGAAGGCGCCGCGATCACCGCGCCCGGTCAGCTGGGGTCGCACTACGCGCCCGGAGCGCGGGTCGTGCTGGAGGCCGAGGCGCCGCCGCCGGGGGCGCTCTGGCTGGGCTTCGGGCCGGGCTGTGCGGGGGCCGCGCTGAACCTGTCGGCCTCGGGCGATCTGGTCGAGGCGGCGGCCGCGCTGTTCCATGCGCTGCGCCAGCTCGACGCGCAGGCCGCGCCCGGACAGGTCATCGCCGTGGCGCCGGTCCCCGACCACGGGCTCGGCCGGGCGATCAACGACCGGCTGCGCCGCGCGGCCGCACCCCGGCCCTGAACCGGATCAGTCTGGCGGCGGGTATTTTTCAGGCGCGCCCGGCGGCGGGTCGTTTTCAGGCGCGCCCGGCGGCGGGCGACAACAGCAACGGATCGATGCCCATCAGCCGCATGGCGCGTTCCCATTTGCTGCCATCGGCCCCGTCGAAGACCAGCGCCGGGTCGGCATCGCAGGTCAGCCAGCCGTTCTGCAGGATCTCGTCCTCGAGCTGCCCCGGCCCCCAGCCCGCATAGCCCAGCGCCAGAAGTGAACTGGACGGGCCGCCGCCCTGGGCGATGTCCTCGAGGATATCGAGCGTCGCGGTCATTCCGAACCGGGCATCGACCCGAAGGGTGCTGTCGCGATCAGTGCGGTAGTCGCCCGAATGCAGCACGAAGCCCCGGGAATGTTCGACCGGCCCCCCGAAATGCACCCGGATATCGCGCGCGCCGGGGCTGCGGGTGATGTCGAGCTGGTCGAGAAGGTCCGAAAACGAAATCTCGCTGAGCGGCTTGTTGACGATCAGGCCCATCGCGCCCTCGTCGGAATGGGCACACAGATAGACCACGCTTCTTTCGAAACGGGGATCGCCCATGCCGGGCATCGCGATCAGAAGCTTGCCTCCAAGCTGCATTCTGCCCTGTCCTGTCGCCTGCTCGGTTCAAGCATGTGCCTGAGCCGGGCGGGACGCAAGGGCACGGTTCCGCAATTGTGGCGATCTCTCGCCGCTTTGTGATTCCGCGCGGCCGTCCGAGCGCCTATCTTGGGCGCCATGGCAAGAAATCTGTTCGTTCCGATCACCGCCGCCCTGATCCTTGCGGCCCAGGCCCTGACCTCCCCCGCCCCGGCAGAGACCGCCCTGCCCCCGGACAGCGTGGTCAGCGGCGAGATCCTGCCCGGCTGGCAGACCGAGCGCGGCACCTACATGGCGGCGCTGCATCTGACCCTCGCGCCGGGCTGGAAGACCTACTGGCGGGCGCCGGGCGATGCGGGCATCCCGCCCCGGTTCGACTGGCAGGGGTCGAAGAATGTCGCGGCGGTGCGGCTGCACTGGCCGCGGCCCACCGTGTTCTCGTCGAACGGGATGCGCACCATCGGCTATGTCGACGATCTGGTCCTGCCGATCGAGCTGACGGCCCGCGAGCCCGGGCGCCCGATGGAGATCCGGGCGCGGATCGACCTGGGGGTCTGTCACGACATCTGCATGCCGATGGAACTGAGGCTGGACGAACGGCTTCCGGGCGAAAGCCGCGCCGCGCCGATCCGGGCCGCGCTGGAGGCCCAGCCGCTGGATGCGCGCGCGGCCCGGGTCGGGCGGGTGGCCTGCGAGGTCGAGCCGATCTCGGACGGGCTGCGGCTGACCGCGCGGATCGAGGTGCCGCCGCTGGGCGGCGAGGAAACCGCGGTGTTCGAACTGCCCGACCCCTCGATCTGGGTCGCCGAGACCGACATGGACCGCGAGGGCGGGATGCTGGTCGCGCGCTCGGACATCGTGCCCGCGGACGGGACGCCCTTCGCGCTCGACCGCTCGTCGGTGCGGATCACCCTTCTGGGCCAGGACCGCGCGGTCGATATTCAGGGCTGCGGCGGAGCGCGCTAGGCGCCCGGCCATCTCAGGACTTGCGGCCCTCGGCCAACGCGACGGCGATGGCCAGCGCCAGGATCAAAGCGCTTCCGCAGAGGAACAGAAGAAACGCCGCAAGCGGCGCCGGAAGGCCCGCCAGCGGCGGCAGCAGCGCCAGCCAGATCCCCGGCACCCCGCCCCCCAGCAGTTCGGGCAGAAGCGTCGCCGCGAATATCCCCGCCATCCCGAACGCGGCCAGCGCCGGGACCGGCGTCGCCCGGCGTCTGCGCCCGCGCAGCGCGCGGCGCAGCGCCCGCAGCGACAGCCCGACATCCTGCCCGATCGCCAGCAGCGACGGCACCACCAGAAGCACCAGCCCGACCCCGAAACCGAGCCCATAGACCAGCGTGATCACCGTCGGCTTGAGGAACTGCGCCTGCTGCGAGGTCTCGAACAGCAGCGGCGCGAGCCCCAGAACGGTGGTCAGGGTCGTCAGCAGCACCGGCCGCAGCCGGTCGGCGGTCGCATCGACGATGGCGGGCACCAGCCCGCGCCGGTCGGCATATTCGTCGACCGTACTGACCAGAACGATGGAATCGTTGATGATGATGCCGGTCATGCCGATCAGCCCGACCACGGTGAACATCGACAACGGCACGTCCCATTGCGCATGGCCCCAGATCGCGCCGACCAGCCCGAAGGGGATGATCGCCATCACCACGACCGGCCGGGTCCAGCTGGAGAAGATCCAGGCGAGCACCAGATAGATCCCGACCAGGCACAGCCCGAAGCCCAGCCGCGCATCGGCAAGAAAGTCCTTTTCCTGTTCCGACAGCCCGCCCAGCCGCCAGGACACGCCCAGATCGCGCTCGATCCCCGGCAGGATCGTCCCTTTCAGCTCGGCCGAGATCTCGGCGGCACGCGCCGGGTCGTCCTCGGACAGATCGCCGGTGACCGTGACCACCCGCAGCCCGTTTTCGCGCCGGACCGAGGAAAAGCCGGTGCGGCGCTCGACCGTGACCAGATCGGCCAGCGGCAGATAGACGCCCTCGGGGCTGCGCACCTGCATCCGGTCGAGAAAATCGGCGGTCAGTTCGGCCTCGGGCAGCTCGACCCGGATCGTGGCCGAGCGCGGACCCTCGGGATAGGTCGCGGCCTCGATCCCGTTGATGCGGTGGCGCAGCACCCGGCCCAGATCCTCGATGGTGAAGCCCAGCGCCGCGCCCTGGGCGGTCAGCTCCAGCACCGCCTCCTGCTTGTCATAGGCCAGGCTGTCCTCCAGCGCCGAGACCTCGCCAAAGCGCGCAAGCTCGGTCTTCAGCCGCTCGGCCGCGGCTTTCAGCACCCGCGCCTCGGCGCCGAAGAACTGGACATCAAGCGCATCGCCCCCCGGCCCGGCCCGCCAGCTGCGAAAGCTGAGGCTTTCCACCTTGGGATGGGGGCGCACCTCGTCCTGCAGCGCGCGCACGAAATCGAAGGAGGAATAGGGCCGGGCATCGGCGTCGATCAGCTCGAGCGAGATCGCCCCCAGAAGGTCCGCATCCTTGATCTCGGCCCCGGCCAGCCCGCGCCCGGCATTGCCGCCCATCTCGGCCAGCGCATAGGTCACGGGGTTGATGCCATGTTCCGCCGCATAGCGGGCGCCGACCGCCTCGGCCGCGCGCTGCAGCTCGGCCATCATCGCGGCGGTATCGGCCCGGTCCGCGCCGGAAAGCATCATGAAATTGCCGGTGACCGACCGCTCTTCGGGGGCGTTGAAGAAGCGCCAGGGCACGTCGCCCCGGATCACCGCCGCCACCTGCAGCGCCAGCAGCAGCAGACAGCCCGCCATCACCGGATAGCGGCCCCGGATCACCAGCCGCATCAGGCGCCGGAACGGGCCTTCGCGGAACCGCCGGAAGCCCCGGTTGAACTGGCGCGACGGCCAGTCGTACCAATGCTCTTTCGCCGAATGCGCCAGCGCATGGACCATGTGATTGGGCAGGATCAGGAAGCATTCCAGCAGCGAGGCGGTCAGCACCGCGATCACGGTGAAGGGAATGTCGGCGATCATGTGCCCCATGCGGCCGCCGATCACCACCAGCGCATAGAAGGCGACGATGGTGGTCAGCGTCGCCGAAAAGACCGGCGCGGCCATCCGGCGGGCGGCATTCTCGGCGGCCAGAACCGGCGGCTCGCCCAGATGGCGGGCGCGGAAATCGGCATGTTCGCCCACCACGATGGCATCGTCGACAACGATCCCGAGGGTGATGATCAGCGCGAAAAGCGAGATCATGTTGATGGTCAGCCCGGCCGCGAACATCAGCGCGGCGGTGGCCAGCATCGCGACCGGAATGCCCGCCGCCACCCAGAAGGCGGTGCGCGCGTTCAGGAAGAGAAACAGCAGCCCCAGCACCAGCCCAAGCCCCATCAGCCCGTTGCCAAGCAGGATGTCGAGCCGTCCCGCGATATAGTCGGCCTGGGTCTGGATCAGATCGATATGCACGCCCGCCGGCAGCGACGGCGTCATCCCGGCCACGACGGCGCGGACCTTGGCCTCCATCTCGATGGCGTCGCCCCGGTCGGACCGGTCGATCCGCAGCGAAATCGCCGGGTCGGGACCGACGAAATAGGCGCGCTCGCGGTCGGCGCCCTCGACCCGGATCACGGCCAGGTCGCCCACGGTCAGCTTGGACCCGTCCGGGTAGGACCGCAGCACGATGGCGGCGATGCTGGCCGCGCTGCGCTTTTCGACCCCGGTCCGGACCCTAGTATTGCCGCCCGAGACATCGCCCGCGGGCGCGGTCTCGGCCTCGGCGGCCAGCACGGCCGCGATCTCGGCCATGGTGATGTCGTGGCGCATCAGCTCGATCGAGGGCACCTCGACCAGCGTTTCGGGCGCGGCGAGGCCGCGGATCGTGGCGCGGGTGACGCCTGCGGCGAACAGCCGGTCGACCAGCTCGTCGGCAAGCCGCCCAAGTTGGCCCACCGCGACCGGGCCGGTGATCACCACGTCGGTCACCCGGTCGCGCCAGGCGCCGCGCGTGACCTCGGGCTCTTCGGCCTCCTCGGGCAGGTCGGTTTCGGCATCGACGGCCGCCTGCACATCGTTGGTGGCGCGGGCCATGTCCCAGCCCGGTTCGAAATCGAGCGTGATGGTGGCCATTCCCTCGATCGATTGCGAGGTGGTCTCTTCCACCCCCTCGACCGCGCGGAGTTCCGGTTCCAGCAGTTGCACGATCCCGGCATCGACCTCTTCGGGTCCCGCGCCCTCCCAGATCACCGAAACCGAGACCGTCTCGACGATCACGTCGGGAAAGAACTGCGCCCGCATCCGCGGCGCGGCAAAAAGCCCGGCTACGATCAAAAGCAGCAGCAGCAGGTTCGCCGCCGTCCGGTGGCGGGTGAAATAGGACAGAAGCCCGCCCGCGGCGCTTGCGACCCGCCCCGGCACCCGCCTAGCCCCCCATCCGGGTTTCGAGCCGTTCGACCAGTTGCGCGGGCACGCGCGGCTGGTCGAGCTGGGCGCGGATCCGGGCGCGCGCCTCTTGGGGCAGGGCCGGGCTGGTCTCGACGAAGGCGATCAGCGCGGCGCGGCGTTCGGGGCTGAGTTCGACCGTCGCCTCCGTCTTGTCCTCCGGTTCGGCGGCGGCGCCGGGACGCAGCGGCAGCACCCTGATCCCCGCCCCCAGAAGCGGCGAACGCTCGGCCACCGCCTTGCGGCCCGCAAGCCCGGGCGCGCGCAGGATCACCCGGTCGCCCTGACGGCGCAGAAGCGTGACCGGCACCGCCTCCAGCCGATCCTCGGCGTCCAGCACCAGAATCTCGTTCGACGCGTCCAGCGCGGTGGCGGGCAGGACCGCGACATCCTCCAGCGCGGGTTCCTCGATCCGGAGCGTCACGAAATCGCCCGGCCGGAAGCCCGGGGCGTCGTCGAGACGGGCATAGACCAGCCGACCCACCTGCCCCTCGGGCACCGCCCCGCTTTCGCGCGACAGCACCCCCCGCGCGGTCAGGTTCGACCCGTAGACATCGAGCGCGACCGTCACCGGCAGCGGCCGCAACGCGCCCCTGTCGTCCAGCAGCCGGCTGAACTCGGCGGTCGAGATCCGCACCCCGGCCTCGAGCGCCGAGACGTCGATCAGGTCGGCCACCCGTTCATTGCCGGCGACCAGCCCGCCCTCGACCAGGCTCACGTCGATCAGCGTGCCGGAAAAGGCCGCGACAAGTTCGGTATCGGCCAGCGCCCGTTCGGCGTCGCACAACGCGATCCGCGCGCGGGCAAGCGACGTGGTCGCGGTTTCAAGCCCGATCTCGGCCTGGGCCAGCGCCTGGCGCCGGGACACCACCGCCTGATCGGCGGCGGCGGCCGTCAGCTCGGCCTCTTCCACCGCGGCATCGGTGCCGACACCGCGCCCGCGCAGGTCCTTCTGGCGCCCCAGCGCCTTTTGCCGCAATTCGGCCTGCAGCTCAGCGGCGGCCAGCTCGTCATGGGCCAGATCGAGACGCCGCCTGGCGTCGCGCAGATCGGCCTCGGACTGGGTCAGGTCGGCCCGCGCCAGATCCCGGGCCGAGGTCGCGTCGGCCGGATCGACCCGCAACAGCACCTCGCCCGCCGCGACCCGCCCGCCCTCCTCGAAGGCGGGATGCAGATAGACCACGCGGCCGCTGGCCTCGGCCCGAAGCTCGAGGCTGCGGCGCGAGCGGATCTCGCCGAAGGCGGTCAGCTCGGGCGTCACGGTCTGCGGGCGAATCGGGGTCACGTTGACGGAAAAGACCCGCTCGGCGGCGGGCGGCGCCTTGGGCCGGTCGGCCCGGCGCGCGTCGATGGCAGACCGCAGCGTCGCCGCCGCATAGGCCAGAAGCCCAAGCGTCAGGGCCAGCAGGAACAGCCCCGTGAGGCTGCGGCGGAGGAAACGCATCGAACCGTCCTTTCCCGTCGCATCGGGTCGCAAGGCCGCCTGTCGCAGTGCCCGGCAGAGACGCCCGGGCGGCCGCGACGGGCCACACATTCATTACGGTGAATATACCTATTTCCGTCGGCGATGTTCGTCGAGTCGCGGAAAGATCTCGACGAAATTGCAGGGCGGGTGGCGATAGTCGAGCTGATGCACCAGAATTTCGTCCCAGGCATCCTTGCAGGCACCGGTGCTGCCCGGCAGCGCGAACAGGTAGGTGCCCTGCGCGACGCCCCCGGTGGCCCGGCTTTGCACCGCCGAGGTGCCGATCTTGCCGAAGGACACGAGGGTGAAGAGCGTCGCAAAGGCCTCGATCTCTTTTTCATAGACATCGCGATGGGCCTCGACGGTGACGTCGCGCCCGGTCAGCCCGGTGCCCCCGGTCGAGATCACCACGTCAATCTCGGGATCGGCGCACCAGGCGCGCAGCTGGTCCGCGATCTCGGCGCGCTCGTCCCTCAGGATCTTGCGGTCGGCCAGGATATGACCCGCCGCCGCGATCCGGTCGGCCAGCGTCTGGCCAGAACGGTCCTCGGCCAGCCCGCGCGTGTCCGACACGGTCAGGACCGCGATCCTGACCGGGACGAACTCTCTGGTCCCGTCGATGCCCCCGTCGATACCTGCCATGCCTACCCCTTTTGCAGAACCGCCAGCCGCACCGCCAGCGCCGTGAAGATCGCCGCCGAAACGACGCCAAGCCCGCGCTCGACCGTGCGCGAGCCGCTCAGGACCTGCCGCGCCCGCCCGGCGAAGACCCCGACCGCGCCGTTGACGATGAAGCCCCCAAGCGACAGCACACCGCCCAGGATCAGGAATTGCGCCAGCACCGCGCCGCGCTCGGCCACCACGAATTGCGGCAGGAAGGCCAGGACGAAGAGGATCACCTTGGGATTGGTGAGGTTCACCGCCAGCGCCTCGCGGAAGGCCCGGCGGGGCGTGACGGCGGGCAGCCCCGGCGCCAGCGCCCCGTGCCGGAGCGCGCCCCAGGCCAGCCAGAGCAGATAGGCGACGCCCGCCCAGCGGATCGCCTCGAACGCGCCCGGGACCGCGGCCACCACCGCGCCGAGCCCGAGCCCGGCCAGCGTCACATGAACGAAACAGCCCAGCGCGATGCCGAGATCGGCCGCCAGCGCCGCGCGCGGGCCGCCGCGCAGCCCCTGCCCCAGACAGAACATCATGTCGGCGCCGGGCGTCAGGTTCAGCGCCAGCGCCGCCGGCACGAAGGCCGCCAGCGTCAGGGGATCGACCGGCCCGATCATCCGCCCCTCAGCCGCGCCTGCAGCATCAGCAGATCGTGCCAGGCATCGCGCTTGGCATGGGGATTGCGCAACAGATAGGCCGGATGGAACATCGGAAGCGCGGGCCGACCCAGCGCCTCGACCCAGTGGCCGCGCAGCCGGGTGATGCCCTTCCGCCCCAGAAGCGCGCCGCAGGAATGGTTGCCCATCAGGACCAGGATGTCGGGATCGGCAAGCGCCACATGGCGTTCGAGGAAGGGCAGCATCATCGCCACCTCCTGCGCCTCGGGGTCGCGATTCTGCGGAGGGCGCCAGGGCAGGACATTGGTGATGTAAAGCGCGCGCTCGGCCGCCGGGTCGGCGCGCCCCAACCCGATATGGAAAAACATCCGGTCGAGAAGCTGCCCGGCGCGGCCAACGAAGGGCTTGCCCTGCAGGTCCTCGTCCCGGCCCGGGGCCTCGCCAATCACCATCACGCGGGCCTTCGGATGGCCATCGGAAAAGACGAGGTTCCGCGCGCCCTTCTTCAGGTCGCACTGCTCGTAGGCGGCCATCGCCGCCGCCAGCCCTTCCAGATCCTGCGCCGCGGCCGCCGCCGCGCGCGCCAGCGCCACCGGATCGACCGCCGCGGGCCGGGCCGCTGGCGCGGCCGCGGCTGCCACGGGCCTGGGCGCCGGGGCGGGCCGGACTTCCTCATAGCGGTTCACCGGGCTCTCGCCGATGGCCTCGGTCGCGCCGAGTTCCACCTGCCAGGCCAGAAGCGCCAGAGCGTCCTGCGGGGTCAATGCGGGTTCCATGGCGCCTAGGCTATGCCGCCGCAGGGGGCTTCGGCAATGCCTCCCTTGCCCGCGCGCCCCCCCGTTTCTATAAGCGGGCCACTCAGGTCGGAGGCCCCATGGAATTTCGCGCGCGTCACCTGCTTGGCATCGAACATCTCAGCCCCTGGGATATTCGCATCATCCTCGATCTGGCCGAAACCTATGTCGACCTCAGCCGCGGCGCGACCAAGCACGCCGATGTGCTGGCGGGGCTGACCCAGATCAACATGTTCTTCGAGGCCTCGACCCGGACCCAGTCGAGCTTCGAGATCGCGGGCAAACGGCTTGGCGCCGATGTGATGAACATGGCGATGCAGGCCAGTTCGATCAAAAAGGGCGAGACCCTGATCGACACCGCCCTGACGCTGAACGCGATGCATCCCGATCTGCTGGTGGTGCGCCATCCGCATTCGGGCGCGGTCGATCTGCTGGCCCAGAAGGTCAATTGCGCGGTACTGAACGCGGGCGACGGGCGGCACGAACACCCGACGCAGGCGCTGCTGGACGGGCTGACGATCCGCCGTGCCAAGGGCCGGCTGCAGCGGCTGACGGTCGCGATCTGCGGCGACATCGCCCATAGCCGGGTGGCGCGCTCGAACATCCTGTTGCTGGGCAAGATGGAAAACCGGGTACGGCTGATCGGGCCGCCGACGCTGATCCCGTCCGGGGCCGCCGAGATGGGGGTCGAGGTCTATGACGACATGAAAGAGGGCCTCGACGGCGCCGATGTCGTGATGATGCTGCGCCTTCAGAAAGAGCGGATGGATGGCGGCTTCATCCCCTCGGAACGCGAATATTACCACCGCTTCGGGCTTGATGCCGAAAAGCTGGCCTATGCGAAGGACGACGCCATCGTGATGCATCCCGGACCGATGAACCGGGGCGTCGAGATCGACGGGACGCTGGCCGACGACATCAACCGGTCGGTCATCCAGGACCAGGTCGAGATGGGCGTCGCGGTCCGGATGGCCTGCATGGATCTGCTGGCGCGGAACCTGCGCGCGGCCCGCGCCGCCGGGGAGGGCACGTATGTTTGATCCGAAGGCCGAGACGCCGCTGGAAGAGGGCGAGACGGTGCGCCTGCGCTTTCAGGGCGACCGTGCCGCCTATGTCAAGGCGCATGTGGTGATCGCGGTCCTGGCCGGGATCGGCGCGACGGGGCTGCTGGCGCTGACCGGCAACCCCTACCCCTGGGCCGGGATCGTGGCCGCGCTGCTGGCCATCGGGCTGCGCGGCGCCTTCCTGATGGGCGACGAGCTGGGCGCAAGCTGGACCCTGACCGACCGCGCCCTTCTGGGTCCGGGCGGGCGGCGCGTGCGGTTGTCGAGCATCGCCAGGGTCCGGGTGATCGGCGCGGCGACCCAGGTGATCACGCTGAGCGGCGACAAGCATCTGATCAAGTTCCTCGCCGATCCGGCCGGGGTGAAGGCCCGGATCGACGCGGCAAGAACCGCCCCCGGAGGGGCCGAGGCATGAGAACCGTCTTTTCCAACGCCCGCCTGATCGACCCCGAGGCGGGCACCGACGCCCCCGGCTGGATGCTGACGGGCGGCGGCACGATCCTCGATCAGGGGCACGACGCACCGCCCGATTGCGACCGGGTGATCGACTGCAAGGGTGCCTGTCTTGCGCCCGGCATCGTCGATATCGGCGTCAAGATCTGCGAGCCGGGCGAGCGCCACAAGGAAAGCTTCCGCAGCGCGGGGCTTGCGGCGGCGGCGGGCGGCGTCACCACCATGGTCACCCGGCCCGATACCCTGCCCGCCATCGACACGCCCGAGGTGCTGGAATTCGTCACACGCCGCGCGCGCGAGGCAAGCCCCGTGCGGATCAAGCCGATGGCCGCCCTGACCAAGGGCCGCGAGGGCCGCGAGATGGTCGAGATCGGCTTTCTGCTGGATGCGGGCGCCGTGGCCTTCACCGATGGCGATCATGTGGTGACCGACACCAAGGTGCTGAGCCGGGCGATGACCTATGCCCGGTCGCTGAGCGCGCTGGTGATGGCGCATCCGCAGGACCCGGGGCTGTCGGGCGGCGCCGCCGCGACCTCGGGCAAGTTCGCCTCGCTGCGCGGGCTGCCCTCGGTGCCGGCGCTCGCCGAACGGATGGGGTTCGACCGCGACATGGGCCTCGTCGAGCTGACCGGCGTGCGCTACCATGCCGACCAGATCACCACCGCCCGCGCCCTGCCCGCGCTGGAGCGCGCCAAGGCCAATGGCCGCGACGTGACCGCGGGCGTCTCGATCCATCACCTGACGCTGAACGAGTTCGACGTCGGCGATTACCGCACCTTCTTCAAGGTCAAGCCGCCGCTTCGGGCCGAGACCGACCGCGTGGCGCTGGTCGAAGCGGTGGCCTCGGGACTGATCGACGTGATCTCGTCGATGCACACGCCGCAGGACGAGGAATCGAAGCGCCTGCCCTATGAAGAGGCCGCCTCGGGCGCGGTCGGGCTGGAAACCATCCTGCCGGCCGCGATGCGGCTGGTGCATGCGGGCGCGATCTCCCTGCCCCAGCTTTGGCGCGCTCTGGCGCTGAACCCGTCGCGGCGGCTTGGCCTCTCGACCGGGCGGCTCGCCAAGGGCGCCCCGGCCGATCTGGTGCTGTTCGATCCCGACGCACCCTTCGTGCTGGACCGCTTCGCGCTGAAATCGAAATCGAAGAACACGCCCTTCGACGGCGCCCGGATGCAGGGCCGTGTGCTGGGCACCTGGGTCGCCGGGACCCGCGTCTACGACGGAGACTGACCCGATGCCGATGCTCGACACTTCCGTTCTTCTGCTGGCGCTGTTCGGGGTTGGCGGCTACCTGCTGGGGGCGGTGCCCTTCGGCCTCGTCATGGCCCGGCTCTTCGGGCTGGGCGATCTGCGCAAGATCGGATCGGGCAATATCGGCGCGACCAACGTGCTGCGGACCGGCAACAAGCTGGCCGCCTTCCTGACGCTGGTGCTGGATGCGGGCAAGGGCGGGATCGCGGTGCTGATCGCGCGGGCGCTGGCGGGCGAGGATGCGGCCCAGATCGCGGGCGGCGCGGCGTTTCTTGGCCACCTCTTCCCGGTCTATCTGGGCTTCAAGGGCGGCAAGGGAGTCGCGACCTTCCTCGGCACGCTGCTGGCGCTGGCCTGGCCGGTCGGGATCGCGGCCTGTGCCACCTGGGCCGCGGTCGCGGCGGCGCTGCGCTATTCCTCGCTCTCGGCGCTGGCCGCGGCGGCGCTCGCGCCGATCTGGGCCATCGTGCTGAACCGCGCCGAAGTCGTTCTGCTGACGGCGGTGCTGGCGGTGCTGATCTTCATCCGCCATCACGCCAACATTCGCCGCCTTCTGGCCGGGACCGAACCGAGGATCGGCCGCAAGACCGGCTGAGGCCCGCGCCCGGGCGCAGGCCTCTCGGTGTCCGGACTTTGGGTTCAGACCTGTTCCAGCTCGATCAGCGTGCCGTTGAAGTCCTTGGGATGCAGGAACAGCACGGGCTTGCCATGGGCGCCGATCTTCGGCTCGCCCGCGCCGAGGACCCGCGCGCCCTGCGCCTTCAGCCGGTCGCGGGCGGCCAGGATATCCTCGACCTCGTAGCAGATATGATGGATCCCGCCCGAGGGGTTCTTGTCGAGGAAGCCCTGGATCGGGCTCGCCTCGCCCAGCGGGTACAGCAACTCGATCTTGGTGTTGGGCAGTTCGATGAAGACCACGGTCACGCCGTGATCGGGCTCGTCCTGCGGCGCGCCGACCTTGGCCCCCAGGGTATCGGCATATTGCGCCGAGGCGGCCTCGAGATCGGGCACGGCGATGGCGACATGATTGAGACGGCCGATCATCCTTTGTCCTCCTGATGATGTGCGGCCGGTTTATCCGCCCTGCTGCAGCGCGGCGCAAGCCCCTGCCGAACCGGCAAGCCCTTGGCGTGGCAGCGCCGCCGCCATGTCCAACAGGGCCGAGTTGCACGCGAAGACGCCTTGGGCGGAGGCAAGGTCCGGCCTCGTTCCGGGGCCGAAGACCTTTAGCGGCACGGTTCTGTCTTGACCCCTCTCGCCGGGATGCTAGGGAAACCACAGGTTCGGGCCTGTAGCTCAATGGTCAGAGCAGGGCGCTCATAACGCCTTGGTTGGGGGTTCGAGTCCCTCCGGGCCTACCACCCAAAGATTAATGCGCTGATTTTAAAAGAAAAATCGCGACTGTGGACCACGATGGAACAGGCGTGGTCCACATTGCCTTTTGAGGACGGAGTTCCCAGCCCAACTGCGGGCGGCGATTCCATCTGCGGAATTCCTCCCCATGGATGACGCCCCCACCCGCACCCGCTGCCACTGGCTGCGCGACGAAGACGGGCTCGAGATCCTGATCCAGATGTGCTGCGGGGCGGCAATAGGCGGCCCAGCCGAATGCACCTGCAATGTGCCGGAGAGCCGGATCGAGGCGGCAGAGCGCGGCCGGGCTGAGGCAGAGGCTCATGTTCTGCGGCTGATGGATGAGCGGGATCGCCGCCTTCACGAGCAGGCCGGAATCTGGGGACGGAACAAGCGCCTGCGCCAACGGATCGAAGAACTGGAAACCCTGCTGGCGGGGACGACCAGCTAACACCGGAGGCCGCAGGAGGGCCGAGATATGAGCAAGATGCCGCCACGCCACCGCCGAGGGGCAGCGAAGTCACTGCGCCGGATTTGCGAGCGCCTTGGGCTGCCGTTCCGAAAGACGCGGGGACAATCGGCGCCGCCCAGGGAAGATCAGATGATGCCGAAATCGAATTGCACCCACGAACACCCAGGCGACTACATTCTTGACGTCTGGATCTGCGGGCAATGCTGGAGGAAAGTCGGAGAAAGACCGCACAGATATGGGCTTGCTGAAGCCCCTCTAGGTCTAGTTCCGGGCGCTGGGCTCCCTTATCGGCAAGACATCGTGTGGCGTGCCCCACTCGCCGAATGCGACGGGGTCAGGATGAAAGACTTTATCATGGAAATGGCGAGACGCTACATGTACAGATGCCGCGGCCTGACAGAACACGAAGCCACCGACCACGCGCTGGATTACGTCCGCAGCCTCGGCGTGCCGTTCGGCCATGAAGAGATCATGGGCGACCCGAGCGCGCTGGCCGATGACGACTTGGACTGTTGGGAGCAGGACGAGACAGCCACCAACTGACGGCTCTATCGCCGCACCTGAGCCGCGATCTTCTCGATAGCCACGAGCTTTGCGTTGGCCCTGAGGCGCCCAGTCCGCTCCGTCCGCTCGGCCAGCGCTGCCGCCAGAAGCTGCCGCTCCGTCACCGGGGCGGCGCCGTCACCTCCGCAGCGCCCGCACCACCCCGATGGCCGCGGCCCCACCGAAATAGAACGTCACGATCCGCAGCTGCAGGTCCAGCAGGTCGGCAGACAGCGCGTCGGTGGCGTCGAGGCCCAGAACCTTGTCCCAGATCAGCAGCTTGGCGTTGTAGAGGATGAACGGCGCCGCCCAGG
>NZ_MUAV01000049.1:0-8271 GCF_003265965.1 Rhodovulum viride | reverse complement strand
TGCGGCTCGCGGTGGATGTGGCGATAGACGCCGGGGCGCAGATCGCGGAGCTGACGGGCGGCACCGCCGAGGCGGTCGCCCGCCGCGAGTTCTCGGGCGGCATCGTCACGGGCGCGGCCGCCATCACCGGCGCGGCAGAGCTCGCCGTCACCTTCCCGCCCGGCGCGCTTGCCGCCGGGACGTGGCTTGTGCAGGTCCGCGTGACGGTCGGCGGCGAGACGCAGACGGTCTTCGAGGACCGTATCGCCGTGGCCGAAAGCCTCGCGACATGAGGGTCCGGGATGGGATCCTGGGGCTCGTCCGCACGATCCTGACGCCCTCGTCGCGGAGCGAGGACGACTACACATGGTGCGTCATCCCCATTGGTCATGCCTGGGTCGGGGCCTTGCTGGCGCCGCTTGGCCCCGCCGCGGCCCCGTTCCGGCTGCTGGCGTCGGATGCCTACTGGACCCTCAAGGAACGGGGCGATCTCCGCCGCGGGGGATCGTGGCGGGACGGCCTGGTCGATACGGGGTTCGTGGGCGTCGGCACGCTCTATATCGGCCCGTGGTGGTGGCCCTACGCCATAGGTGTCGCCGTGGTGGCGGGTTTGCTGGCCCGATGGTCGGCCCGGCGCGATCCGACCTGGCGGTAGGGTCTTTTGGGGTGGATACTGTTGAAAAACCCATGCTGCGGCCTGAAGCCCATCCGCAGCTGGAATTTTGTCCCCCAGGGCGGCGGCGAGGACCGGTTTCCGGAGCACTTTCGCGAGGAAGCAGAACCATTTCCCATCGAGCGCAGCCTCGCGGCCGTGTAGTCGAGTTTTTCAACAGTATCGGTGGGAAGTGGACCTTCGCAGCGGTGGGAAGCCGAACTCGCAAGGCGGGTAAAGCTGACATTCGGAAATCTATCCTCGCGGCGCGCTCCTCGCTTTTCACGGAAGGCGCACCATCGAGTGAAGGCAACAGAATTGCATTGAAGCGCAACGAATGCCATGTTATCCGCAACGTTAGGATACGAACATGCAACAGAAGGCGGTTTTTCGCATGGAGCACTTCCCGATTGTCCAGGCACTATGCCGCGCAGCAATGGCTGAGCCAACGCCCGCCCTTCGCAAACAAATCGAACGCTTGCATGATGCGCTAACTAAAGATGGCGAGAAGCAGCAGGCGGCAACACTGGCCAAAATTCTCTCAGCGGCAGACCGCCTGAAGGACGTAGCGCCGAGCCGCATTGAGCGATCTAGAGTCAATCTTGCCGGTGAAGCCATTGGACGAAGCACGCAGGTTCCTGTTGACCGAGAAACGTCGGCATCGCTAGCGGAGATCATCTTCCCCGACGATTTCCATGCCACCGCCCCGCTGTTCAACGCGACGGTCACGCAGGCGACCGAGAGTATCGTCGATGAATGGCGCAACTTGGAAGCACTATCGACTGTAGACATCATACCTTCGAAGACCTGCCTGATCTACGGCGAGCCGGGCACCGGCAAGACGCGGCTCGCCCTGTGGATCGCGCATGAGTTGCAGTTGCCCGTGGTACTTGTCCGACTAGACGGCCTCGTCTCCTCGTTCTTGGGAACTACTGCCCGCAACATCGGGAACCTGTTCACCTTTGCGAATAGGTATCGCTGCATTCTGCTGCTCGACGAGTTTGACGCGATTGCGAAGGTCCGCGATGACCCGCAAGAAGTGGGTGAGATAAAGCGGGTGGTGAACACCCTCCTTCAAAACCTCGACGGGCGGCAGAGAATCGGCCTAACGATTGGGATCACCAATCACCCTAACCTTCTCGACCCGGCAGTCTGGCGGCGATTTGAAATCCAACTCGAAATCCCGAAGCCGGACTTTGAGGTCCGCAAGGCGATAGCCCAGCATTTCATGCCGCCGGTGATCGCCCCTGACAGCCACATTCGGTTGATCTCGTGGTTCACCGAAGGTTCTACTGGGGCAGAAATCGAGGCTCTGGTCCGAACGTATAAGAAGGCGACTACAGTCCGCGAGGAGGACCGGCGAGGACTTCTCGAAACTCTTCAGCAGTTTGCGACCCTGAATGCCGCGCGCATTCAGCGCGAGCGCAGGACGCTGCTCTTTGCCGATCCCGGTAAATTGTTTAAAGCGATGCGCAACGACGAGGCATTGAACTTCACTATGGCCGACATCGGCGAGATCGCCGGAAAGGACAAATCATCGGTCAGCAGATTGTTGCAGAAACAGGCGATAGAAGAGGACGTGAGCGATGGCTAGCCCGATCCAGATCGTCCTGAACCCGGAGAACTTCGATGAAGCACGTGAAGCGGCCGGAGGTGGAGGGCGCAAAGATTTCTATGCCCACCGTGACCGCGAGTTTGTCGCGCACAAGGCTGCTCTCATGGGCCAACTCGATTCGATCTCTGCAACTCTCGCTGCCCAATCGCAAGGTCCCATTGGTTACCTCAAGGTCGTGCTAAAGCGAGAGGCTTGGGCAAAGAGCCACCGCCCCGTGTCAAAGCTGTTCAGGAGCGACCGGACGCCGGTGGTGGGCGGAGGCGATCTCGGCGAAATGCTGGTGGAGGGACGCCCCACGACCCTTGCTCTGGTCAAAGCGGAAATCGAGAAATCGGAAACGGCGACCGTTATGCGCTTCGACGAGGCGCGGGGCCGCGAATTGCCCCACCCCTCTGCTCAGCGCAGCGAGACCGGTGCAATCGACCGTATCGAATTGTATGGACCAACCGACAAGCGCAGGTTTTCAGTCGAAGAGGCTGTCACATGGCTTTCGAACCCCATGACCGGCAGTAGTTACGAGGTTGAGCTTTTCGATGTTGTTCCGCCCAGAGACGAGTGGGACAGGCTCGACGCGCCTCACCGCGAGCTGATCTCCACCTTCATAGAAGGTTTTGGAGAAGTTGGGAAAGGCATGTCGGTCGAGCGACTGCCAAGTTGGAAGCGTGGATTGCCGAGGCTTTCAGTCCGCCTTGACCAGTCGCCGAACGGCGCTGTCATGAGGCTGACAAGTGCATCTTCTGCGGCGCGCGAGCGGCGTGCGCTCGCTCCTTTCGACGGCGATCCCCAAAGGCATTCCCAGCTTCTGAAGTTCCTTGATAAACACCCTCTCGTTCGGAGGGTTGAACTGCCGGGCGTGGTTGTCCGTTCTGCCAGAACACCCTCTCTGGTGCGAACACGACCCAGTGTTGCGACCATCCCCAATCGGAGTGCTCAGTCTTCGCATCCTAGAATTGGCATCGTGGACGGCGGGATCGGCGACGCGCTGTCGGGGTGGATTATAGACCGCTGGGACATACTGGCCGACGAGGACATGGACCTCAATCACGGCACCTTCATTGGAGGGCTAGCTGTCGCGGGAGGAACCTTGAATGGCCCTGAAACCTGCCCTGAACCCGACGGTGCGGAACTCGTGGACTTGGCAGTTTTTCCGGATCCAAGGAAGCCGGGTGCTTTCTCCTCCTACTATTCGGGAGGCCTCTCTGACTTTTTTGACGAGCTGGGCACAGCCGTAGCAGACGCGCGTGCACGGCACGGCGTGAGGGTCTTCAACATGAGCCTGAACATACTCCAGCCTGCCGTTCCTGATCGTTACAGCACGCACGCCGTCAGGCTCGACCAGATTGCCGAAGAGAACAATGCTGTCCTATTCGTATCGGCAGGAAATACCGATCCGCAGGACTTTCGACCCGAGTGGCCTGCAGACACCGCCACAGCCCTCTCGATCTTGGCGGTCGCACGAAACGATGGTCTCCTTACACCGGCCGAGAGCGCCCGAAACGTAGCAGTTGGCGCTGTAAATCCGCCAGGGCACGGGGGCTGCCTACCCTTCGCACCTACGCGTTTCAGCCGCCGGGGACCCGGCCTTAGGTCTGGTGTGAAACCTGATCTTGCTCATGTCGGTGGTTCCGGCACGCGACATGCTTCCCTTGGCCATGGTCTATTTTCAGTTCTTCCCGATGGAACGGTCGTTGACGGGTGTGGCACTAGCTACGCTTCCCCGCTGGTCGCCAAGACCGCTGCGAAGCTGGTCCACGAGATTGAGGGCGAGGTGTCCAGAGAAACACTTATCGGGCTTCTGGTTCACAACGCTGAGACCCCAGAGCCATTGCGCCCTAAAGAACTTGGCCCGGTCGCTCGGCACCTTGTCGGTTTCGGTTTGCCGCCTTCCGCTGACAGGATTTTGGAGACTGGCGATCACTCGATAACGCTGGTGTTCGCCTCTCGCATTCTGGAGGGCCAACAGATCAACTTCCGGTTTTCATGGCCGCCTTCCTTGGTTGCAGGAGGGAAATGCAGGGGCCACGCCAAGCTAACTCTGGTCTCCACGCCGCCGCTGGACGCACGATTTGGGTCAGAGTTCGTCAGGGTGAATATCAATGCGGCGCTCCAGCAGGCCCAGGACAGAGGCTGGAAGGGGCGGCTGGACCCGCTCTATCTTCCGTCTTCACGCGGCGTACACGCGGTCGAAGCCGAACTGATCGAACACGACTTAAAATGGAGCCCTGTGAAGGTATTTGAGAAGACATTTCCAAGGGGTATTGGCCCAACGTCAGACTGGAGATTGATGGTTGAATATCTGACCCGCACCGGCGAGCACATGCCGAATGGCGGTATTCCCTTCACGGCCATTCTCACAATCAGTGATCCTGAGGGCGATGCGCCCGTGTTCAACGACATGCGCCAGAGCTTGCAAGCTCTCGGCGCACGCATCGCCGACATACGGACTGCAGTCCGGATCACGCCGCGTGTGTAGTGTGTTGTCGTGCTGAGGTTTCTTGCACATACGTTGGAGCAGCTTGACCTGGCCCTTGAGCACGTCCTGAAACGCGATGCCAATAGCGCACGCTTTGCCGTGATGCTCACCGACAACGCTCTGGAGCTAGTTCTTCATCAGTTCGCCAGCGATGAACGGCGTGAGCGCTCTGCGCTGTGGAAGCGTGAGAAGACCTATGAGGATGAGGCCGAACTGGAAGCAGCGCTTGGGCGACATTTCGATGCCAAGCTCCGCTTCGCCAGGCCGAGGCTGCCACTCTCGGACGAAGAGGCCCAGACCATCTCGATCTGCCACGATCTGCGCAACGATGTGTACCATATTGGTTTGCAGCATGAGGCGGTGCTGCCCGCGATTGCGGGGCTGTATTTTGCGTGCGCAGCTTCGGTGCTGGAGCGTTACGAGCCCAACTTCTTGAGCTACAGCCCAAACATGGTGCTGCCTGAGCGCTCCAGAAAGTTCTTCGAAGTACAAAAGCCCTTCGGTCTTAGGGGACGGGAAGATTTTCAGGAAGGCTGCCGCGCTCTGGCGGCCCGGGCCGGTTTTCAGGTCGGCCCTTTCGTCGAGGCTTTGGCCGATCACCTTGCCGAGATCATCGAAGAGCAAGACAGCGTCATTGATATCGTAGCAACGGGCGGGCCCAATCAGACGAGCCGCGATGAGGCGGTAACCCAGACCGAGAGCTGGCACATCATGTTTGATCCAAAAGCCGCCGGCGCGGCCAAGAAGCGCCTCAAGGGCAAAAGGCCCGATGCAGGGAAGTCAATCGCTGAACTCCAGAGCTGGCTGTTGGAGAATGGCGCCCTGCGATA
The DNA here is from genome assembly GCF_003265965.1 of Rhodovulum viride. Taxonomy (NCBI): domain Bacteria; kingdom Pseudomonadati; phylum Pseudomonadota; class Alphaproteobacteria; order Rhodobacterales; family Paracoccaceae; genus Rhodovulum; species Rhodovulum viride. Next base: position 2,722 of record NZ_MUAV01000049.1, on the reverse strand, counting down.
TACCTGTGATCCGGTGCCCGGCTGGCGCAGCCGCGAGGCATCCTTGCGCCGGGAAAAAAACCCGCACAAGGCCCTGAAGAAGTACCGGGATTTCATCGTCCAAAGCGCTGACATCCGCGAACTCTTGCTGGAAGCCTGCGGCCAGATCGAGCAGTGGATCGAAGGCCAGATCGAGCGGATGCGCATGGGCGATGTATGAGAGCGAGGGAAAACCATGGGAAATCCGCAGCACTATTCGGTTGAGCTCCCCTGCCGGTGCCTTGCGCTGATCAATGGGCTTTGGCACGAAGCCTCCAAACTTCACGGCGAGGAAAACCCCGAGCTCGGCCCGCTGACTTCGACTTTTCTGGTATCTATGTCCATGCCGATCCTGACCATTCCGCTTGAGCGCGTTGAGCGTCAGATCGGCAAGGCTGAGGACCAAGCCTATGCTGATGATCGGCATTTGGGCCCAAAGGCCGCCGACGCATTTGTGGATGTGATCAGAAAAGGCAAGCTCGGCGAAGCCGCCTTCTACAAGGAAGGGGCATGGCGTTTTGTTAGCGTGAGGAAAGGACCATTTCCGAACATCGCGAGCGGTCTGCCAGAAGACTTGGCCGAAGCGCTTTCCGGCGATGACGCGGTCGAGGCAGCACGTGCCATGGAGGCCTCACAGTGGGTCAGTATCCTTCGGAACGCGATGGCGCATGGCGGCATTGCCTATCTAGATGAGACCGGCCGCAGTAGCCATGGCACGCCAGCAAAGATGTTTGCCTTTGTGAGCGGCAAGTACGCCAAGCCCAAGTGCCAGCATGCCGAGGCCAATTGCAGGTTTGGCATGGGCAAGCTGGAAGGGCTTAACATCCTGCGTATCAGCGAGACCGACTACCGACAATTTCTTGAGGCATGGGTGGCATGGCTTGGGGCCACAAAAATCGCGAAAATGCCCGCTGCCTAGGTGACAATACGGAAGATGCCTTTATGCCGACGCCTTCACCAACACATTGGGTCGGTTCTCAGCGGAACATGGCATGATACCCGTGCGACGCGAGTGGTTTTTGGTCCGACCGAGATAAATTGTAGGTGGACGTTGAGCTCCAGTCGCGGGATGGCAGCTTCCTTCTGTTCGACCGCCGCTGCTCTGCAAAAATGCTGCGCGATTCAACAATGGCAGGAACGCGAAAGCTGCAACGCGGCATATCGCAAGTCGATTGACGGCAGCTTGGGGTCGAGGCTGTGTGAAAACTCGGTCAGGCATGGTCGACCCCGAAACGACGTTTTCCCAAAGGAGCACCGGCAGTATTTCGTTCCGGCTCAGGCCGCCAAATGCGGGCCGCTGAGAAAACTGTTCCCACCAGATTCTCGAAATTGGAGTTTTCACACAGTCTCGGCCGCGAGCGCGCAAGTGACGTCGGGAGGGGGCTCGGCCGAAATGGCGCACGGCCTTAGGTTCACTGCTCTGGTCTTTGGGACGTTCGATGTCGGGATGGCGATCGGATTGCGGCCGAGACCCGCTAGGGGCGGGCGAACCTTGCGCCAGGCGGGAGCTCGACCGTGTGCGCGTCGGTCGTTTGAGCAGGCCGCCTGCCACATCTGCATTGTGGACTGCTGACCCAGGGTGAGGTGCTGAGGCTCGATGCCAACGACGCTTGAGAGACAGTTTTCGCGATGCGTTGCCGCGAATCATGACATTCCATTTAGGCGTGACTGGGGCGGGTGAAGTGCCACGGTAGTTGCCCTGCGGACGCTCCATCCGGCCCCACATGGTCCCCACAGACCGGGAAGTCGGCGTAAAATCAGGTGGGTACGTTGCAGACCACCCGCACCAAGCCAGCGTTTCAGAGTATTGCAGGTAGCGATATGAATAAGGCATAACTACCGGGGGTGAGGGACGGGACTGTGCCAGCGTGACTCACAGGATTTCAGGGGAGCACGCTGCAAGGTGGTATGCTAGCTGGTATGCTGACGGTCAGGGAAATCAAGGCGGCGCCTGCCGGGCGCTACGGGGACGCGGGCGGTTTGTCCCTCATCAAGACGAGCCAGGACTTCGGGGAAATGGAACTTCCGCTATTCGTTTTTGGGGCCCGGCGCAACATGGGGCTCGGCTCATGGCCGGAGGTCGGCCTAGCGTAAGCGCGCCGGAAGAGAGACCGCTGGGCGGCCGTGCTGCGAGCCGGGCGAGACCCGATCACCGAGCGGAATGAAGAGCGCGCCGCCACGAAGGCCCAACTCGACAAGACAGATCCCACATTTGCAGAGATGGCCTCGATCGTCTTTGAGGCGCGAAAGGCCACTCTGCGCGGCGGCGGCGAGCGCGGACGGTGGTTTTCCCCGCTTCAGCGGCATGTTGTCCTGCACATCGGGAAGATGCGCGTCTCCGGAATCACCCCTCAGGACATCAAGGGGGCCCTGGCCCCGATCTGGCGGACGAAATTCCCGACCGCCGAGAAGGCGTTGCAACGCACCAGGACCGTGCTGCATGAGGGGCGGCTGATGGGATTCGGCTGCGACCCGTTCTCGGCCGAGGCGGCGCAGCGGATGACCATAACCGCCGACATCATCGAAGAGGCGATGGTTAACGCGACAGACGACCTCCGCGCAGTCTTCGACGCGCTTGAACGGTTCGACAAGCGATGAACTGAAGAACAGTCCACCGATCTGGCCGGCACCGCCTTCGGGGCGCTCTCTGGCCCGCTGCTGAAGGCGGCCGTCGCGGCCTTCGCGCCCCCCGCGGGCTGGCAGC
>NZ_MUAV01000048.1:0-8881 GCF_003265965.1 Rhodovulum viride | reverse complement strand
CTGCACCTGCTCGTGGATAGCACCGGCATCAAGGTGGAAGGCGAAGGCGAGTGGCTCAGACGCAAACACGGCGCCTCGAAGCGCCGTGTCTGGCGCAAGATCCACATCGGCATAGACGAGGAAACGCTGGAGATCCGGGCCGTCGAGGTCACCTCCGGCAATGCAGGCGACGCGCCGATGCTGCCTGAGCTCCTGAAGCAGATCGGCCTGGATCGGCAAATCGCCACGGTCACTGCCGACGGCGCCTACGACACGCGCGCCTGCCACGACGCCATCGCCGACCGCGGCGCGGCCGAAATCATTCCGCCGCGCCGCAACGCCAGGCCATGGAAGCGGGACAGCGCCGGAGCCCGCGCACGAAACGAGATCCTGCGAGCATCGAAGCCCCTCGGCCGGGCACTCTGGCGGAACTGGAGCGGGTCCCACCGCCGGAGCAGGGTCGAAACGAAAATGAACTGCGTGAAACTGCTCGGCCAGAGGCTGATGTCACGGGACTTCGACCGCCAGGTTGCCGAAGTCCAGATCCGGGCGGCGGTCCTCAACCGCTTCACGGCGCTCGGCATCCCGCTCACCGTGGCCATGGGATAAGTGTGTCCGGGGAAAGGGGAACTGCGGTCGTCAGCTGATTTGCGCAACAGCGCCCATTCCATTGGGCAAGACCGAGGCCGGCGGAGTGCTACGGTGGTTGCACAATGGATGCTCCATCCGGCCCCAAATGGTCCCCACGGATCGGGAAGTCGGCGTAAAATCAGGTGAGTACGTAGCAGACCTCGGACCCGGCGGCGCTGCAGATCGGGCTCGCCGCGCCCGAACCGGCCCCCCCCTGAACGGAGCGCGCAGCTGATGGCCTTTACCCTGTCTGCCAATGTGATCGGCGCCCTCAATGCTCAGCAACAGCGCGATTCCGACCTGCGCTTTGCGCGCGACATCCGTGCGTTCCGGCCCGACCCGGTGCGCCATGTCAGCGATCCAGAACTGGCCGAAATCGTCCGTCTCTCGCGCGAGGCGGCGCGCGGCTTCGGTCTGCGCGACGACCGGTTGGTCGCGCGTTTTGTTATGGTCGATGCGCTGATCGCGCCGGGTTGGCATCGCGACCCGCAGGTCGTGGCGCATTTCCGCGATGCCTCAGGCAGTCCCGAGGCGAAGGCCGGCGACCTGTTCCAGCTGATCCGGATCAGCCTGCGCCAATACGGGCGCGAAGCGGAGGTTTGGTGGTAATGGGGTTCTGCATTCCGGTTTCGATCGACGATGTGCATGTCGGGCCCGATGGGTCGGTCATCGTCACGGGCAAGCAGATCTGCTGGGGCGACGATGTGCCTGCACCGCCGGTGCCGGTGCCCGCACCGGGCAGCGGCGGCGCCCCCGGCACGGCGCCCGCGCCTGCCACGATCAGCCCCGACCAGAGCAGCACGCGCACCGGAACCCAGACCGAGGCCGACGCGCGCACCCGCGAAGACAGCTGCACCGAGAACTGCCCGCTCTGCTCGCCGCGCAAGGAAGGCGGCCCCTACATGCGCTATTTCGGCCAGGTCAAGGCGGGAGCGCAGCGCGGCTATGCCTACCAGCATTTCATCTGCCCCTGGCACGCCTATGTCCCCGAGAGCAACATGATCGAGGAATGGGCCTGGGGCGGGGTCAATTTCGACGGGCTCTCGCCCGCCGAATGTCACCTCTGGGAGGCCAAGCACGGCTATGACAATTTCCTCGTGCAGCGCGACTGGAGCGCCGATGGCGGCCCGGAACTGGCCGATTGGGCGGTGCGCGCAGGTGTCGCCCAGACCGTGTTCGAACCGATGATCCGCGAGGCGCGGCGCCAGCACATGCTGGTAAGCCAGCATTACGGCAAGGTCGAACTCACCTGGGTGTTCTCGAACATGACGACCCGGCTCTATGTCGGGGCCCTGCTTTTGCAGCGCGTCACGGGGTGGTATCACGACATGCAAGTTCGACCCTTCGGAGGCAGCTGATGGATCTTACCTATGATCTGCTACTCAGCGCGGAGCTGACGCCGCATAGATACGGCGCCGAATATGCTGCCTATGAGGATGGCGCGCGGGATTTCTTCAAGCTCCTGCACAGGCTCGAGAAGATCCCCTGCTTCGACCTAGGATGGTGCTTCAAGGACATCGCGCTCTGGGCGCAGGAAGAGGCCTATATCCAAGAGAGCAAGAGCGTGTCCGATGCCGCCGGCTGGGCTGACGAGGAAGGCTCGGTCTCGACCATCGACAATGGGACGAAGGCCCTGGGCTCGGAAAAGGTCTACTACGGCTTCGACTACAGCTGGGGCGCCACCGGCACGCGACTGAACGGGCAAATCAAGCGCCCGCATCCGCATTACGGCCTCCAGCTCGATCATCTGATCACCCTGGTCGACGCGGTGACGCGCTGGCAGCGGCCGCAGCATCTTGCCTTCGGCCCGGGCGGCTACCTTGTCCATCACCACCCGCTCGACCGCGCGCGCCTGGGCATCCGCTGGATGGGCTGGCTTCCCTTCGCTATCGCGCCCGCCGAGCTGCCCGAGGCCGAGATCGTGCGGCCGATGAACGGCGGCACGCTGATCGTCACCCTGTCGCGGCTCTGGCAGGTCGGAGAGCGCCATCCCGACTATTCCGCCGAGGCGATCCGGCGGGCGCAGAACGTGGAATTGCGGCTCAACGCGCTCGGCCTGCTGCCCACCGCGCCCGACATCATGCGCGGCGACTGGGGCCAGTAGGCGGGGTTGGCACACCCATTCCGATTGCCCTGAACGGCGTGGTCGATTGCGCCGAACCCGTATGGATCAGAAGCCCGTGCGCAAAACGGCCAAGCCCTGCTACACTCGCCGCTTGGAGAGCGCGACAGGTGGACTCGGGCGACCTTTGTTTTCCGTTCGTCACCTGCGCCCCCCGAGCTGGATCCCCGCCCTTCGTGTCGGTGCTTAGCGTCATGCTGCGGCGAGCCGCGGAGGACCGCTATGGGGCTGTCTGTGGTCATCCGTCGTGCGTAGCCAGAACGTCTGCTATCGGCAGCGAGCGCGTTCTGGAAGCGGTCGGGTTCTTCGAAACTGTACAATCATTTGGCAATTTGTCGCTTTTGGCCTGATGGACAAGGGCCGAGGACGGTAATGGTCTCATCGATGTGTCCGAGGCGGGTTGACGGCTGAGGGGAAGTCCGTTCTCAGCGCAGGCCATTCCGTTTGGCGCAGCGAGAGCAGATCGATCTTCCGTTACGTCAGGAGAGATGCCTGGGCGCGCAACTCACTTGACGGTCAAGCTTTCATGCGGGGTTTCAGTCCACCGGCCTGCTCGGCAGCGCGAAGCAAGGGCCGTTTGGGGCCGCTCACCTGCTAGGTGAAAACCGTGACAACGGCGGCGGTGACCGCGATGAGCCCAGCAGCAGCAAGAAAAGGCACGAGAATAGAGCCGAGGCCGACGTGATTTGCATTGGCCCGAAACCGGGAGATAGGCGGGTGAGGCCTCTGGTCTTCGGTCTTGGCGGCGGCTCTGATCATTTCGTGTCCACCATGGCAGGGATACCTTTCAATATATGGAGCCCCCTCAAAAAAGCGAGGCTTGAGTCGCACGGCGCGGCTACGCACATGCGGATCATCGAGGTGAAGGGGGCATGGAGTGGGCTGCTTTCGTTGCCAGCTGGCGAAATGGGGTGAGCGTCAGGGGGCGCGAAGGGGCGATCAGGGTTCCGCGTGCATCAAAGTAACTTTTTCCCCACCCGCAGAAGGTGGCGCGCCACCTTGAAAACCGGCATCTCCGCCACGACAGAAGAAATGAGCAGCAGGATCGTCGCAGCAGAGGCGAGAAACATCCAGTCGATGCCGTGGACTTCGATGCCGAAGGGGATGTCGAGCGCCAAGGAGAGATGCTTCATAGCGAAGTACGTGGTTGCGGTGAAATAGGCGTGGTCGCGCCATGTCAGGATGATTTGCCCGAGCCGCGTATAGTTCTTTTCCCGGAAGACCTTCTGTTCCTGCCTCAGAGAAGCCCAGAAGTCCCTTGGCTCACGGATGGCCGCCGTTGGCATCGGCGAGAGCATCACCTTTGCCGCGCCCACCTCAGTGGCGAGCCGGTCGGTTGCGAGCAGGTCGAACTTGAAGCGTTCGATGACGGCCAGCCTTGTCGCCTGAGGCAGCTCGCGTTCTCCACGTTCATAGCGGCGCAGGGCGCGCTCCGACAGACCAATGGCTGCAGCGAACTGTGCCTGGCTCAGTCCGGTGGACGCCCGAAGCGCCAGCAGGTTTGCGGCACCAACCCGCTGAACAATCGATTCGTTGTCTTCCTGCGGAGTGACCAAATCCGGTGATCCAGTGGCTGCGCTTTCAAGGTTTCTCAGGAACCTTAGCTCGGAACATGTGTCAGCGGTCAAGAAAACAAGGGCAGAGGACCGATCGGTCCGTACGGACCAAACGGTCCGGTTATATTTTTATTTTTCGGCAATAGCTTGCGCGATTGACTGCTTCGGATGGAGTTCCTTAGCTGAAGTATGAATCCAGCTCCTTTTGCTTTCTCAGAACCTGGAGATCGACCCGATGCGCACCCCGACAAAGGCAGATCTGGACGCTCATGAGCGTCTGAAGGCGGAACTCAGGATCCGGGGGACATCACTGGCGCAGATTTCGCGTGAGCTCGGGGTCAGCGACTCCGCGATGACCTTGGTCGGCAAGCGGATGTGCCGGTCCCAACGCATTGAAACAGCCCTGGCTCTGGCCGTGGGCAAGGCACCGGAAGATCTGTTCCCTGCCAGCAGAGAGGGGGACGCGACCATGACCTAGAAAGGCAAAAGGCCTCGGAGTTGCAGCTCCCGAGGCCCTTCAGGTGTATCAAGTTGAAGCCGGATACATCTCATTCATGACCCAAACTTCGGCCCCGGTCAAGCGTGCAGAGACTTCTGCGGGCCGGGGCTCCATGTCTCCATGAAAGAGGACCCCGTTGTACCGGCAGGTGTGCCTGCGGTGCCGGGAGCAACTGCCTATGTATGACGAAGATTTCGGGGGGCCGTACGTCCCGCCCGAGCGGACGCGCGCGCCCCGGATGTTCCCCGCCCGATCGCGGGCGAGCGCACGAGGGTTTCTGGTCGCGAAACTGCGTGCCCAGGCCGCCTGGCGGCAGCTGATCTTTGAGAGCCACCTTGAGCGAAAGTGCCTCCTGGTGCTGCTCTCCCAGCACGCGGTCGTCGACGTCTGGGATCAGCCGCCTCAGATCACCTATAGAAACCAAGATGGGAAGCTGAAGCCCCACACCTTCGATTTCCTGGCCACGTTGGACGACGGCAAAAGGATCGCGATTGCCGTCAAGCCGGATGGGCTGGTCGAACGAAATGGTTTCGACCGTGAGTTCGCGCTGATCAGGAAGCAGACCACGAAGCAATTTGCGGACGATGCGCTGCTCGTAACGGATAATAGCTTCTCCGCAGCCGAAGTGCGCAATGAACCGCCCCGGGTTTGCCGGAGGCTGATTTTCGTTAGTTACGCGGCGACGGCATCGGCTTCCAGAGCTGCGTAGTATTCTTCTTCGGCTTCAGCGGGTGGAATGTTTCCGATGGGCTCGAGCAGGCGGCGGGTATTGAACCAGTCTACCCATTCGAGCGTCGCGTATTCGACGGCCTCAAAACTGCGCCAAGGGCCGCGGCGGTGAATGACCTCCGCCTTGAACAGCCCATTGATCGTCTCAGCCAAAGCATTGTCATAGCTGTCACCGACGCTCCCGACAGATGGCTCGATGCCGGCCTCACCGAGGCGCTCGGAATACTTGATGGACAGGTATTGGGACCCGCGATCAGAGTGGTGGACCAGTCCCATGCCCTTCGCCGGCCGACGCGCGTGGACGGCCTGCTCCAGCGCATCGAGAACAAAGCCCGCGTGGGCCGAGGTGCTCACCCTCCAGCCTACAATTCGTCTGGCGTAAGCATCGATGACGAAGGCGACGTAAGCGAACCCTTTCCAAGTGGCCACGTAAGTAAAGTCGCTGACCCAGAGCCTGTTCGGCGCGGAGACGCGGAACTGCCGGTTCACCTTGTCGAGCGGACATGGCGCCTTCTTGTCCGGCACCGTCGTGCGATGTGGCTTGCCGCGAATGATGCCCTGAAGGCCCATATCCTTCATCAGCCTGGCCACGGTGCAGCGGGCGACAGTGATCCCCTCGCGCCCGAGTTGCCGCCAGACCTTGCGGACACCGTAGACCTGCCAGTTCTCGTCGAAGACGCGGTGGATCTCGGGGCGAAGAGCCGCGTCCCGCTTGGCACGCGCCGACCGTCGGGCAGGTTCTGCCCGCTTCGCCAAGTGATCGTGGTAGGTGGAAGGGGCGATCGGCAGCACCTTGCAGATCGGCTCGACCCCGTGCTCCGCACGATGAGCATCGATGAACGACACCATTACTTCGACCGGCGGTCGAGCTCCGCCATGGCAAAATATGCTGATGCCTTGCGGAGGATCTCATTCGCCTGGCGCAGTTCCCGGTTCTCCCGCTCGAGCGACTTCATCTTCTCGGCCATGTCGCTCGGGATGCCGGCGCGCTGCCCATTGTCCACTTCGGCCTTCTTGACCCAGCTGTTCAACGTGTTCGCTGAACAACCGATCTTCGCGGTCACCGAGGCGATCGCCTGCCAGCGCGATCCATGCTGACCTGGATTGTCGAGGACCATGCGCACTGCGCGCTCGCGGACCTCAGGGAAGAACTTGTTCGTTGTCTTGCTCATGATGGCTCCAGTCTACTCAAGAGTTAGAGCCTCCGGCAAACCCGGGGCGGTTCAATGGCTCAGGTCGGTCATCATAATTTGCGAAGCTTCCGACAACTCGTGCAGCGCAGCCGGGCCCTCCCGCCAACAGGGCAGTCTGGCGTTCGCAAGAGCCCCTCCACTTGGTATGCAGAAACCCCGAGTACGATCCGGAGGCTGGTTGAACAGGGCTTGGGCTGGGCGGAGCTGCCGTTCTCAACCGTGGCGGGGTCCATCGAAAGAGGCACCGTAAAACGCCTGAAATATGCATTTCAACAGAGCGATATTCTTGAAGGCATCGACGTGGTCTGGACCGAGCAACAAGCATTGGGCGCGGCGGCACGGTGGCTGAGAGACGGGTTGCTGGATTTGCCGCAGCAAGCATGGCGCGTTAGTTAGTTCCCGCAGGCCACAGTCCAATTGACTGTGCCTCACGATATCACTTTGCGTCAGTGCGCCGGGCAGGGCACGATGTCTTTAATCCCGAAGTCGAACCCGACCAGCCAACTCACTCCAAGAGCCGTCCAGCTCGGGTAGTTTCGCAAGTTTTCGTAGGTTCTGGGCGATGGCGGTGAGCAGGAATCCGTCTTTGGCGCCATTTGGTCCGCGGAGCCGCAGCCGTGTCAGACCAAGGATCCGCTTGAGGTGCGCGAAGAGCATCTCGACCTTCTTCCGCTTTAGGCATAGGAAGCAGACTCTGTGTTTGCCGTCTCGTTCTTGACGATGGCCCAAGGTCGGGCGAACGGTGACCAGACACCCCGATGGAGCATCTGACATGACGCTGGACGAGAATTTCCGCACCATCACCGACTGGATCGAGGCGTAGGACGGAAAGAAGGCTCCCGGCTTCAACCCGCCCGCTTCCGATCAGAAGATCGAAGAGGCGGAGCGGCGTCTGGGCGTTCCCCTTCCAACCGCCATCCGGCTGCAACACCGACTGGCGGACGGGCAGCCGCAGGGGTTAACCGACCTCTCAATCGCGCAATGAAGAACGAAGAAACCAATATGAATAATATTCAGGGCTTCATCCGGGGTATCCCGAAGGCCGAATTGCATATGCATATCGAGGGATGCATCGAGCCCGACATGATGTTCAAACTGGCGGAACGCAACGGGATCCAGCTCCGCTGGGATTCTCCGGAGGAGCTGCGCGCCGCCTACGAGTTCAATGATCTTCAGTCCTTTCTGACTCTCTATTTCGAAGGCTGCAAAGTGTTGGTGCGGGAACAGGATTTCTATGACGTGACCTACGACTATCTCGCAAAGGCACACGAAGAAAACGTGGTGCGAGCCGAACTGTTCATCGGTCCGCAAAGCTTCACTGAGAACGGCACGCCCTTGGTGGAACTCATGGATGGCGTGCTGGGGGCGATCCGGGATGCAGAAAAAGCGTTTGGCATCAGCGCTGGAGTAATCATCAGCACGCACCGTCACAGATCCGAGGCGGACGCCTTGGAAATGCTTGATGCAATAATGCGTTGGCAGGACCGAATTCTTGGTATTGGGATGGGCGGCGCAGAAATTCCCAATCCTCCCTCAAAGTTTGTCAACTACTTCCGAACGTGTCGCGAGCGCGGCTTTCGCACCTGCATCCATGCGGGCGAGGAAGGACCGGCTGACTACGTGCGTCAGGCGGTCGAGCTGCTGAAGGTCGACCGGATAGATCACGGAAACTCCTGCCTTTCAGACCCCGAACTCGTCGCGGAACTGGTCGAAAAACAGATCGCGCTAACTGTCTGCCCGGTCTCAAACCTGAAACTCAACGTGGTGTCCTCGCTAGAAGATCATCCCCTTCGGAGGTTGCTCGATGCCGGCCTTCAGGTGACTGTTAATTCCGACGATCCACCTTATTTCGGCGCCTATGTGAACGAGAATCTTCTGCAGTGTCAGGCAGCACTCAACCTTTCGGTTGACGAGATCGTCACGCTCGCGCGCAACAGCATCGTCGGCTCCTTCCTGCCTTCACAGGAGGTCACCAAACTCACCAAAAAGCTGGACACGTACTGTGCGGGGTTCGATTGGCGTAACTGAAGGCTTTGTTGCGCAAAGGCCCGGCTGTGAGAGAATGTGATGTCAGATAAAGATGTCAATTTCTTCCTGCCAACCGACGTTTCTCCGGTAGTGCTCTGTTCCCTGAAAACTGGACCGTTTGAAGCTGGAGTTTTCGGCTAATCTT
>NZ_MUAV01000047.1:0-9067 GCF_003265965.1 Rhodovulum viride | reverse complement strand
TTCCGGGATTTCTGGGCAGAGGCGGGCCATGGCTGGTACGCCGTCGAACTCGACGCGGGCGATCCGATCCCCGACATGGCGCCCTTCGATCTACTGGTCGCGATGGGCGGGCCACAGGATCTTTGGCAGCAGGACGAGCTGCCCTGGATGCGGGCCGAACTCGACGCCATCCGCACCTGGGTCGTCGATTGGGGGCGGCCCTATCTCGGGATCTGCCTCGGGCACCAGTTGCTGGCCGAGGCGCTGGGCGGCAAGGTCGTCCCGATGACGCGCCCCGAGGTCGGTCTGGCCGATGTGGTCCTGACCGCCGAGGGCGCCGCCGACCCGCTGCTGGCCGGGCTTCCCCGGCGGATGCAGAGCTTTCAGTGGCATGGCGCCGAGATCGGGACCCTGCCCGAGGGCGCGGTGGTGCTGGCCGCGAATGCCGCCTGCCCGACCCAGGCGATCCGCTGGGGCCGGCATGCCTGGGGCCTGCAATACCATGTCGAGATCACCGAAACGACGGTGGCCGACTGGCAGGCGATCCCCGAATATGCGGCCAGCCTTCGGGCGGCGCTGGGGCCCGAGCGCGCCGGGGGCCTCGGGGCGGAGGTGGCCGCGCATCTTGGGGCCTTCCGTGCCACGGCAAGGCGGTTGAACGACAACCTCCTGTCGGTCCTTGCCGCGGCCCCGCGCGGCTGACGGGCGATAGCCCGCTAGAGCCGGAAACCTGCGACGAAATCCGGCACCGCAATCCCCTCGGGCAGCTTCGGGTCGGGGACCGGGGCGCCCGCCTGCAGGCTCAGCGGCACATGCCCGGCCCAGCGGTCCGTCGCCAGATCCTCGGCATCCTCGTCGGGGCGGGCGTCGGCCACCTTGGCCGAAACCTCGTCAAGCCGCATCCGGATCACCTTCGAGGCCTTCCATTCCTGATCGGTCGGCGGACGGGCATGGTCCCAGAGCCCGGGCGCCAGCTTGTCGATGAAGGCCTTCAGCGCCACGCGCTTGTCCTCGCCCTCGACCGCTTCGGTGGTGCCGAAAGCCATCACCGACCGGTACAGCAGGTTGTGGTTGAAGGCTGCGCGCGAAAAGGCGACGCCGTCGAGATGGGTCACGGTCAGGCAGACCGGAAGTCCCGACGCCTGCGCCCGCAGCATCCGGCTGGCCGACGAGCCGTGCCAGTAGACATGATCGCCGATGCGCCAGGGGCAGGTCGGCGTGACCACCGGCGCGCCGTCGATCAGATAGCCGACATGGGCGACGAGGGCGGCGTCGATGATGGCGTCGATCGTCTCGCGGTCGTAGCGCGCGAGCCAGTGATAGCGTTTGACGCGGGTGCGGTCGCTGGGGGCGGTTTCGGGCATGTCGGGTCCTTCGGGAAAACGGTTTCAGCAGTCCTGGCAGGCCAGGGAAAAGGGCAGCGCGGCAAGGCACGGCACCGGGTAGGACGCGGGCACCGACGCAACCCCGCGCAGCGCCGCCACATGGGCGGCGGGCAGGCCGCGCAATTCTGCGCCCTCGGCGATCCGGCAGAGATACTCGGCGCTGGGCGGCCGGGGCGCGCGGCGTTCGGTCTTCATCAGCATGACCGCCGCGACTGGGCGGCCATCCTCGGCCAGCACCTCGGCCGGGTGATGGAAATAGACGCCGGTGCCGTTCAGGCGGACCCCCCGCGCGGCCTCCAGCGCATCGGCATCGCGCAGGGACATCCGGTAAAGAACGCCCGGCAAGACGGCACCGGGATCGGCCACCGTCGCCTCTTCGGCCCCGTCCCAGACGCGGGAATGGCCGAAAAAGCCGAGCCGGGAACCGGGCAGGGTGGCGCGGGCGACCAGCTCGGCGCCGGGGCACATCCGGGCGATCTCGTCGGGATGAAGCTCGATGCCATAGGCGAAGTGCAACACGTGGTCCCTCCGTCGGGGGGCACGGGCGGGGGCCAGGATCATGGGGCAACGCTTTCCTTGGGGGTGACGGTCACGAAAAGCGCGCCCTCGCGGGGCTCTTCGGTGAAGACAAGGTCGCGCTCGACCAGGCTGCGCCGGAACCAGCGCGGCAGATGATCCATCCGGACCATCAGCGGGCGGAACGGCGCCTCGGCCAGCAGCGGTCCGAGCACGGTCATCGAGTTGTGCCGCCGGTCCCCGGCCAGCGCCGCGGCGAGGTCGAGAAACCGGGTGCCGTCGGCGCGGTCCTCGACCGGGACAGGGGGCGGGGCCGCGTCGGGGAGGCCGCCCGGACCGCAACTGCCGCAGCCCCCGGCTGGAACGCTGTCGCAGGCGCAGGCCTCGGTTGCGATCCGGTCCTCGCCCTCGGCCACTGCGGCAAGCTGGCCGTCAAGCGGCCCTTCGGATTTCCAGACGTGAAAACCCAGCTGGTCCTGGAGATAGGAATAGGCAAAGCCGCGCACCTCGGCCGACAGCAGCACCCGGCAGGGCGCGATTTCCTCGGCCAGCCTGCCAAGCGCCCAGCGCAGACCCGCCAGGCCCTCTTCGCGGGGCAGGCGGAACGGAAACTCGCTGCTCAGCGCCCAGCCGGTGCCGGTGCCCTGATAGATCCGGAGGCGCCCGGGCTCGTGCAGGCCGAGGGGCCGGCCGCTGTCGTCGACATGAACGGCGATCTGCATGGAAACTCTCCTGTTGAGGGGCGCCGGGCCGCGGACGCGGCCCGGCAGGGGACGTGCGGTCGCTGCTCACCACACGTTGAGGATCCATTCCTTGCGCTTCTTCACCTCCATGTCGGCAAAGAGGGTGTTGGCCATCTGCTCGGCCAGGAAGGTGGCGCCGGCATAGCCCAGCACCGGGTGGCGATACATGCCGGCGCGGTCGTAGGTGGGGAAGCCCACGCGGACCATCGGAATGCCGTAGTCGATCGAGATGAAGCGGCCCTTGGAATGGCCGAGGATCAGGTCGAGCTCGAGCCCCCTGTTCTTGATCCGGTCTTCGAGGTCCCAGAAATCGGCATTGGTGACGATTTCCAGATCGGGCGCGTTTTCCTGCAGCGCCAGCACCCGCGGGTCCTTCACATAGCCCGAATTGTCGTCGCCCAGCAGCAGAAGTCTGGGCTTCATCTCGAGGTCGAGACAGAACTCGGCCAGGCCGATGGCGAGATCGGGATTGGCATAGATCGCGACCCGCTTGTCGGCCAGGAACATGTGCCCCAGATCGGCGATGGCATCGAGCGCGATACCGCGTTCCTCGACCAGGCTTTGCGGGATCGGCTTGCCGGTTACCTCGCTGACCGATTTCAGGAAGGCGTCGGTGTTGCGGATGCCGACGGGCGTCGGGCCGACCACCGCAGGCACCTTGAACTTCTTCTTCAGGTAGTCGGCGGCCTTCGCGCCCTCGTAGCGGTTCAGCGCGAGGGTGGCCTTGGCATTGGCGGTGTCGCGCAGCGTCTCGACGCTGGTGTTGCCATGTGAATGGCGGTTCAGGTCGGGCATCAGCGGGCTGTCGAAGCTTTCGATCTCGAAGAGCACGTTGGCCTCGACCTCCATCTCGGCCAGCAGATGCTTGAGCGTCGTGACATCGCCGGGGTTCACCCAGCCGGTCAGCAGGTTGATCTTGTCCGAGGGCTCGCCCTTCTCGGCAAACCGCTTGACGAAGTCGTGGACCGCGCGGTCGTAGCCGGTGATCATCGAGCCGACGAAGCTCGGGCAGTGGATCGTCAGCAGATGCACCTCACGGCCGGGGAACTTCTCGGGCAGCAATTCGTCCTCGAGCTTGTAAAGCAGCCCGTCGACATCGTCGCCGATGACCTCGGTCGAGCAGGTGGTGATGATCGGAACCACCTTCACGTCGGGATAGCGCGTCAGCAGCACCTCGACCGCGGTTTCCACCCGGTCGAGCGCGCCGAAGACCGCGCCGTCCTCATGCACCGACGAGGACGCGATCTGGAAGCTTTCCTTGAGGTGCTGGGAAATCAGCAGCCGGACGAACATCACGCAGCCCTGTCCGCCATGGACGATGCCGATGCAGTCCCTGATCCCGATCGAGGCGAACTGGGCGCCGGCGGGCTGGCAGGTGAAGATCGGGTTGATGACCCCGTCCCGCTCCTTCTGAACGATCTGACATGTCATGGGAGTGATCCTTTCAGTAATGGGGAACGGTCAGCTCTTCGTTGAGCGAGCCGTGAACGGTGAGGTGGTCGATCTTGTCGTGCAGCGCCGTCATCAGGGTGCGGATCTCGTCCTTGGACAGATCGTCGATCCAGGGAAAGCGGGTGCGGAAGGCGCGGGCCAGCATCACTGCGTCGACCCAGTAACAGCGGTCGAGCGCGGTCTCGTGCACCGGCTCCTCGCCGCAGAGGATCTGGCAGGTCTGGCCGAGGATGCCCGCGCTTTGCCTGAGCCGGTCCCAGCCGCGCGAGTTGAACTGCCACAGGCAGGTTTTCATGATGTAATCGACCAAGGGGTCGAGGCGTTCGTTCAGCGTCTCCATTTCGGGGGTCCTCACTCGGCCGGGGTCGCGGCGGCGCGCTGCGCGGCCAGGTCGGCGGCATGGGCTTGGTTGCGGGCCCGGATATCGGCGATCATGTCGTATTTGCCGGTATACTGGTGCAGGCGGGTGTCGTATTTCACCGCGTCCGGCAGGTCGGGGTCCGACAGCATGGTGGCGGTGCGGAAACCCGGGGCGATCTCGGCATCTGGGGCCGAGATATCCAGCCGGGCCAGCTGGCGCATCGGCGAATAGATCGCGTTATAGATGTCGCGGGCGAAGCGCACCCAGCCCTCGTAGCCCTTCCAGGGGCCGTTGTGATAGGCATGGGCGTTCAGATACGGCACGCCCTGTTTCTTGACGAATTCGCCGGGCCGCTTGCCGGTGAAGATGATGTCGGGCTGCAGCATCCGGATCGCCTCGACGGATTCCAGCTCGTTCGGATCGTCGATGGCCAGCGCCCCTTCGGAACAGCGCGAAACGCCCTTCTCCATGTCGCCCTGATGGCCGAACTTGGTGTAGACCGACACGACCTGAAGGCCCATTTCCTCTTCGATCACATGCGCCCAGTGCCAGAGCTTGGACCCGCCGGGCCAGAGGCAGACCTTCTTGCCCGCCAGCCGTTCCCGGTACCAGTCGAGCTGGGGTTTCCACCTGGCGTATTCTTCCCCGATGATCTTCTCGGCGCGGTCCTCGATACCGAAGAACAGCCCGATCTTGCGCAGCGAATCCGACAGCGGGCCAAAGCCGAACCCGTCGATGTCGAGCCGGGGGATGCCGTAGCGCACGCGCAGTTCGTCGCAGATGTATTCGGCCGAACGCGCGCATTCGAGCACGTTCAGATGCGCCCGGTGCATCATCCTGAGCCCGTCATAGGTGCCGTTGCCGGTGAAGGTCGACAGCACCTGGATGCCCATCCGGTTGAAGAAGTCGATCATGACTTCCTGGTCGCCCTGGATGTTGTATTCGCCGACGTAGTTGATGACATGCTCGCCCAGATGCTCGGGTTCCAGCGTGCCGACCTTTTGGTTCAGCCAGGCGATGTTGATCTTGTGGTGGCCGCCCGATTGCGACGGACCGGCGAAGCCCGGCGAGTTGCAGACGAAGATGTCGACATCGCCGCGCTCGTCCATCACCTCCTTGGCGATGGCGTCGATATCGTCGCCGATCAGCGCGGTGGCGCAGGTCTGGTAGATCGTCATGCGCTTGATCGCCGGGAAGGCGTCGAAGGCCTCGTGGATGTTCTTCTTCAGCAGGCTCTCGGCGCCGAAGACGATGTGCTTTTCCTTCACGTCGGTGGCGAAGGTGTATTTCAGCTGAAAGTTGTCGTTGTCCGAGATATAGCGCTTGGTCTGCCAGGTATCGTAGGTGCAGCCGACGGGGCCGTGGCTCAGGTGGATCACGTCCTTCATCGGCGTGCCGATCACGTGCTTGGCGCCGCAATAGGCGCAGCCGCGTTCGGAAATCGTGCCGGGGATGGTGTTCAGATAGCCCTTGGGCA
This sequence comes from Rhodovulum viride, assembly GCF_003265965.1. Classification (NCBI taxonomy): domain Bacteria; kingdom Pseudomonadati; phylum Pseudomonadota; class Alphaproteobacteria; order Rhodobacterales; family Paracoccaceae; genus Rhodovulum; species Rhodovulum viride. The sequence goes on along the minus strand of NZ_MUAV01000047.1, from coordinate 3,154 downwards.
GGCAGGAGGTCAGGTCCTCGCCGGGGGCCTTGACCACGGCATGCTGCTTGCGCTCGGGGATGCACTTGCTGACTTCGAATTCATGATAGGGCATTGGCCGGTCTCCATGGGGGTGGGGGCGCCGGTCGCGAGACGGCGCGGGGGCTCGGGGCGCCGCGCAGGCCGCGCGGCGCCGGGGGCTCCGGCTCAGTCGACGAGGCCGTATTTCACGACCATCGCCTCGAGCTCGTCCATCGCCAGCGGCTTCGGGATCACGAAATCGTCGTTCTCGATGATCTTGCGGCCGAGTTCGCGGTATTCCTGCGCCTGGTTGGCCTCGGGCTGGAATTCGGTGACGGTCTGCTTGTTGAACTCGGCCTTCTGCACGATGTTGTCGCGCGGCACGAAGTGGATCATCTTGGTGCCGATGGCGGCGGTGAACTCGGCCAGGAATTCCTTCTCGCCATCGACGTTGCGGCTGTTGCAGATGATGCCGCCCAGGCGCACGCCTGACTGCCGGGCATATTTGGTCAGGCCCTTGCAGATGTTGTTGGCGGCATAGATCGCCATCATCTCGCCCGAGGCCACGATATAGACCTCCTCGGCCTTGCCGTCCCGGATCGGCATTGCGAAGCCGCCGCAGACCACGTCGCCGAGCACGTCGAAGAAGACGAAGTCCAGATCCTCGGAATAGGCCTCGTTCTCTTCCATCAGGTCGATGGCGGTGATGACGCCGCGCCCGGCGCAGCCAACGCCCGGCTCGGGGCCGCCGGATTCGACGCAGCGGATGTCCTTGAAGCCGGTCTTGACCACCTTGTCGACGGTCACCTTCTCGGCTCCCTCGATGCGCAGCGTGTCCATCACCGTCTGCTGCGGAAGCCCGCCAAGGATCAGCCGGGTCGAGTCGGCCTTGGGGTCGCAGCCATGGATGAAGACGTTCTGGTCGTGGAAATAGGCCAGCGCGGCGGCGGTGTTCTGCGTCGTCGTCGACTTGCCGATACCGCCCTTGCCGTAGATGGCGACTTTGCGGGTCATGGAATGCTCCTTCGTTGCGGGGTCCAGATCGGGAAGGGGCCGGGTGTCGTGCCCCCTTGCCGGATCTACAGCAGACCCCGTGCCAAGCCGGGACCGCCCCTGGGATTCGCGCGGGGCGGGAAGCTTATGGCTTGTAATAAAAAGGTTTTTCCTGATGTGGTCGCGGCCTTGCGGGCGCCCGGAGCGCCTGGGCTGCGACCCGGGCCGCGTACCGATCGGTAAATGCGCACCGATATGTAAATCATCTGCCGAACGCTGGGGGCGTCCCCGCTCCGCCGGGCAGAAGGGCGTCAGAACGGCAACCGCCGCCCGGAGGGGCGGCGGCGCAGGATCGGAAAACGTCGGTGTCAGCTCCGGGGCGGCAGGGCCGGGGGCCGGAAGGCCCGGGCGTCGATGCCGTGCCGTTCCATCCGCGTGCCCAGCATCCGGCGGCTGATCCGCAAAAGCCCGGCGGCGCGGCCGATATTGCCGTCCGCCGCCTTCATCGCCTCGACGATCATCTCGTGTTCGACCGCCCGCACCCTGTCGTCGAGCCCGACCCCCAGCCGGGTGCCGCTTTCCGAGGGAGTCTGAAGCGAGGGCGGCAGGTTCCAGGCATGGATCACCGCGTCATCCGACAGGATCACCGCGCGTTCGATGGCGTTTTCCAGCTCGCGCACATTGCCGGGCCAGTGATAGCTCATAAGCATGTTCAGCGCGGGTGTCGAGATGCGCTTGACGCTTTTGCCCATCGCGGCGCAGGCCTTGGCCACGAAATGATCGGCCAGCAGGATCACGTCGCTGCCGCGCTCGCGCAGCGGCGGCACGGTGACGGGCACCACGTTCAGCCGGTAGAACAGGTCCTCGCGGAAGAGCCCCTCTGCCACCATCCGTGGCAGGTCGCGGTTGGTCGCCGCGATGACGCGGACATCGACCTCGACCGGCTGGCTGCTGCCGACGCGCTCGACCATCCGGTCCTGCAGCACCCGCAACAGCTTGGCCTGCACTGCGTGGCTCAGCTCGCCCAGCTCGTCGAGAAAGATCGTGCCGCCGTCGGCGCGTTCGAAACTGCCCTTGCGCTGGGCGGTGGCGCCGGTAAAGGCGCCCTTCTCGTGGCCGAACAGCTGGCTTTCGGCGAGCGACTCGGGGATCGCGGCACAGTTGAAGCGGATGAAGGGGCCGTCGGCACGGTCCGAGGAATAGTGGATGGCGCTCGCGACCAGCTCCTTGCCGACGCCGCTTTCGCCCAGGATCAGCACGGTCGCGCGCGTCTTCGAGACCTTGCCGATCAGGGCATAGACATCGGCCATCATCGCCTTCGAGTTGCCGATGATGTTGGTCGGCCGGAACCGCTCTTTCAGCGCATCCTTCAGCGCGCGGTTCTGGCGTTCCAGTTCCAGCCGCTCGACATTGGCGATCAGGTAAAGTTCGACCGCGGGTGCGATCATCAGCGCGATGGCGGCCAGGAATTCGGCGTCCTGTTTCAGCAGGCGCCGGCTGACATAGCACCGCTCGCCCGCGATCGCGCCCAGGACCTTGCGGCCCAGCATGATCGGCACGCAGACGAAGGCCGACTTGCGCCGGGTCTCGCCCGCATGGGCGCCGGTCCGGTCGAGGAAATCGGGGTTTTCATGGAGGCGCGGGGCGATGATGACCTTGCCGCTTTCGACCACCTTGCCGGTGATGCCCTCGCCCAGCGCATAGACGCCCCGGCGCGCCTCTTCCTCGGTCAGGCCGAAGCTGTCATGGATGAACACCCGCCCCCGGCGGCGGTCGAGCAGCGAGACGGCGCCCCGGTCCATCCGCATCCCGGCCCGCATGACCTCGAGGATCATCCCAAGCGGTGCCGACAGATCGGTGGCGTTCGAAATGGCGTGGTTGAGCCGGTAGAGCGTCGGCAGCAGATTGACCCGGCATTCTCCCGAATAGCATTGGGTGAATTCTTCGTCCGGGCGCACCGCACCCAGGTCGAACAAGTCTGCCGCATCTTCGCCAGGCATCCGCACGCCTCGTTATGTATACAATATATATAACGATATAGATGCCCCTTGACGCCGGAAATCGGGCGAGGGCGCGGGACATCCCCCAAAAGAACGTGATCCGCACAGGAATTGCGCGCCCAAAGGGTCAATGCGCCCGGGACAGAAGCCGTGCGGGAAGA
>NZ_MUAV01000046.1:0-9433 GCF_003265965.1 Rhodovulum viride | reverse complement strand
AGTGTGTCCGGGGAAAGGGGAACTGCGGTCGTCAGCTGATTTGCGCAACAGCGCCATGTTGACGAACCAAAGCGGAGCCAGCCGTTGGTCCTATCGCGGAGCATCGCAGGCCATCCGGAAGATCCGGGAAGACATTGGGGCGCTGGAGTTCGACATCCATAGCTGGCGGTACAATGCCGCATGCGAACTGGTCGAGGCGGGGTGCAATGACGAGTTGGTTGCCGCTGTCACCGGCCAAAGCCCCAAGATGGTCGCGCATTACACCCAACGGATCCGACAGCGTGTGCGCGCAATAGAGGCACAAGGCCGCCGGAAGAAACCGGGATCTTGGTCCCGCTCCATCACGCAAAAGCGAACGGAACAAAAACAGAATATTTAGACGGCTGCTTAGACACTGTTTCAAGCGGCGGCGCGGGAGGGCGCTAAGTGCTTGAAAGTAAATGGAGGCGAGTAGGAGAATCGAACTCCTGTACACGGATTTGCAATCCAGTAAAAAAGTGTTCGAAATCAAGACCTCTGTGTTTCAAAAACGACCCTGACAAATAGAGAACGAGCCGGGAAAATTTCAACCGCCGAATTTGTCAGCAAGCGATGTCCCTGCCAGTGTATGATGACCGCACATCGACCCGATGCCACCGGCCACGGGCCGAGAACGGCGCGGAGATCCTTATCCCGATATGCATGGGAATCGCCGTAAACCGCCCCAGAGCCCGCACCTGCAACGTGCCGGAAAGCCGGGTTTAAGCGACCAAATGCGGCGGGTTCAGGGCCTACCTCGGGGTTCACGCCTCCGAGAGGTGATGGTTCCCATCCGGTCGGTGTCTGCCGATAGCGGCCGTTCGACGCTCCCTATCGTCGACAGTTGACGAGTCGCAGAAGCGGACATCCGCTCGGCCCATGGAACAGCTCCCAACCAGCGACGCAGACGGCCCTATTGCTGACCTTCATCACCGAATTGGACCGCTGCGACGCGGCCCGTCATTCCGGCCCTTCGCCGCAATTGCAGAATCACACTGCCCTTGGGCGGCTTATGCAGAAGGCAGGTTCTGATTGGATGTCCTTGCAGGCGAAGGATTTTTCCCATTTCTGCATGACGATTCGTCACGAAAGTCCGAGAATCAATTGCCCGCCTGGTAGCGATTCATTGGCCTTTGATTATTCCATGCGCGTTTAAAATGTCCTTCAAGACCTTCATGAATTGGGCTTGTGAAACACCTGCCTAAGAGTAAATTCATTTACCATCAATTAGTTGCCCTGTCTTTTGAAAAAGAAGATCGGCGCCGCGACGTTGCAACGGTTGACAGATACCGAAGCGGTGAACTCCCCTCATCCTACTCGCACACTCGTGAGCTTGGGGGACGTGTATCATGGAGTGGGTTCGAGACTTGTTGTGTCTTGTCGGCTGGAGGCGCGGGCGAGAGTCCGTCTTCGACAGGCTTTGTCGCAACCTCGGCACCTCGAGCATCCGCAACAAACTCAGTGAAAAATACTCCCGGCGTGGCAACTGCTTCGAAAGCGCGGACACTGACTTCGGCCAACGACCGCTCGTCGGCCACACCCTGCGAGCAAGGCAACTGGCATCTGTGACGTCGAATAAATCGCGACAAGAACGGGGGACATACTGATGAGCCGTGATCCGCTTTCGACCGCCAAGATCCGTTCCGGCGTCACCACGCAGGAAATCATCGACATCGCCCTCGACAATGTGGGGATCGACTGGACGATCAATGGGTGTACGGACTTCGTCTGGGGTGTCACGAACCTTGCCGGCGCGCCGTTCTTTGACCTCAGCGACAAGACCTTGGGAGGCGATCCAACCCGGCCGGACGACGTTCGCTACGCCGTGCCGCACTCGGCTGGGATCAAGTCAGGCACCGACAACGTTGGCGGCGATGGGTGGGCCCCGGTCTATGCCGGGACATCCGCTGCGGCGTTGAAGGCGTCATTGCAGCCGGGCGATGTTGTGCGGGTTTACGCGGCGGGGAATTCGGACGAGGAGTCGCTGCTCCCTGGCGGCGGCTCCGTCGCGCATTCCTTTGTCGTGGTCTCCGTCAGCACCTCGGGCGTTGAGGTGGTCGACAACTGGAACACGACGCAGATCATCCCCCACTCGGTCGACGACATCATCGCGGCCTTTGCACCGGCAGGCGCGTTCGCGTCCGCCTTTGTCTCGCGCCTCGATGAAAGCTACGTCGCGGAGAATTTCACCAACGACCTTGCCAGCAATAGCTACGGGGATTTTTCCGAACTCGTGGATACAGGAGTGGACGGAGAAGTTGATCTTTCAACAGGTTCTTCTAGGTTGTTTGATCCGGATGCGATACTGTTAGGGAGTCTTTTGGCACGTGCCTCCTACGGCGGCAGCAGTATTCCAGATGCCTTCCAAGGGACTTGGCGCGGCGCCGATGATGAATTCAATTATGACGATGATTACCGCGGATATATAGCCAGCCTATCCAGGTCAAGCGAGACATGGCGTCTACTTGATCAATTTGATCTTGGAATGACGATTCCTCTAGATGGGGAGAACTTTACTGCGGGAGGCTTGTATCGGTCCGACGAGAACGTCGGCGAAGCTCTTGTAGCAGAACGGATCGTCAATGGCGAGCGGACGGTCGTGATGGCGTTTCGTGGGTCTGATGGTCTTGATGCGGCTACGGGCCAGACTTTCAATGAGACCGTACTTCGCAACTACTACGAGGGCATGCGGCCGCTCATCAATGCGGTTCGGCTGTACTCGGAACTGAACGGCATCGAGAACGTCATCGTTTCCGGGCATAGCCTGGGCGGAACCATCGCTGATCTGTTTGGCCTCGCGGATGCGGACTTGTTTTCCGGTGTCAATCTGAGCATCGTTTCGCTTGCGTCGGCGGGTATCGAGCCGGATATCACCGACTATACCATCCAACTTGGTTTGGACCTAAGCGGGTCTACGGTGGACTCGACGACGGGAGAATTAACTTCACTCGGCTTCAGCTCGGATGTGGATCATTATTTCGGAATCACCCATTCAGAGGATCGAGTTTCACTTCCTGTTGAGATCGGGCCACTTACGATCTTGCTGCAAGAGAATATCAACGCGGATTATGCATTTACGATCAATCTACCCAACTTAGACAATTCCGAAGGGGGAGGCATATTCGGCGCTGAGCACAATAGCGAACTGTACTGGACGAATGTCGCCGCACTGATGAGTGACGCATTTTTTGAACGCCTTGGAAACCATCAGATTGTGATGGGGCTTACAGACTATTCCTTGGTCTCGGATCTGAATGGCGCGATACTCCCAAGTTTCCAGTCCTACACTGGGATCAACAACTATCGGTATTGCGATGACACGGGTCTGAGTGCCCTGCTTGGGTCCGGTGGTGAGGACTTCATCCTCGGCCTCGACGGGAACGATAGTCTGATCGGGTATGCAGATGACGACCTTCTAAGCGGTGGAGCAGGCGAGGATCAGCTCGACGGCCGTTCGGGCGCTGACGCTCTCGCCGGTGGCGCAGGCAGGGATGACCTCACAGGCGGGTCGGAAAGCGATGTTTTCTTTTTCGACGATGACGACTATCCGCGCTTTGCCAGCGTGAACCCGGACCGGGTCACCGACTTTAACCAGGGCAATTCCGGTGTCTTCTCTGCATCTGAGGGCGACCTGATCGATCTTTCCGGTTTCCAGTTCGCGACCAGCACCGGATTTGGCACAGCGTCCACTGTGCGCCTGCGCTCGATCGAAGCGAGCGGGGGGCTGCCCGAGGGCGCGATCCTTGAAGTGAATACCGGCGATGGGATCTGGCGGGGGATCGCGCGGCTGGACAACGTGACCTCGGCCCAGTCTGTCTGGATTGCGCTCACGGATGCGCAATCGACAGCGCGCACCGGCACCGAGTTCATCGTCGATGGAGTTGGTGACGGCACGAGTTGGTCGGTTTCGCCGGGAACGCAGAACGTGGCCGAGGGCGACGTCACGATCGGTTTCACGATTACCCGCAGCGGCGGCAGCCTTGAGGCCGAGACGGTCTACGTCAGCACGGTCCAGACTCACGGCAGCTACAACGACGGCGACTACGTTGGCCGCGCGAACGTGGCTGTGCCCTTCGCTACCGGGGTAGCGACCGAGACCTTTATCGTTCAGATCAATGCTGATGCGTTCGAGGAGGCTGAAGAGACGTTTGGCTTGATCGTTCAAGCAGATCCGAACGATATCGTTTCGACCTACCTCGCCTCGGCTACATTTACGATCGAGGACGGATCAACCCCGAGCGTATCCGGTGACACCTACATCGGCGACGGGCTGGACAACACTTGGTCGGGCACCAACAACGCCGACTTGGCGTTCGGAAACGGAAGCAGCGATACCCTCGATGGCCGTGAAGGCAATGACATCCTCTTCGGCGGCGACGGAAACGACTCCATCGAAGGTGGCTCTGGCGACGACGTGATCGTGACGGGCGACGGCGAAGACTATGTCGATGCCGGGTCGGGAAATGACTACATCGATGTTCGGGAGAGGGGATCGCGTGACACGATCATTGCAGGCTCCGGAAACGACACAATCATCGTCAGTTCTGAGGGTGGAAGTGGTGATGCCACCGTTTCAGTTGACGGCGGTGGCGGGGTTGATTTCCTGATCGTGGAAGCCGGGGGCGGAGCAGAAACTAGCTCGGGATATTATTCCGGTTATCTTCGTCACAAGTTCGGCTCAGACGGGCCGATCCTCACGGCACGAAGCAGTTTTTCTGATATCGAGACTGCCGTTGCGACCGGAAGTCTGCATCATATCTCGACGTCCCAGTACCGTTCGACGAGCCATAGCTGGGTGTCGGAAGAGAATATTGAGAAGATCGAGTATCGCGGCGGCGATGGCGAGGATCTGTTTCTCGACTGGGACGTTCGGCTGACAACGGCCCTTGGCGGCGGCGGCAGGGACACGCTCTACGCGGACTGGTCCGCTGCGATGAGTGACATCGTCTGGAACCTGACGGTCGACAACGACAGCCGCAAGACGCTGTCGAACGGGGTGGAGGTGCAGAGCATTGAGCGTGTGCTGCTGAAGACCGGCTCTGGCAATGATAACCTGGTTCTGGGCGATCAGGACGACCACGTCGAGACCGGCTCTGGCGACGACGTGATCGTGACGGGCGACGGCGAAGACTATGTCGATGCCGGGTCGGGAAATGACCAGATAGTTTACGCCGGTCTACGGGCGAACTTCAGTATGACGACCACCGGAGGCGTCACCACAGTCATCGGCGCTACGGGAACAGACACGCTGGTCGACGTGGAACAGCTCGTCTTCGATGATCAGACGATTTCGCTTGTTCCCAACCTCCCGCCGACCGCCTCCCCAATCGACGCCGGGAGCGTGGCCGAGAACGGCGGTGAGGTGACGATCGACCTTCTGGGCGAGGCCGTTGCGTTGGACAGCGACGGCGGAACACTCGGGGTGGCGAACGTCTCGGTGACGGACCAGAACGGCGCGGCGGTGGTGTTCGGTCTGACCGACGCGACACTCACCATCGATCCGACACAGTTCGCCAGGGCGCTGGCGTCGGGCGCGAGCACCGTGCTGACGGTGACCTACGACGTGACCGACGGCCAGGGCGGCGTGACGCCGAACACCGGCCAGCTGGTTGTCGTTGGCCTTGGCGGTCCGTTCACCTGGTATCTCGACGGTGACCGCGACGGTTTCGGCGTCGATGACCCGACGACCAATCAGACCGCCTACGTGGAGCCGGCGGGCACCTCGGACGTGGCCGGCGACGCCGACGATGCCGACCCCACGGTGTTCCCCGGAGCGCCGGAGGTCAACGACGGCAAAGACAACGACCAGGATGGCGCGATCGACGAAGACAACACGGCGCCGAGCCTGGTGGATGACGGCTATGCCGTCCATGCGGGCGAGGTGCTGACCGTCGCCGCCGCTGCCGGTCTGCTTTCCAATGATAGCGATGCGGACGGCGACCCGATCTTCGTCACCTCGATCGAGGCGCCCGCTAACGGCACGATCAACATCGCCGCGGACGGGTCGTTCGAATACACCCCGGATGCGGGCTTCGTCGGGCAGGAGATGCTGACCTACTCGGTAAGCGACGGCACCGAGCTTGCGATGGCTGAGGTCACCATAGACGTGACCAACGCGGCGCCCACCTTCACCGACGCGGGACCCTTTGCGGTGGCGGAGAACACGACCGCGGTGGGCAGCGTGGCAGCGGCGGATCCGGACGGGGACACGATCACCTACTTGATCGACGCCGGGGCGGATGCGGCATTCTTCGAAATCGATTCCGCGACAGGCGCGATCCGCTTTGCCGATGCCCCAGATTTCGAAGCCTCCGCCGATGCCAACGGCGACAACCGCTACGAAGTCGAGGTCTCCGCGAGTGACGGGTTGGCGTCCAGCGCGGCGTTGGTCTTCGTCGATATCATCGATGTTGAAGAGGACATCGGACCGACCCTCATCCTCGGCGGCACGGACACCCAGATATTTGGGACCGAGGGCGCTGACATCCTCCAGCCGAACGCCGGGACCATGAAAACGACGTTCGGCGGCGGCGGGGCCGATGTGTTCGACTTCGCCGATACGGTACACAACGGCGCGCGCGAATTCCGCACGATCCTCGACTATACGGTGGGCGAAGACATGATCGACCTCGGCGCGGGCAGCGTGATCCACCACGCCCCGGCCGCGGGCCGCGTCCTGTTGTTCATCGACCAGGACTTCGACGTCATCACCGTTGTCGGGGCCGACAGCCTCGACGAGATTTCATTCGCCTGACACGGCACATTTTCCGGGGAAACTGACCATGATCCGAACCACTCTCCTTGGCGCGCTCGCCGCCCTGTCCTTCGCCGCGGCGGCCCAGTCGGCTGTGATCGATCTGGGCGCGAAAGGCCTTGAACTCGCTGGCGGTCCGCTTGCCGAAAGCAGCGCACTGTCCATAATCGACACCGCGCCGACGGACCTTGGCTTCACGGTCATTCCGGGGTTCTTCCAGGCCCTTGACGCAGGCGCAGTCCCGACGCTCGAACTCAACACTGGCGACGGGACAACATTCAACCTCGCCGTTACGCCGGGCTTCACGGTTGCATCCACCGAAACCGCGCGCGAGGGCGACCGGCAACTGGAACTCCTGTTCGACGAGGACTATTTCGCGCGCTTCACCCTCGCGGATGGCGACAGCCTGAGCAACATCCTGACCGGGGCGACTTTCGGGGACGCCGCGCTTTCCGTCTGGGCCTTGCAAAGCACGACATCCGCCGTCCCGCTCCCCGCCGGTCTACCGCTGCTGCTGGCCGGGCTGGGTGGTTTCGCAATCCCGCGGATGCGGAAGCCTGTATGACAGGCCTCCAGCGCTGGCGGGCGCGTTCCGGTTGGTTGTTTTTGGGGCGGTGCGCGTAAATGACCGCTCTTCAAATTCGGGCTGGCAGCTTCGCGCTTGCAGCGAAGGTCCGTTAACCGCCCAGACTTCCGAGAGCCAGCCGATGCGGTTTCGAGGCGCGGTGAAGGTCCGGTTCGGCGAAGCTCGGCCGATGTCTAGCAAGGGGGCCGAATGTCAGTTCCCCGCCCTTCACACCCCACACACACGCCCGGTCAGCGCTACCAGATCCCGCTCTTCCGCAGCCGTGAACGCCAGCCCGTAGACCCTGGCGATCCGCCGGAATCGCAGCACGTACTGGCATCGGAAGCCCTGATCGGGGGGCAACCAGTCGAGCGGCCCCCGCGCGCCCTTCGAGCGGTTCGCCGAGGCGGTGACGGGCAACAGGTTGACGGGATCTAGGGCGAAGCGGGCGCGCTTCTCGGCCGACCAGCTGGCGGCACCATGGCCCCAGGCATAGCGCAGCGGCACTATGTGATCGATGTCGAGATCCCGGGCCTCGGTCACCACCTGGCCGGTATAGGGCGCGATCCAGCGGCCGTGGCGCACCGAGCATCCCGACGGCGCCAGGGTCACCGGCACGGTGGAGAGATCCGCCAGCAGCTCGGCCCGGGTGTCGAGGCAATCGCCGTTTGGATCGGCCCAGCCCGGGCCGAAGGCCGCGCGGGTATAGGGCGCGGCCGGGCTCGCCAGCTCCGGGGCCTGCGCAACCGGGGCGCAGGCCAGGAGCGTCAGGCTCAGGATCAGCAGGGGCAGAAAACGGCGCATGGGGCAGACCTTTGACCTCTCGCCCCCAAGATCCGGTTAAACGCCGACTGGCCCGGGGGACCTCATACAAGCCCCGTCATGACCTCGCGGTTGGCGATGATCAACTCCCGCGCCGCGGTCGCGCCCCTCTTCGAGACCGAGTAATTCAGCCGCACCTCCTCGATCCGGAAGGCGCCGAAGAGATCGCGGATCTCGGGTCGGTCGTTGATCGACAGCACGAAGGCGCCCTCGATCTTGCCCAGGCGCCCGGCCAGCTCGGCGAACTGGTCGCGGTCGAAGAGGCCCTTGCCGTAATCGTCCTCGCCGCCCCAATAGGGCGGATCGAGATAGAAGAGCGCCTGCGGCCCGTCATAACGCGCCAGCACCTCCTGCCAGGGGAGATTCTCGAAGACCACGCCATCGAGCCGGTCATGGGCGGCGTCGAGGAGCGGGCCGATCTTGGCCAGGCTGAACGCCGGGCCATGGCTGGCTGAGACCCCGAAGACATCGCCCGGGCGGCCGCCGAAGGCGAGCCGCTGGAGATAGAGGAACCGCGCGGCGCGTTCCAGATCGGTCAGGGTGGCCGGATCGCAGGCCCGGAGCCGTTCGAACTCGCGGCGCGAGGTGATCTGGAAGCGCATGACCTCCATCAGCTGGGGGTAATGGCGCTGCAACACGCGGAAGAGATTGGTGATCTCGCCGTTCAGATCGTTCGCCACCTCGAGCCGCGGGCGCCAGCTGCGGCGCAGGAAGACCCCGCCCATGCCGAGGAAGGGCTCGACATAGGTGCGGTGCGGGATCGCCTCTATCCGCTCGATGATCTTCCGCCAAAGCGCCTTCTTGCCGCCCACCCAAGGGGCGACGGGGGAGGCGGGGACGGTTTTTCGCATTTCGTTCATGTCAGGAACCTGTTCTAGGTCCGCCCGCTCTCGCGAGAGTCGGGCGGCAGATTCCCTCTGGGGTGTCGGCGCAGCTTCTGTTGACGCTTGGCTGCGTGGTGAGGCGGTGTTGACGCACCGCCTTGCCCCCGCCCGAAGGCGGGGGAAGTTCTCAGGCCCGGCGGCGCCTGACCGTCTCGCCGATCCGTCGCCCGATCTCGCCTGGCGAGGGCGCGATCCACCCGATCAGGGCGACCAGGACGATCCAGGCGGGGATCTCGTTGACGACGACGGTCTCGACGCGATCCGCCCTGACCCTGTTTTCCGATTGCTCCTGGCGGATATCCCGCGCTCTCGGCCGCACGATGCTGGGGGCGTTTTCGACCTTCACCCCTTGCACATTCTCGGCCCCGGCCTGGACATTGGCGGCGAGGT
>NZ_MUAV01000045.1:0-10037 GCF_003265965.1 Rhodovulum viride | reverse complement strand
ACCTCGCCGCCAATGTCCAGGCCGGGGCCGAGAATGTGCAAGGGGTGAAGGTCGAGAACGCCCCCAGCATCGTGCGCCCCCGCGCCCGCGAGATCCGCCAGGAGCAATCGGAAAACCGCCTCCGCGCCGACCGCGTCGAGACCGTCGTCGTCAACGAACTCCCCGCCTGGATCGTGCTGATCGCCCTGATCGGGTGGATCGCCCCCTCGCCAGGCGAGATCGGGCGAAGCATCGGCGAGGCGGTCAGGGGGCGAAGGGCTTGAGGGCGTCCGGATCGAAGAGGTGCGGCTGAATTACTCGGTCTCGAAGAGCGGCGCGACCGCGGCGCGGGAGTTGATCATCGCCAATCGCGAGGTCATGACAGGGCTGGTATGAGTTCCCCCGGACCGGTCGGCGTTTAACCGGATCTTGGGGGCGCACGGTCAAAGGTCTGCCCCATGCGCCGTTTTCTGCCCCTGCCGATCCTGAGCCTGACGCTCCTGGCCTGCGCCCCGGTTGTGCAGGCCCCGGATCTGGCGAGCCCGGCCGCGCCCTATACCCGCGCGGCCTTCGGCCCGGGCTGGGCCGATCCAAACGGCGATTGCCTCGACACCCGGGCCGAGCTGCTGGCGGATCTCTCCACCGTGCCGGTGACCCTGGCGCCGTCGGGATGCTCGGTGCGCCACGGCCGCTGGATCGCGCCCTATACCGGCCAGGTGGTGACCGAGGCCGGGGATCTCGACATCGATCACATCGTGCCGCTGCGCTATGCGTGGGGCCATGGTGCCGCCAGCTGGTCGGCCGAGAAGCGCGCCCGCTTCGCCCTCGATCCCGTCAACCTGCTGCCCGTGACCGCCTCGGCGAACCGCTCGAAGGGCGCGCGCGGGCCGCTCGACTGGTTGCCCCCCGATCAAGGATTCCGCTGCCAGTACGTGCTGCGGTTCCGGCGGATCTCCAAGGCCTACGGGCTGGCGTTCACGGCCGCGGAAGAGCGGGATCTGACAGCGCTGACCGGGCGGGTGTGTGGGGCGTGATCTCTGGAAGCTCAGAGGAATGGGATAGAATGACTTAAGTGATCGCGTCAGTTTTTGTGTGACTGTTAGTCCATCTGGTTGTTGTGTTGCGAAAAGCCATCAGCTAAGGTGCATTCGTGAAGCAGGCGAGGGATCATATGGCACGGCCAAGAGCAGAGAATCCAAGAACAAAAGCCGCAAACATCCGCCTGACTGAGGAGGAACGTGCAGAGATCGAAATGGTAGCTGCCGCGCAGGGGTATGGCTCGCTCAGTGAGTATTTTCGCGTTCTCCATGCACGTTTCACCGAAGAGGAAGGGCTTTCCTCGGGGGTGCAAAAGACCAACACCCGTGAGTTTCCCGCCAATCTTCTGCGTCCGTTCCTGAAGACCGACCTTGGCCAAATCTTCTGGGGGGATAGCCGCAGTTACCTTTTCAACAAAGCCCAAGCGAGTAGCGTCGATCTCATCATGACCTCACCGCCCTTCGGTCTGGTGCGGAAGAAAAGCTACGGCAATGAAGATGCCGATCGATACTGCGACTGGTTCCGCCCCTTCGCCGAAGGTTTCCACCGCGTCTTGAAGGACACGGGCAGCCTCGTCATCGACATCGGGGGCGCCTGGGTGCCAGGTCAGCCGACGCGCAGTCTTTACCATTTCAAGCTCCTCGTCATGCTTGTCGAGGAATATGGCTTCCACCTGTGCCAGGAGCACTACTGGTTCAATCCGTCGAAGTTGCCGACGCCCGCCGAGTGGGTGAATGTCCGCCGCGTGCGTGTCAAGGACGCCGTAAACACCGTCTGGTGGCTGTCGAAGACGCCATATCCCAAGGCCAACAACAAACGCGTGCTTCAGCCTTACTCGAAGTCGATGGAACAACTGCTGAAAAACGGCTACAAGGCCAAACTGCGCCCTTCAGGTCATGACATTTCCGACAAGTTTAACAGAGACAACGGTGGCTCTGTCCCACCGAACTTGCTGGCGATTGCAAACACGGAGTCCAACGGGCGATATCAAGATCATTGCCGCGCCGAGAACATTCCTATTCATCCTGCGCGCTTCCCGGCTCAGCTTCCTGAGTATTTTGTCCGCTTCCTTACAGATCCCGGCGATCTGGTGGTCGATCCCTTCGGAGGCTCTTGCGTGACGGGCGTCGTCGCAGAGAATCTGAAGCGCCGCTGGGCGTGCTGTGAGTTGTCCGAGGAGTATCTTCTCGGAGCCCGTGCCCGTTTCGTGCCCGAGCTTCAGCCCCTTCCCAAGGATCGCGGCGTCCCTTATGAGATCGCCTCACCTTGTGCAAGGCCAGTTGAGGAACAAGACGTGCCGCTGTTCGAGGATGGTGGTGCCGAGCGTCCCGCCTGGATGCGGAAGAGGGCATCGCCCAAAATCGCTGCGGAGTAAGCTACGTACCCTCTGCCAGCCCACTAGGCAGGGGGAATAAGCAGCCGTTCCTGCAGCCAAGACTGAAGCTTACCATTGCTCAACCCAGCGAAATCCAATACGCGTGGCGCGGGCGCGTTTTCATCCAGTAGGGCGGGGGCTTCGCGGCTCAACACAATGAGCGACGCGCGAACAAGTCCGTCTATCTGGGTTTCAGAACTATAGCCGCGCGCATAGCGCACTATCTGCCCAGCCGCTTCGCGGAAGCGGGCGCTTGTCGTGTCTCCTGAAAGATATTTTACCTCGACGATACCAACTGCCCGACCGGCAAGCCGGTCGGTGATTATCAGGTCGGGGCGATCGGCTGCGATCCGCATTCCATAGGCCGCCAACACTGCTTCGAGCCTTTCTTCGGACGGCTCCAAGGCGGGTTGGGAAAACAATCCACCTCCGCCTTGCCAAAAGATGTGATATCGTCCGCAGGAGATGATTGGTGTTTCTGCCGTCTTGCCGAGCAGAGCAAGGCTCATGTTCTCACCAGTTTCTGCTGACAAGGCTTCTCCAATGCCCAGTCCCACGGCAAGTTCGAAACGCCGCCATTGCTCCAGAGGCCCGATCAACGTGCTTTGCAGAACGCTCAACAGAGCCGTTTCTTCCCCCGCTTCCACTTTGGTCAGCGTGGCATAGGCAGAAATCGCTAGTCGATAGATCGTTCGTCGTGACCGTGCTGCATCCCGCAGTGCACCCGGTCCTGGCCTACGATGGACCGCCACGCTTTTGAACACCTCGCGAAAGGCATCGAGGCGCATAACCGCCGTCACATCCGCCATCGTGTCTTCCACAAGGCGGGTGTAGGACGAGCCCACAGGTTGAAGCGCGGAAAGCCGCGCTGCGTAGATTGCGGCCGTATGCACAACCCATGCCACGACTTGGTTCGGCCCAGTATTGAAGCTGCGCATTGGTTCTTCGTAGATAACAAGCGAAGGGTGTCCGATCATCCGCCGCGCGAGTATCGTACCCCGCGCGTCGATCCGTCCCCGTGCCACTGCATCATCAGATCTCGTCACAAATTGCAGCAGGCTTTGGGCTTCGTGCCGATGGGTCAGCACATAGGAAAGAAAGGTCCGCACGGGCTCCGATAGCGCCCAATGGGCGCGCAGCAAGTCGATGTCTCGCGCGAGATCGACATGCGGCCTGTCTACACCAGCCAGCGTTCCTCGGCGAAAATACCGCAGGAACATCCTCGCCGCGTAGTCACCAATGGCTCGGTCGAGCGTGTCCATCACGCTTTCTCTATACCGCCACGGACGCCATCCGCGCCATTATCCGCGCGCTCTGACCAGTATCGAGGTCAAATACCTCGATAGCTTTGCCTGCGATGGACTCCGCATCCTGCATGACGATCCCGTCGAGCATAGGCAGGAGAACCATGTCCGTGGCATCGAGCAGTGCTTCCTTCATCCGAGTCGTAGGCACTGCGAAGAACTCCGCATCCATGCACATTGCCTGTATTGCCTTCATGGCGTCTAAAATCGGTGCAGGGCCAATGACCCGCACCGAGTTGATCGCGTCCCAGAAGGCCGCGAGCGGGCAGGGATCTCCTGCCGATGGCCCGGGCCAGGCGGGTTGTTCCTTGCGGAGGAAGGCTTCTATGAAGCCTTTCGTGTCACGCGGAGTATCGACATAGACCCATCCGAAGCGCCGCGCGAGCGCATAGGACATCTGGTAGAGGGATGCCTTGTCGATAGAGTTGATTGTCGCCACCAAGCGCCAGTGTGGCCCCGGTGCAAACTCATGCGCTTTCGCTGAGGGTTTGCTTTCCGGCAGGATCACATATTGCGGGCTGTCCGTGTCCTCGATGTTGAGCCGGTAGGGCAGGGTGGTTTGCTGTCCCGACAGCACGGTGAAGAGCGGCCCGATCACTTTGTCGATGTCACAGCGGTTCAACTCATCAATGATAAGGGGGCGGTCGAAGCGGCGCAGTAGCACTCCCGGAATGAAGGCCACCGAGCTGTCGCCGATAGGCTGATAGCCACCGATGATATCTTGCGAGCTCCAATCAGAGGAGCCCGTCACCAACGTCCATTTTCCGCCTGTCAGTACCGTCGCAATGTGTCGAGCGAGCGTTGTCTTTCCTGTCCCTGGCGGGCCGTAAAGCATGATATGTTGCTTTCCCGAGGTGAGAGCCGCGTTGATCTGGCGATAGACCGCCGGATCGATGCCGAGAAGATCGGTCATCTCAGGGATATGCAACGAAGCGGGCGCGACGATTTCGTCGTCATCTTGGCCGTCGCCCGCTGCAATCGCAGGCGGCGCGACCGGCCCCGCCGCCTTCCATGCGTCGGAGATGTCCTTCTTGAGACGTTCGAAGTCTTTTTTTTCGCTCAGGTCATAGACGGAGATCGGGCCTGCTGTCCCATTCATGGGCAACACATTGATATCCTTTGCCAAGGCGTCGATTACATCTCCATAGGTTAGCTTGCACGGTGTTCCCGAGATCGACACTTCAACCTCATATTCGCGCGGCTTCACCCCTAGAAGACCTGCCAGTAGATAAGGCAGGGCAGCGCCCTTGAACTGCATCGCCCCGCTGCCGGGGTCGAATTGAAAAGCTTCTGACGAGGAGCCTTTCGGCGTTGCGCCGTGGAAGATGAAAAGTACGTGGACTTCTAGGTTGTCGTTCCGGAAATAGTTGTTAACATCCTGCTGCACGAGCGGCACCAAGCGGAAGACCACGCCTGCCTTGTCTTCCTGCGAGGCATTGACCGCGCCGAGATTGAGCGCTCCGCCAGCAGGATTGACAGCCTTCCAACGTGTTCCGGCGAGCTCGATCTGGTAAAGCCATCGCGGTGGCTTATTTGCCGAGTAATGCGGTTCCTTCCAGAATCCATTTTCTAAATTGATGTCATGTCGCGAGCCGAGGCTGTCCTTAAGCTTGAAGCCACATTGTGAAAATTGCAGGCCCTTGTCTTTCAGGCGATCTTTGAGCCATCTGAAGAAATCTGCTTCATAAGTCTTCGTATCATTCGCCATTGGCAATACCCGCCCCGTAACATTTTTCGCCATGCCCGAGTCCCGGACACTACCGCCGAAGAAGATCATCGTCTATCTCCTTGGCTCCACAGTCTGCCCTGCCCCTCGGCCGCCCACTGAAGCGTGCATGACTATGGGCGCGTCGTCCACGATCTGGCGGACAGCATGTCGCACCTTCTGGGGATCCAGACGCACCGGGGATTCTGTTCTAGGCGTCTGCACGCGGATATCCTTGGGCTCCCGGACCGAACGGGGCTTTCGGCGGCCGGTCGCCGCTCGACCTGATGCGGCAAGGCTGAACTTCAATGCGTCCGGGCTTATCTAGACAGCGCTGGGGGGCGGACACCTGAACACACATTTGTTTCTAATTCTTAAAGATGCGCGCGAAAAGATTGAGACTTCACGCGGGTTCCGTGATAAGTACCGGCGCTATAGCGCGGTCGGTTGCAATTTCCCGGCAGCGCTTTCTGATCGCCCTGTCGCGGCCGATCCGACGATGTGAGAAGGTCCCGGGTTTACATCTCTGATGTGGCCCTGGGTCGGGGTATTTTCGTCAACCGGAAAAGTTCGGAATAACCCAGCCATAATTGCGCGAAAAAATCAAAGTATATTTTTTAATATGTTGGGGTTAACATCCGAAAGCCACTCCGGCGGCGTTCCAATCAAAACGGGTGCGTCTATGTGCAATATCCACCTTCTAAAAATATCCGATGGGCCGCCCCCGGAAATCGGAGACGGCCAACTAATGGAGCGCTTGGTGCTACGGGATCAGAGCCGCTCGAAGCCCTCGGCCCTCAGGGTATAGCGGTTCTTCTGCTTGGAGAAACCTTTGCCTAGATAGAAGGTCCCTCGATCCCCATGCTTGAGAATAATTTCGTCTTCCCAAAAGAGATAGACGTTCTCATGGCCCAATGTCGATAGGGCGGCCGATCTTAAGAATACGTTTTTTCCGTGCGCATCCACGACTTCTCCTTCAAAACTTGCTCCCAAAGGAACCATGTGCTCGGCCATTGGCAACTCTCTACCCGTTGGCCTTTCAATGAAGAACACTTCTTGACCGGCCTCCACATTTAGGCCCTCGGGGACGTTGCCTTTATGGCAAAAATATTCGTTACCCGATTCAGTTCGTACCCTCCCGGAGTTGCCGCGCCATTCGGTGAACTTTCCAATAAGGCTGATCTCATGGTCGCTTGTGCTCTGAGGGAGCGACCTTGCCTTGGCAGGCAGCGCACTGCGTCCATCCAGAGCCCCTCCTTCGGAAGGGCTTGGTTTTACACCAAATTGCTCGCCCGTCCAATGAACGGAATGGTACTCGACCAACTTGGCAAACCCCTTGAGTTGAATGCTCGCTGTCTTGCCGACATACTCGGCGGGTTTGCGGCGCAGTGCGCTCCCAACCGTGGAGCGAACCTTGGTGACGTTGGCCGCGACAACGGTATCAGCATCCACGAAAATAGCCTTTGGCATCGCTGCAGAACACAGGCGAAATGCCTTGTCGACGACCTGCCCAAGGTAGTCAAAGCGATCATTTCCGAGAGGAACCCGCCAGAACTTTCCGGATGCCACGCCAGTCGAAAAGACCACCTTAATAATTTTATCTTCTTTCGCCTTTTCCAGTGCTTCTTGCGTCCTGATTGCTGCATTTATCGCGTCTGTTTGTTCGTCTTCTCTGAAAAATACCATTATTCCGTCTCCAAGGTATTTTACAACCTCTCCGGATTCGGGGATGTTTTGCAGGATAATATCAAATGCCTTCGCGTAGTTACCAAGCCATCCGACTTCTTCTGTTTCTTCTTTCATTTTTGTGGAATCGGCGATGTCCATTACTAGGATGGTGCCTTCCACCTCCGAGTCCGTGCTTGATATGGCTTCGTATATGTTCATTTTCACACCTTAGCATTATTGCAAACAACGCCTAGATCCGTCGGCTGGATGATCCGACAACGACGAGGAGTAACTCGTCAACAAAAATCATCGCGTTGTGTTGCCGCGTCGGCGGGTTGCGCTCCTTCCTATGAAAGCAGCCTGCAGTGGTCGCCAACACGATGTTTTGGCATGGTTCGCAGTCGACGATGGGCGGACCTCCGCGATTGCAACCGACCGCCAAATCGGGTGTTCCAGTTGAACTCGTATTTTTGGTCTTATGCGAATCTGGGGGCGCAGTTTGCAAACTCTCTGGGGGCGCCCTGGAATCGAAACTCCGCTTTCGCCTAGCGGGTGTGCTTCGACATGATCTGCGACGACACCAAAGGGATCGGGTTTCGGCCTGCCAAGCCCAAGCATACTTGGATCCATGGCCAGGTGCAGCGCTCAAGCCGAACGATAGAAGGGCTCCCCTCCCGCATCGGTCGTAAGGTTCCGATCCCGCACGACGCGGACCTCTGCTGCCTGCGCCACAGGATCGAGAACATGTTCGCTCGCCTTGAGGACTGGCGGCGCATCGCCACCAGCTAAAACCGCTGCACGATCCTATTCCTCTCGGCCTGCGCTCTGGCCGCGACCGTCATCTATTGGTTGTGAGTCCTGACTCTAGACTTAAGGGGCGGACAAATTCACCATCAATCCGATCCACCAAATGCGGGGGCTCAATGCCCGAAGCGCCACAATAATTTGGGGAATGCTCTTTGGTTCGCCGAACCTGCACAAGCCGATTTCGTCTGCACAAAAAGGGAACATGCTTGCCTGGGGGCGGCTTATTTTGTGCAGTTTCTTCTATTTTGCGACAGGACCTGTCCCCTCCTAAGGGCCAGGATTCCTAGCCAGAACATGATGGTTGTGGTTAGAGAGGCGGCGGGGACGAAGAATTCCGTGCACCTCTCGTGACGTATTGTCATGCGGCGCCAGTCCCTCAGCCTTCCGAACACGCTCGCGATCCGGTCGCTGCGTCTGCAGCGGCGTTTGTCGTATGTGGCGGGCTGGCTGCGGGACGTGGCACAGTGCTGAGACGCGGCGCCACTGAGGGGGCAGACGGCGGTTTTCGAGACTTCGCGTTGCGGATCGTGACGTTCCGCTTTGAGTGCGCTGTGGTCGTCAGGGGGGGCGCTGAGGCGGTAAAGGAGCTCGAAACAGTCGCAGGCCTCTGTCGAACCCTGATGTTCCGGTGGTGGTTTCAGGTCCTACGAACCACTTGGAAGCTCGCGATCTAAGTTATTGAAATGTCGTGGTGCAGTAATTTGGAACTTCCCCCGGCATCGTATTGATTTTACGCCATTCGCGGCGTCCTGCCGGGATCACCATAAAATCAAATACTTAGGTTGGGTTTTGGGGATTGCCCTCTGGTTCGTTGAACCAATTTGGGCGTTCCAAACTCCAAAGATCCGGCCGCGCGGCGCAGATGGCCGGGGCTGAAGCGCGCATAGGTCGAGCGTGTGATGTTCGGATTTGTGTGGCCGAGATACTCCGCAATCTCCTCGATGGGCACACCGGCCTCGGCCATGAATCGGCCTGCTGTCCGGCGCAGATCGTGCGGAGTGCAGTGGGCGATTCCGGCCCGCGCGACGGCGGCATTGAACCCGGTCTTGATCGATCCGACGCGGCGCCCGCCCCACTCCACGACGTAATCTGAAACGGCGGCCTGCCTCGCTTCCTGAAGCGCCGCCATCAACGTGTCGTTGATCGGCACCGTGGCGCGTCCCTTGCGCGGGCCCAGATCGTTCGTTGCCAGTTTTATCGTGCGGTTTGCCAGGTCGACCCGGCCCCAGGTCAATTCCAGGACCGCGCCGCTTCGTCCCCCCGTGGTCAACATCAGCAGCATGGCCAGTCGAATATGTGGGTCGACGGCGGCGGCCAGCAGCTTGTCCACCTCCTCCCGGGACAGATAGCGGTCGCGCGGCGCCGGTGTCGGCGGCATCTCGATTGGCGGGGCGGTGGAGATCAGGCGGGTCTTCCGGGCCCAGAGAATCACGGACCGAAGGCACCCGAGCTCGGATCTGATCGTTCCGTCCTTGCGCCCGGCCGAGCGGTGCTTCGCGGTGTAGCTTCGGCAGTCGGCCACGGTGATCTGCTCGACCGACAGATGCCCGAAATGGGGCAGCACAACGCCTCCGGCCTGGGCAACCTTGGCGCCCTGGCGCCGGTCGCCCATTTCCATGCGATAGGCGTCCCAGACCTGCGCGACCGTCATGCCCGCGGGAGGGGCGTCCAGCCTCAGGATGAGGTCGCGCGCTTCCCGCTCGGCCTCCCGGGCCGTGTGGGCCTCAAGACGATAGCGTCGCCGTTTGCCATCGTCGTCCGTCCAGATGACGACATGTCGGCCCTTGAGGCGGCCGAGCCGATAGTCCCGCATTCTAAGTCCCTCACCGTTTGTGCTGATACCCTGAGAAGTCGCCCGCCGACTCGGAAGGCGGGCAGGCGGCCGTCCCGGGTCATCGCGCGTACGGTTTCGCCCGAGCAACCCCAGCGCTCGGCGAGCATGTCCGGGGTGTAGGGGCGTTGCGGTTCAGCCATCATGCGGCCTCCCTCTGCTTTTCTGCCAGGTGTTGGCAATTCGCGGCGATGATCGCGGCCGCGACCGGCGGGCAGACCGAGTTGCCGCACATGCGGGTCTGTTCGGTCTTGGTGAAGGCGCGGCCGTCCGGAGCGGTGTCGATCCGGTAGCTCTCGGGGAAGCCCTGGGCGCGGAACATCTCGCGCG
>NZ_MUAV01000044.1:0-10515 GCF_003265965.1 Rhodovulum viride | reverse complement strand
CCCCCCCCCCCCGCCAGTCCCAAATGTTCGCGTCCTGCGCAGATCCCTCCACCCTCGAAGGTCTGAACTGGCTTGCCTGCTATCTCACCAGCGGCAAGCACATGGCGTTCTACCAGTCCTTCCTGGTCGTGCTCGCCCTGCTGGCGATCACCGCCCCGGCAGCCCTGCTGTTCGGCTTCGGCGGCGCCATGGCCGCGCGCTCGCGGATCTGGCCGCTCCGGATCTTCGGGCGGGCCTACACCGCGATGGTCCGGGGCATTCCCGATATCGTCTTCTTCCTCTTCGTCCCGGTCGCGATGGATCAGGGGTTCGAGTGGCTGCGCCACAAGGTCAAATGCCCCGACTGGACCGAGCCGGTCCGGCAGGGCAGCGATTTCGTGGTCTGCCCGGCGGCCAAGCTGCCGCTGTCGACGAGCCCGCAATGGGTTCATGAAACCTACGGTTTCGCGCTGGCGGTGCTGGCCTTCGCCGTGGTCTTCGGCGCCTTCGCCGCCAATGTGCTTTACGGCGCGATGCGCGCGGTTCCCCGCGCCCAGATCGAGACCGCCGAGGCCTATGGCATGACCCCGCGCCAGTCCTTCTGGCGGGTCCTGGTGCCGCAGATGTGGATCTATGCGCTGCCGGGCCTGTCGAACCTCTGGATGATCCTGATCAAGGCCACGCCGCTGCTGTTCCTGCTGGGCGTGCAGGACATCGTCTACTGGGCCCGCGAGCTGGGCGGCTCGAAGACCTCGATCTTCGCCTATCCGCATCCCGACTGGCGGCTCTACTACTTCCTCGGCCTGCTGATTTTCTACCTGATGCTGACCCGGGTCTCCGAGGCGGTGCTGACCCGGCTGACGGCGCGGCTTTCGCACGGGCAGGCGACGCTGGCGGGCGAAGCCCAGCGAAAGGTCGCGCAATGAGCTGCGTGCAGACATTCCAGGATTACGCCTTCCGCTCGCTCGGCTATGGCGAGCGGCTGCTGCCGCGCTCGGACTTCACCCTGTGCGAGCAATTCACCCTGATCGGCTCGGGGCTGGTCTGGAACATCTATTTCGGGGCGCTTGCGCTGTTCTTCGGCTTCTTCCTCGCGACCGCGGTCGCGGTGGCGCGCAACAGCAGCGCCTGGGTCGTCCGCAAGCCCGCCGAATGGTTCATCTTCGTCTTCCGCGGCTCGCCGCTCTTCATCCAGTTCTTCCTGGCCTACCAGGCCTTCGTGCTGCTGCCCAGAAACGGGATCGAGCTGAACCTGATCTTCACCCACATCACCGCCGAGACGGGCTGGCTGACCCGCGCCTGGGCGGGGGCGCTGGTCGTGCTGTTCCTGAACACCGCCGCCTATTCCGGCGAGATCTTCTACGGCGCGCTCCGCTCGGTACCCAAGGGCGACATCGAGGCCGCCGATGCCTATGGCATGGCGGGCTGGAAAAGGTTCCGGCGGATCGTCTGGCCGACCATGTTGCGGCTGGCCTGGCCCGCCTATACCAACGAGGCGATCTTTCTCTTCCATGCCACGACGCTGGTTTACTTTTCCGGCTTTCCGGCCTGGCAGCAGAAGGGCGACGCGCTTTACTATGCCAACTACTTCGCCGACAAGACCTTCAACCCCTTCATCCCCTATCCGATCGTGGCCTTCTATTTCATCCTCGTGACCCTTGCGATCATCGGCCTCTTCGGGCTGATCAACCGCCGTTTGAACCGCCACATGCCGTCCGAGTCCCGGCCGCGCCTGAGGATCCGCCCGCAGGTCATAAGATGAGCGCCTGGCTTCGCGACAATCCCGAGATCCGGACCATCCGGATGGCCGCCTGCGACCTGAACGGGCAGGCGCGCGGCAAGCGCGTGCCCTCGCGCTTTGCCGGCAAGATCGAGGAGGAAGGCACCCGCTTTCCGCTGTCGGTGCTGAATCTCGACATCTGGGGCGAGGATATCGAGGGCAGCCCGCTCGTCTTCGAGACCGGCGATGCCGATGGCGTGCTGCGCCCCACGGGGCGGGGCTTCGTGCCGATGCCCTGGCTCGACGCGCCGACCGCGCTTTTGCCCTTGTGGATGTTCGATGAACAGGGCCGGCCCTTCGAGGGCTGCCCGCGCCATGCGCTGGCGGTGGTGCTTGACGAATACGAGCGCCGGGGCTGGGCGCCGCAGGTGGCGACCGAGCTTGAATTCTACCTGATCGACGACAGCGACGAGGTGCTGCACCCGCCGCGCTCGCCACGCTCGGGCAAGCGCCGCGAGGCGGGCGAGATCCTGTCGCTGCGCACGCTCGACGCCTTCGACGCCTTCTTCACCGATCTCTACGACGCCTGCGAGGCGATGGACATTCCCGCCGATGCGGCGATCTCGGAGGCCGGGACCGGGCAGTTCGAGATCAACATGATGCACGGCCCCGCGATGAAGGCCGCCGACGACGCCTGGCTATTCAAGCTGCTGGTGCGCGGCATGGCCCGGCGCCACGGCTTTGCCGCCAGCTTCATGGCCAAGCCCTATGCCGACGATGTCGGCAACGGGTTGCATACCCATTTCTCCGTGCTCGACGCGCGCGGCAACAACATCTTCGACGACGCCAGTCCCGAGGGCTCGGGCTTCCTGCGTCAGGCCGTGGCGGGCTGTCTTGCGGCAATGCCCGACATGACGCTGATCCTCGCGCCCCATGCCAACAGCTACGGCCGGCTGGTGCCCGGAAACCACGCCCCCACCGGCATCTGCTGGGCGCTTGAGAACCGCACCGCCGCCATCCGCATTCCCGGCGGCAGCCCCCGCGCCCGCCGGATCGAGCACCGCGTCGCGGGCGGCGACATCAACCCCTATCTGATGATCGCGGCGATCCTCGGCGCGGCCCTGCAGGGTGTCGAGGAACAGCTCGAGCCGCCGCCGCCCATCACCGGCAATGCCTATGAACTCGACCTGCCGCAGATCCCGACCTGCTGGCAGGGCGCGATCGACGCCTTCGAGCACAGCCCGCGCATGGCCCGGATCTTCCGCCGCGGGCTGATCCGCAACCTGACCATGACCAAGCGGCAGGAAGCGCGCCGCATCGCCGGGCTCGACGAGGACGCGCAGATGGCGCTTTATCTCGACACTGTCTGAGCCCGGTCCGGGCGCGGCGCGGGGGCTTGCCCGCCGCACGCGGCAAGACTAGGTTGAGCGCACATAATCAAGAGACTCCCATGCAGATCGGTATCCTGCAGACAGGCCACGCGCCCGACGCGCTTCGCGCGGCGCATGGCGACTATCCGGACATGTTCGTGCGGCTGCTTGAAGGTCACGGCTTCGAGTTCCACACTTGGCCCGTGCTCGACATGCAGTTCCCGCCCTCGATCCACGCCGCCGAGGGCTGGCTGATCACCGGGTCGCGTTTCGGCGCCTATGAGGATCACGCCTTCATCCACCCGCTGGAAGAGTTCATCCGGCAGGCCTATTCGGGTGGCGTGCCGCTGGTCGGCATCTGCTTCGGCCACCAGATCATCGCCCAGGCGCTGGGCGGCCGGGTCGAGAAATTCGCGGGCGGCTGGTCGGTCGGCCCGCGCGATTACCGGATCGAGGGGCAGGACTACCGGCTGAACGCCTGGCATCAGGACCAGGTGATCGAGCCGCCGCATGACGCCGAAACGGTGGGCAGCGCGCCTAGCTGCGCCCATGCCGCGCTGATCTATGGCGAGCATGCCTATACGGTGCAGCCGCACCCGGAATTCGCCCCGGCCTTCGAGAAGGGCCTGATCGAGGAGCGCGGCCCCGGCGTGGTGCCCGACGAGACCCTGGCCGAGGCCCGCGCCCGGCTTGACCTGCCCACCGACTCGGCCGCGATGGCCGCGCGGATCGCCCGTTTCTTCACCGAAAGGCGCTGAGCCATGAAAGACTGGCGCGACCAGCTTCCCGAGGCCGCCCGCGCGTATCTCGAGGGGCGCCGCCTCGACGAGGTCGAGTGCATCGTGGCCGATCTGGCGGGCGTCGCCCGCGGCAAGGCCATGCCCGCGGGCAAGTTCGTGACGCAGACCCGGTTCTATCTGCCGAACTCGATCTTCCAGCAG
Organism: Rhodovulum viride; assembly: GCF_003265965.1. Classification (NCBI taxonomy): domain Bacteria; kingdom Pseudomonadati; phylum Pseudomonadota; class Alphaproteobacteria; order Rhodobacterales; family Paracoccaceae; genus Rhodovulum; species Rhodovulum viride. The sequence continues at coordinate 6,505 of NZ_MUAV01000044.1, read as the reverse complement.
ACCATCACCGGCGACTGGGCCGATATCGAGGGCCGGGCCTTCACCGAGCCCGACATGATCCTGACGCCGGATTTCAGCACCGCCTCGGCCGCGCCCTGGGCCGCCGACTGTTCGCTGCAGGTCATTCACGACGTCTTCGACCAGCAGGGCGAGATGGTGCCGACCGCGCCCCGCAACGTGCTGAAACGGATCGTCAAGCTGTACAACGACCGTGGCTGGATGCCGATCGTGGCACCCGAGATGGAGTTCTTCCTCGTCGCCCGCAACACCAACCCGTCGGAACCGGTGCAGCCGCCGATGGGCCGCTCGGGCCGGCGCGCGGCGGGGCGTCAGGCCTATTCGCTGAGCGCGGTCGACGAATACGGCCCCGTCATCGACGACATCTACGATTTCGCCGAGGCGCAGGGACTGGAAATCGACGGCATCCTGCAGGAAGGCGGTGCGGGCCAGGTGGAACTGAACCTGCGCCATGGCGATCCGGTGAAGCTGGCCGACGAGATCTTCTATTTCAAGCGGCTGATCCGCGAGGCGGCGATGCGGCACGACTGCTACGCCACCTTCATGGCCAAGCCCATCGAGGACGAGCCCGGCTCGGCCATGCATATCCACCACTCGGTGGTCGATGCGCGGACCGGGCTGAACATCTTCTCGAACGAGGATGGCAGCGAAAGCCCCGCCTTCCTGCATTTCATCGCAGGCATGCAGACCCACATGCCCTCGGTGATCGCGCTGCTCGCGCCCTATGTGAACAGCTACCGCCGCTACGTCCCGGACTTCGCGGCACCGATCAACCTGCTCTGGGGGCGCGACAACCGCACCACCGGCCTGCGCGTGCCGGTCGCCGAACCCGAGGCGCGGCGGGTCGAAAACCGGCTGGCGGGGATGGATTGCAACCCCTATCTGGGCATCGCGGCCTCGCTCGCCTGCGGCTATCTGGGGCTGACCGAAGAACTTCTGCCCCGGCCCGAATTCACCGGCGACGCCTATTCGGGCGACGAGGACATCCCCCGCAACGTGGCCGAGGCGCTCGATCTCTTCGAGGCGGCCTCACCCATGCGCGAGGTCCTGGGCGAAGAATTCTGCACCGTCTATTCGGCAGTCAAGGAACTGGAATACAAGCAGTTCCTGCAGGTCATCAGCCCCTGGGAACGCGAACATCTGCTGCTGAACGTATGAACCTTCTCTTCGCGAACGACCGACGCGGGGCCTATCCCGCCAGCTGGTATGCCGAAACCACCCCGCCGCTGGCGCCCTTCGCGCCGCTCGATGGCGACCGGCGCGCAGATGTCTGCATCGTCGGCGGCGGCTATACCGGGTTGTCGGCGGCGCTGCATCTAGCCCGGGCCGGGCTCGACACCGTGCTGGTCGAGGCGCACCGGGTGGGATTCGGCGCCTCGGGGCGGAACGGCGGACAGGTCGGCTCGGGCCAGCGGCTGCATCAGGACGCGCTCGAGGCGATGCTGGGCGACGGGCACGCGGCAAAGCTGTGGCATCTGGCCGAAGCGGCGCGCGGGCTGGTGTCGGACCTGATCCGCGATCACGCCATCGCCTGCGACTACCGCCCCGGCATCGTCTATGCCGACTGGTCCGACCGGGGCACGCGCGAGGCTCACGCCTATGCCGAAAAGCTGCGCCGCGACTATGATTACGACCTGATCGAGCCGCTGACCCGCGACGAGCTGCACGCCATCGTCGGCGCCCCCGGCTATCGGGGCGGGGTGATCGACTGGGGCGCGGGCCATCTCAACCCGCTGGCCTATGCCCTGGGGCTTGCCCGCGCCGCAGCCGAAGCAGGCGCCGCGATTCACGAGACGACGCTGGTCGAGCGGGTCGATGCGGGCGCGGTCGTGGTGACGGATCGCGGCCGGATCATCGCCGACCGGGTGATCCTCGCGGCCAACGGCTATCTTGGCGGGCTCGACCGCCGGGTCGCGGCTCGGGTCATGCCGATCAACAACTACATGGTCGCGACCGAACCGCTTGGCGCGCGCGCGGCCTCGGTGCTGTCCCGCGACGTGGCGGTCGCCGACAGCAGGTTCGTGGTGAACTACTTCCGGCTGTCGCCCGACGGGCGGCTTCTGTTCGGCGGCGGCGAAAGCTATGGCTACCGCTTCCCCGAGGACATCCGGGCGCTGGTGCGCAAACCGATGCTGCAAGTCTTCCCGCAACTCAAGGATGTCGCGCTGACCCATGCCTGGGGCGGCACACTGGCGATCACGCGCTCGCGGCTGCCCTATCTCGGCACGCCCGCGCCGGGCATCTATTCGGCCTCGGGCTTTTCCGGCCACGGGGTGGCGATGGCCACGCTTGCGGGCCGGGTGCTGGCCGAGGCGGTGCAGGGCGAGACCGAGGCCTTCGAGACCTTCGCCCGCCTCCCCTGCCCGCCCTTCCCCGGCGGCGCGGCGCTGCGCGCGCCGCTTCTGGCGCTGGCGATGGCCTGGTATGCTTTGCGGGACACAGTCGGGCTCTGATTTCCGATCGTCGCCATCCTGTCACATCTCTGAGTCACTTCCGGTCGGATAGGGTCGTCCATCGAGACGACGTCGGATAAGGTGACCGCATGACCCGCTCCCGCACTGTCTACGATGCCGAACCGATCCCGGAAAGCGCCCGCGCCGAGATCGACCGCCTGCTGCGCACCGGGGACCTGTTCCGTTATACCGCTGCCGCCGACGCGCCGGTCACGCTGCTTGAACGCGATTTCGCGGCGCTTCTGGGCGTTCCCTACGCGCTGGCGGTCTCGTCCTGTTCGGCGGCGCTGTTCCTGTCGCTGAAGGCGCTGGACCTGCCGCGCGGGGCGCGGGTGCTGATCCCGGCCTTCACCTTCGCGGCCGTCCCCTCGGCGGTGATCCATGCCGATTGCGTGCCGGTTCTGGCCGAGGTCGGCACCGATTTCCGGCTCGATCTCGAGGATTTCGAGGCCCGGCTGGACGACGACATCTCTGCCGTCCTGATCAGCCACATGCGCGGCCACACCTCGGACATGGATGCCATCGCCGCCGCCTGCGACGCCCGTGGCATCCCGCTGATCGAGGATGCGGCGCATTCGCTGGGCACGCTCTGGCACGGCCGCAAGATCGGGACGCTGGGCCGGATCGGCTGTTTCTCGTTCCAGTCCTACAAGCTGGTGAATGGCGGCGAGGGCGGGATGCTGGTCACCGAAGACCCCGACCTGCTGGCCCGCGCGGTGATAATGTCGGGCGCCTACGAACATAACTGGAAAAAGCATGACGGGCTGGCCGCGGCCTTTGCCCGCTGGCAGAACCGCCTGCCGCTTTACAACATGCGGATGCAGAACCTCTCGGCCGCGGTGATCCGCCCGCAACTGCCCGAGGTCGCCCGCCGGGTGCGCGAGGGCCGCGCCAATCACGACCACGTCGCCGTGCTGTTGAACCGGTCGCCCTGGCTGTCGGTTCCCCCGCCCCTGCCCCCCGAAACGCGCGCCCCGGATTCGATCCAGTTCAACCTCGTCGGCTTCGAGACCGACGACGAGGCGCGCGCCTTTCAGGATGCCGCCGCCGCGCTTGGGGTGCAGGTGCAGGTATTCGGGCTCAGCACCGACAATGCGCGGGCGTTCTGGAACTGGGGGTTTCTCGACGATCTACCGGGAGGACCGCGGCGCAATCTGCCCAAGACCCGGGCGATGCTGATGCGGGCCTGCGACGCACGGCTGCCCGCCCATCTGCCACGGGCCGAACTGGACCGGATCGCGGGGGCGCTGGTCGCCGCCGCCGAGACGGTGAAAACCGCCGATGCGCGGGCCTATGGCACCTGAGCGCGCTTGACTCGGCCCGGCCCGGCGGCCAAAAGGCACGAGCGGTAAAAAAAGGCGCCCGGAATTTCCGGGCGCCAGTCGCGGAACGAGGGACAGTGAAGCAGGACGAAGGCGTTCCGGGCCTCCGCCCTTCGCGTAAGACATGGGACCGCAGCGCGGTCTTTTCCAGCCCGCTCATGGAACTGTGATCCGAAGACTACGGGCCCCGCCTTTGTCAGGCCCGGGAGGCTGTCTTAGGGGCGCACCGCCGCCGCATAAAGCGCCACCGCTGCCGCGTTCGAGACATTGAGCGACCCGAACCCGCCCGCCGCGGGGATACGCACCAGCCGGTCGCAGGTGGCTCGGGTCAGTTCGCGCAGGCCCGGCCCTTCGGCCCCCAAAACCAGCCCGACCGGGGCCGCGCCGATCCCGGCAAGCCCCTCGGCCAGCGTGGAGGGCGCCTCGCCGTCCAGCCCGATCAGGCTGTAGCCCAGGTCTTTGAGCTCTTCCATCGCCCGCGCGAGGTTCGCGACCCGCAGATAGGGTTGGCGTTCCAGCGCGCCCGAGGCGGTCTTGGCCAGCGCCCCGGTCTCGGGCGCCGAGTGGCGGTGCGGCGCGATCACGGCCCGGGCCCCGAACACCTCGGCCGAGCGCAGGATCGCCCCCACATTGTGCGGGTCGGTCACCCGGTCGAGCAGCACCGTCAGCGCGGGCCCCGTCCCCGGGTCGCAGACATCGCCAAGCTTGCCCCAGTCCAGCGGCCGCACCTCGAGCGCCGCGCCCTGATGCACCGACTCGGGGTCGAGCGGCGCGGTAAAGCGGCGCGGATCGCACAGTTCGGGCTCGATCCCGGCGGCCGCAATGGCCGGGGCCAGCCGGTCGGCGGCATTCTTGGTCACCACCAGCCGCAGCTTGTCGCGGCGCGGGTTTTCCAGCGCATCGCGGACCGCATGCATCCCGAAAAGCCAGACGGTCTCGGCCGCGGCGGCCCGCCGTCCGCGTTCCTTCTCGATCACCCAGGTGGGTTTCTTGGCCACTTCATCGCCCCCGTTCCGACAGGCGGCGACCATGGCGCCTCGGCGCGGCCGCCGCAAGGGATTTTCCTGTTGACGCGCCCCCGGAGCTTGCGTATCCAGCGCCTCACTCAGGGCGACGTGCTGCAAGGTGCGGCAGCGGACTGTAACTCCGCCGGGGAGACCCACGCCTGGTTCGATTCCAGGGTCGCCCACCATTCCCCCGGCTTTACAAAGGGTTACTCTCTCTCGTGTGCGGGAGATTTACTGACGTTACCCTTACAGTTCTACCCAAGGGCGTCTTCGAGCGCGGCGCTGTCTACGCTTTGCGATTCACCGTTCCTGTCGAGTTGAGACCGGCGGTCGGCAAGCGGGAAATCATTCGATCCCTCGGCTCCTCCGACCTTGGGGAAGCCCTGAGCCGACGCAGGGAAACCCTTGAGGAAATCAAGGCGTCGCTCTTCGCGAAATACGACGGCCCCCAAGCGGTCAGCACACCGGAGACATCGCAAGACACCACCGTTCGAGCGACCTCCCACCGCTGGCTGGCCCAGAGTGACGGCATCAAGCCTTCGACCAAGGAGCGCTATCGGCGTATCCTCCAACGCTTCGAGACATTCACGGGCAATGCCGAGGTCTCGAAGATCACCCGCCGCGTGGCCCTTGCCCACATGGACGACCTCCGCTCGACACCCTCGGAGCGCACCGGTCAGCCGGGGACACGCCCTCGGCGATGGCGGGGCACGCACGGCAATAAACCCAAACCTATGAACGAGCACGACTTCCACCTTCGCTTGCGTCGGCCGTGGTCAGAGTGTGTTCACTCGGAGCAATCCTATTGATTTCCGTCGGTTAGCCGCGAGTGTGCGGGGGCCATGTGCGGGAGTTCTTAGTTTTCCCATACCTTCGAGAGAATACCACCGCCGATCACCTGAGCGCATCCGTCCAGTGCGCTAGTCCTTATGAGATTACGCGACCGACAGCCCCTCAGTCGGCGCTCTAACGGGCCACCAAAAAAAGACTGGCCCCTACACTACTTGAACACCAGCAGCACCTCAGACGGGCGCTGTTGCGCAAATCAGCTGACGACCGCAGTTCCCCTTTCCCCGGACACACTTATCCCATGGCCACGGTGAGCGGGATGCCGAGCGCCGTGAAGCGGTTGAGGACCGCCGCCCGGATCTGGACTTCGGCAACCAGGCGGTCGAAGTCCCGTGACATCAGCCTCTGGCCGAGCAGTTTCACGCAGTTCGTTTTCGTTTCGACCCTGCTCCGGCGGTGGGACCCGCTCCAGTTCCGCCAGAGTGCCCGGCCGAGGTGCTTCGATGCTCGCAGGATCTCGTTTCGTGCGCGGGCTCCGGCGCTGTCCCGCTTCCATGGCCTGGCGTTGCGGCGCGGCGGAATGATTTCGGCCGCGCCGCGGTCGGCGATGGCGTCGTGGCAGGCGCGCGTGTCGTAGGCGCCGTCGGCAGTGACCGTGGCGATTTGCCGATCCAGGCCGATCTGCTTCAGGAGCTCAGGCAGCATCGGCGCGTCGCCTGCATTGCCGGAGGTGACCTCGACGGCCCGGATCTCCAGCGTTTCCTCGTCTATGCCGATGTGGATCTTGCGCCAGACACGGCGCTTCGAGGCGCCGTGTTTGCGTCTGTGCCACTCGCCTTCCACCTTGATGCCGGTGCTATCCACGAGCAGGTGCAGCGGCCCCTTGGATCCGCGATACGGGATGGTCACGTCCAGG
>NZ_MUAV01000043.1:0-11522 GCF_003265965.1 Rhodovulum viride | reverse complement strand
GCGTGGCCTGAGCACCGACGGGAAAGGGCCACTCACACCTCAGGCCGACGTTCTGAAACAACGCCTTCCGGGAGCGAAAAGCCAGAGGTCAGTCTGGTGACATCAAACCGCTCTCGTGTCCCAGACGACGTGGGCAACGGTACGAGGTAACAGCCGTGCAAGCCGCAGGTGCGGATTGAAGGCAGCTGCCACAGCCCGAAATGCCCTGCATCGCTTTCGTTTGAAGCGTCTTGCAGGCATTGCGGGCAGCCTTTGAGAGCGGTTCGGCTGAAGGCCGTGAACTTGATCTCCTCCTGGCCCATCCCAGGTTCTCGGCATTGCCATAGGCCGTGTCGGCGGCCAGCCAATCCGGCCGGATCCCAAACCGCTTTTCCGTCCTGTCGAGCATGGTGCGCGAGGCCCCGACCTCGGCGTGGCGGATCGCCCTTGTCGCCTCGACATCCATGATCACCGAGCTCTTGGTGTCGATCAGGTAATTGGTGGCATAGGCAAAATAAAGGCGGCTTTCCTCGGCGCGGGTCCATTGTGCCGCTGGGTCCGACTTGGCGACGAACTTCGGCTGGACCGGTGATGCCGCTCCGAAAGCGGCGTCATCCGGTGTCTCCAGATATTCCCGCGCTGCTTTTTCCCCGGCTTCCCGCGCGGCCTCATGTGCCTGCCAGAAGCCCGGCATAGACGCCGCCTTGTGCCTCAAGCGCGGCGTGGGTGCCGGACTCCACCACGCGTCCGCGCTGCATGACCACGATCAGGTCGGCCTCGCGGACAGTCGAGAGGCGGTGCGCGATGGTGATCGTCGTCCGGCCCTCCGACATCGCGCCGAGCGCGTCTGACATCGCCCGCTCTGTTTTTGTATCGAGCGCGCTGGTCGCCTCGTCCAGCAGCAGGATCGGCGGGTCGCGCAGGATGGTGCGGGCCAGGGCCAAGCGCTGCTTCTCGCCGCCGGAGAACCGGAAGCCGCCTTCGCCGACAAGGGTGTCGTAGCCCGCGGGCAGCGCCGCGATGTGGTCGTGGATCTGCGCCACCCTGGCGGCCGCGATCAGCTCTGCCTCGGTGGCGTCGGGCCGGGCGAAGCGCAGGTTGTCGGCGACCGAGGCGTGCAGCAGGTAGGGCTCCTGGGAGACGACGCCCAGCATCTGCGAGAGCGTCTCGAAGCTCAGATCCCGCAGGTCCACCCCGTCGAAGCTGATCGCGCCGCCGTCCACATCGAAGAGACGCGCCAGCAGGTAGCCGAGCGTCGTCTTGCCCGAGCCCGTCGGGCCGACGATGGCCACATGGCTTCCGGCCGCGATGGTGAGGCTCACGTCCTCCACGGCGAGGCCGTCTCCCTCGGCATAGGCGAAGCGGACGTGGTCGAGCTGCACCTCGCCGCGCATCTCGGAGCGGGGGATGGTGACGGGATCGGCGCGCTCTGTGATCTCGACGGGCTTGTCGAGATACTCGAAGACGCGGGCGAAGAGCGCGCGGATCTTGCGCGTCTCGCGTCCGATCTCGAGCAGTTGCTCGAAGGGCCAGAGAAGCTGTTCCTGAAGCGCGATCATGGCGACCAGCGTGCCGATGCTGGCCGGGTTGGCGGACTGCATCAGCAGGCCCCCCGCCAGAAGCGTCAGCGCGGGCAGGGTTGCGAGCGCGAAGCCGATCAGCGACCATTGCCATTCGCCTGCGGTGTGCGCGCCGACCTCGACCCGCGACAGGTCGCGCGAGAGGCGCGCGAAGCGCTGGGTGAGCCACGGGCCTCGCCCCATGGTGCGGGAGAGAATGATGCCGGGGGCGGACAGCGTCTCCTCCACCGCCGCCGACATGTCGGCGGCCCGCGCCTGCTGCCTGTAGGTCAGCGCCTCGCGCAGCCGGGCGACCCGGGCGCTGATCAGCACGGTCAGCGGCACGACGACGAGAACGAAAAGCGCCAGCCGCCAGTCGAGGATGACAATGGCCACCGCCGTCATCGCCACCGCGCTCAGCGAGCGGCCAAGTTCGTTCGCGGTGTCGGTCACCAATGCCTGCAGCCCGGCGATGTCTCCGGCGATCCGCGATTGCACCTCGCCGGTGCGGGTGTCGGTGAAGAACCGCAGCGACAGCGTTTGCAGGTGCGCGTAGAGGCGCACGCGAAGATCGTGCAGGATCCCCTGGCCGATGCGGGTGCTGAGAACGACCTGCAGCGCGCCGATTCCGGCCGAGGCCAGCGCCGCCGCGATCATACCGCCCGCGAGCCAGGCTAGCAGCGGCAGGTCCTGCTGGGGGAGGGCGGTGTCGATGATCGCGCGCAACAGGAACGGTCCGGCCAGTCCGAGGACCGAGGCGAGCACCATCAGCGCCATCACGCCGGCGATCCGCGCCCGGTACGGGGCAAAAAGGTTCAGGACACGGCGCATCGACACATGCCGCGCGGCGAGCGCGTCATAGGCGTCGGGATCAAACGTCATCGGTCTTTCCTCAGGAATGGGTTTTGCTTGGAAGCCGGATCTCGACGGTCAGGCCCGTGGGGGTGTGTGGCAGGATCCGCGCCTCGCCGCCATGGGCCCGGGCGATGGCACGCACGATGGAGAGCCCGAGGCCCGATCCGCCGTGGCTGCGCCCGCGCGAGGCGTCCGCCCGCCAGAACCGGTCGAAGGCGCGGGCCCGCTCCTCCTCCGCCAATCCTGTTCCGGTGTCGGAGCAGCGGAAGACGACGTGATCGCCCTCCACAATGGTCTCGACGTGAACGCGGCTGTGGGGGGCGTAGCGGCGGCAGTTCTCCAGCACCGCGACGAAGGCCTGCCGCAGTCGGGTCCGGTCCGCCATGACCCAAGCCGAACCGAGCGCACGTGTCACATCGATGCCTGAAGCGGCGAGTTCCGCCTCGAGGCCGCTCAGGGCCGCACCGGCCTCTTCGGCCAGGTCGAGCCGCACGCCCGTGAGTTCCAGCCGACCGGCATTGCCAAGGGCGAGCGTGCGCAGTTCCTCCACGATCGCCGCGAGATGGTCGACATGCGCGATGAGCCGTCCGTAGGCCTCGGGCGTCGGATCGAAGACGCCATCCGAAAGGCCCTGCAACCGGCCGCGCAGGATGGTTAGCGGCGTGCGCAATTCGTGCGCGATGGCCGAGTTGGAATAGGCAAGCTCCGCCTCGGCGCGCTCGAGGCGCTCGGCCATGGCGTTGAAGTCCGTCAGCAGGTCCGCGGCCTCGCGGAAACTGCCATGCGGGCCCTCCGCGCGGGCGGAGAAATCGCCCTCGGCGATCCGGCGCGCGGCGCCGCCGACCGACTTCAGAGGCTCGGTGATCCGCCGCGCAAGGCGCCACCCGATCCACGATGCCGTCAGCAGGCCGAAAGCGAGCACGGTCAGCACCATGACGGTGTCGGCCGTCCGCCAGCCCACGAACCCATCGGGCTCTGCGGGATAGAGCCACTCGTAGATCACGAAGAAGTAGACCATCAGGCCGAGCCAGACGATCAGCGCCGCGATCAGCGTCAGCGCCACGATGGTGCGCGAGATCCGCGCGTTGAGGTTAGCGGCCATGGGGCGCATCCAGACGGTAACCGAAGCCGCGCACGCCGGTCAGCATGTCGCCGGCACCCGCCGCCGCGAGCTTGCGGCGCAGGTTGCTGACATGGCTGTCGACGGTGCGGTCGAGCGCGGCGCCCTCGGGCAGGCAGGCATCGACGAGGTCGGCGCGGCTGAAGGCCCGCCCCGGCGCGCGCGCCATGTGCGACAGGATGCGGAACTCCGTCGGCGTCAGGTCGAGCGAGACCGCCCCGCCGTCGCATTCCAGCATCGCGCGACGGGCCTCGGGATCGACCGTGAGCGAGCCCACCCGCACGAGGCTCTTTCCCGCCTGGCCCATCGTGCGGCGCAGCACGGCACGGGCGCGGGCGACCACCTCGTGGGGGTTGAACGGCTTGACCACGTAATCGTCGGCCCCGATCCGCAGCGCCTGCAGCTTGTCGAGATCCTCGGCCAAAGCCGTGGCCATGATGACCGGCGTCTCGCCGCGCCGCCGGATCGCGGCCAGTACCTCGAAGCCGTCCTTCCCCGGCAGCTTGATGTCGAGCACGACGAGGTCGGGCCGCAGGGTCTGGTGATGGGCAAGGCCGGTGGTGCCGTCGCGGGCGCAGATCACGCGGAAGCCCTCGCGCACGAAGTAGCCTTCGAGGATCTCGGCGATCTCGGGCTCGTCCTCGACGATCAGGATCAGGGCGTCGGTCATGCGGTGGCCCCCTGCGGATCAGGTTCGGCCTGCAAAGCGCCGGGTACGATACGGCTCACTGCGACGTAGAGGAGCGGCACAAAGAACACGGCAAGGACCGTGGCCGAGAGCATACCGCCGAAGACGCCCGTGCCGATGGCGTTCTGGACCTCGGACGCCGCGCCCTTGGCCACCACGAGGGGGACGACGCCGAGGATGAAGGCGAGCGAGGTCATGACGATGGGCCTCAGGCGCAGGCGCGCGGCCTGCATGGTGGCGCGGTTGAGCCCCATGCCGCCCTCGCGCAGGTGACGGGCGTATTCGACGACGAGGATCGCGTTCTTGGCCGAGAGGCCGATGATGGTGACGAGCCCGACCTTGAAGAAGACGTCGTTGTCCGCGCCGCGCAGCAGCACCGCCGTCACGGCGCCGAGGACCCCAAGCGGCACCACCAGCATCACCGCGAAGGGGATCGACCAGCTTTCGTAGAGCGCCGCCAGCACGAGGAACACGATCAGCATCGAGGCGGCGAAGAGCATGGGCGCCTGGCTGGCGGATTGCTTTTCCTGCAGCGACTGCCCGGTCCATTCCACGGCGAAGCCTTGCGGCAGTTCCTTGGCCAGACGTTCCATCTCGGCCATGGCGGCGCCGCTCGACACGCCGCCCGCCGCCTCGCCCGAGATGCGCGCGGCAGGATAGCCGTTGTAGCGCTCGAGCTGCGAGGGGCTTGGCTCCCAGACGGGCGTCACAACTTCGGAGAGCGGAACCATGGCGCCGCTATCGCTGCGCACCTCGAGCCGCAGCACGTCCTCGGCATGCATCCGGGCCTCGGCCTCGGCCTGCACGATGACCTGCCGCATCTGCCCCTGGTAGGGAAAGTCGTTGACGTAGGTCGAGCCGATGGCGGTGCCGATCGTGTCGGTGATCGCATCGAAACCGAGCCCGAGCGTCTGCGCCTTTTCCCGGTCGATCTTGAGCGCGATGGCCATGCCGTCGGGCAGGCCCTCGCTCATCACGTCCGAGAGCATCGGGCTCCGGGACGCGAGGGCGACCAGCCTCTCCTCGGCCGCCTTCAGCGCCTCGGGACCGGCGTTGGCGCGGTCTTCCAGACGCAGGGAGAAGCCCGAGGTCGTGCCGAGCGACTCGATGGCGGGCGGTTTCATGATCATGGCAATCCCCTCGGGTATGTCGGCCATCGCGGCTTCGGCGGCGGCAATCTCCTCGTCCACGCTGCTCGTGCGCTTATCCCAGTCCTTGAGGCTGGTGAATGCCTGCGCCGCGTTCGGCCCCGAACCCGAGAAACCGAAGCCGAGGATCACGGTGTTCTCGGCGATGTCGCGACGGGTCGCGGTATGCGCCTCGTAGGCGGCGATCACGTCGCGCGTGCGCTCGGCCGTGGCGCCCGCCGGAAGCTCGAACATCGCCATGAAGCTGCCTTGGTCCTCTTCGGGAACGAATGAGGTCGGGAGCCGCGTGTAGGCGACGGCCAGCACTGCGCAGAGCGCGATGTAGAGTACGAACATCCGTCCGCCGCGGCGCAAGGTCCAGCCGACCCAGCCGGTATAGGACCGCGTCAACGCGTCGAACCTGCGGTTGAACCAGCCGAAGAACCCGCTTGCCTTGCCATGATCCGTCACCGGGCGCAGGAGCGTGGCGCAGAGCGCCGGTGTGAGGGTCAGCGCGAGGACCGACGACAGCAGGATCGACACGGCCATCGACAACGTGAACTGCTTGTAGATCGCCCCGACCGATCCGCTCGCCAGGCCCATCGGGATGAAGACCGCGACGAGGACGAGCGTCGTGCCGACGATGGCCCCGGTGATCTCGCGCATCGCCTGCTGTGTTGCGGCCCTGGGCGAAAGCCCCTGCCGCGCCATGATCCGCTCGACTGCCTCGACCACGACAATGGCGTCGTCGACGATGATGCCGATGGCCAGCACCATGCCGAACATGGTCAGCACGTTGATCGAAAAGCCGGCCGCCCACATCGCCGCGAAAGTGCCAAGGAGCGCGATCGGCGCGACGATGCCCGGGATCAGGGTGTAGCGCATCTTCTGCAGAAAGAGCAGCATCACCGCGAAGACCAGCACCATCGCCTCGATCAGCGTGTGGATCACCTTCGAGATCGACACCTTCACGAAGGGCGCGGTGTTGTAGGAGATCGACACCTCCATATCGCCCGGCATGGCGAGGCGCAGCTCTTCCAGCCGTTCCTCGATGGCGGCGGAGGTGCGGACGGCGTTGGCGCCAGGCGTCATCTGGACCGCCGCGGCGGCGGCGGCCTTGCCATTGCTGCTGACGCTGAAGGCGGTGGTCTGCGCGCCCATCTCGATCCGCGCGACATCGCCGAGCACGAGCCGACCGCCATCGGCGGTGGCGCGCAGGGAGATCGCGGCGAAGGCCTCGGGCGAGGTTAGCTTGCCCTCGATGGTCAGCGGGGTCGAGATGCGGGTCCCGGGCACGGTTGGATCGTCGCCAACACGGCCCGGCGCAGCCTGTGCGTTCTCGCGCGAGATCGCCGCTGTGACGTCGCTCATGGACAGCTCGTAGCCGGCAAGCTTCGCCGGATCGACCCAGACCCGAAGCGCGCGGTCGGATCCGAAGGACTGCACCCGTCCAACACCGGGCACGTGCTTGAGCTCTTCGCCAAGCGTGCGGTTGAGGTACTCGCCGAGGCCGAGTTCGTCCGTGGCCCCGGTCTTCGACCGCAGCGTGATCACCATGAGAAAGCCCGATTCCGCTGCCTCCACGCTCACGCCCGAGCGGCGCACCGGTTCGGGCAGCAGCGCCTCGGCGTTCTTGAGACGGTTTTGCACCTCGACCTGCGCCAGATCGGCGTTGGTGCCGGGCTTGAAGGTCAGCATGATGTTCGCCCCGCCCGTCGCATCGACGGTCGACTCGTAATAGAGCACGTTCTTGACGCTCGAGAGTTCCTTTTCGATTGGCCGGATCACGCTGTTGGAAACGGTCTCCGCGTCGGCGCCTGAATAGCTCGTGAAGATGCTGACGCTCGGCGGCGCGATGTCGGGAAAGCGCGCGACGGGCAGTTTCGGGATCGCGACGATCCCGGCAAGCGCGATGAAAATCGCGATGACCCAGGCAAAGACCGGGCGTCGGATGAAGAACTGGGCCATGTCGCACGTTTCTCAGGACTGGGTATCGGTGGGGGTGGCATCGGGGCTGCGCGTCTCGGCCGCGACGCTCGCGCCGGCGGGCACGCGGTTCTGGCCGCGTATCGCTACGATCTCTCCGGGCTTGAGGCCCGAGGCGACCACGACGCGATTGCCGACGCGCGCGCCCAGCTCCACGTCGCGGCGCGTGGCCTCGCCGCCGACCGAGACGATGGCAAGCTGCGCCCCTCCCGTCGAAGTGCGCAGCACGGCGTCCTCGGGCACGAGAAGGGCGTCCTCGATCACCCCGTAGGGGAGGCTCGCGCGGACGAACATGCCCGGCAGGAGGGCAAGGCCCGGGTTCGCCGCCTCAACGCGGACGCTGACATAGCCCGTTCCCTGGTCGACGATGACATCTGACGATTTCAGCGTCCCGGTCAACGGGTCGGAGGCGCCGCGGTGCTTGTGGATCGTGACCGCCCCCAGCCCGTCCTCGGCCGCCGTCAGGACCGCGTCGAGATCGCCCTCCGGCAGTCTCAGATCGACATTGACGGTCTCTAGATCCTGCACCACAGCCAGCGCCGTGTCACCGCCGACCGAAACCAGCCCGCCGATCTCGGCCAGACCGGCGGCGACGTAGCCGTCGATCGGCGTGCGCAGGGTCGCGAAATCCAGATCGAGGCGCTTGCGCTCCACCGCAGTGCGCGCTTCTGCAACGCCGGCCTTCGCGAGCTCAAGTTCGTTGTGCGCGGCCTCGTTGGCCTGGAGGCTGACAGTGTTCGTCGCCAGCAGGGAATCCGAGCGTTCGGCGGCGCGCCGGGCATGGGCCTCAGCGGTCAGCGCGCGCGCCAGCGCCGCTTCCGCGACGGCTAGGTCCGCCTTCAGGGGCGCTGGATCGATGCGGAAGAGAACGTCACCGGCCGAGACCCGCGTGCCTTCCTCGACGTGGCGCTCGAGGATCAGGCCACCGACCTGAGGACGGATCTCCACCCGGCGCCCGGCCGCAACGCGCCCCGAATACTCGGAGGCGAGCACGATCCGCTCGGGCTCGACCATCGCCACGGTCAGTTGCACCGCGGCTTCGGCTTCGGCATCTTCCGGAGCAGCAGCGTCCGAACGCGGACCCCACTGGACCGAGACGACCGCCACGGCCACCAGGCTGAGGACGGAGAGGATGAGGAACTTGCTGCGTGTCATAGGACGCCCCGACAGTTTCACACCGCAGCCAAATGGCATCGCTTGGTGGACGTAGCGCCGAGGTTTCGTGGAGCTTTCGTGGAGGCCAGACTGCAGAGCGACGGTCGATGCGACATGCAAAGGATTGCTCACATATCGGTCGAAATCCAGACCGATGAAGTGTAAGCATCCGGCGTAAGCTGCGGTCAGGCGGCGCAGCGTTGCTCCGCTGCCCACCCCTTAAGTGTTCCATCCCGGATGATCACATAGACCCGCGTCGGCCTTCCCTGTTCATGGCAAGATCGCTTCTGCGCGAGGTCCGGGATGGAGGGCGGAGATGCTGATCTCTCTTCACAAGCAAGCGACGACGACGCCCAGCGCCATGACCACGCACGCCGTCAGAGCAGCAATACAGCGATCACAAGCTTCGACCGCGGCGCTGAGCCGGGAGCTCGGGATCAATCTGAAGACGGTGGCCAAGTGGCGCAAGCGCGAGACGGTGGAAGATCGCAAGACAGGGCCGAAAGAGCCGCGCTCCAGCGTTCTCAGCGAAGCCGAGGACGCAATGGTTGTCGAGTTCCGGCGGCACACGCTGCTGCCGCTCGATGATTGCCTCCATGCCCTCCAGCCGACGATCCCGCATCTGACCCGGTCAGCACTGCATCGGTGTCTTCAGCGGCATGGCATCTCACGGCTACCGGATGTCGAAGGGGACAAACCCACGCCTTGCGAATACATCTGCAAGATCTGGACTTCTGAGCCGGACAGATTCATCGTTGACCCGATCCACCAGATGCCGGGACTGAACACCTAGGGCGGGGAGCGGCCGTTCGCGACCGTTCCTGGGCATTGGCCGAGCTTCTCCGAACCGGACCTTCACCGCGTCGGGGGCCTAGGAATTGCTGCGGGGCGTTCAGGCACCTCCATCGAACATGAAGAACAGTATATCTCCGCTTTCCAAGGCGACCAGAGTGATTACGTACATCGTTTGCTCGACCCGAAACTTGGCGTATCGCTGTTTGTTGGTATCGAGCCCATCCAGAAGGCCAGGATAAATCAGGGGTAAGTCGGCGAGCAACCAGGACATGTCGCTGCCAGTTTCCTGCAGAGCAACCGCCTCGGGCACGATTTCACCCGGCAGGACCCGCGCCCACGCGGAGGTAAGCGGACCGAAGTTGGACCGGTTACAGCGAAAATCCTTCAGTTCGGGCCGCCAGTCGCCCGGAAGCACCCGATGCACCAATCTGGTCATCGTCGCCATGTCAGTATCGAGACAGGCAGTTTTCGGATACTCCCCCATTGCTCTCTCTCCTGTTGATGCAATTCTGTATCCAACCGCCACCGCAAAGAGCAGCAACAGACCACCGAACGCGGGAACGAGAACTTTCCGCTTCATCGCCCCTTGCTCTCGCTTGGAAGGGGTTCGTTGCTTCCTTCCTTCTCGGAGGCGTAATTCAGAAAAACGCTTCTAATACGTCCCGAACCCACGATGTCGAACGGTTGCGCCTCGCCAAACTCCATCATCGTTCCCAGCAGAGCATCGTTCACCCTGTAGCCCCCCTCATCGACATCGGTGGATGGATTATCAGGAACGGCAGTCACATAGTCAGGCTGCCATCGACGAAATTCAGGCATATTCTGATCGGTCAACACATCCTGGTCTATCAACCACTCGATCTCATTGGGAATGAATGTCGTCTTGCCAATCGTCATACCACTGTCCCGCTCCACATCCCAGTTGTAGCGATCATAGATATAGGCGCGGTAGTAGACTTCCACTCCGTCAGCATCGCGCCGAGCGCGGCCTCCGAAGGCAACCCAGAATGAGCCGACGGCATAGAACCAGTTCGTGCCACCTTCGCTCGACAATCCGAACCACGGCTCTCCCCAATTGGGGGAACTGGGATCCGAGTTCAGCGAATTGTAACGCCGGATTGTGCCAACCGCCGCCCCTGACAAGTCTTCCCTGATCTTGTCCAGAAAGCCCTGCTCAAGCGATTGGTGGCGTGTTGTGCTGGATTCGGTCAAGGCATCGAAAAGATCGTCCACGTTGCCTGGCGAAAACTCCCGGTCCTGCCCGGCACCGGTCAGATAGTGATCCATGTTGATGGCGGCTTGACGTTTGCCGGGGACCCGATGCATCCAGAATCCGCTAAGCGCGCCCGAAAGCTCCTCTGCTGCACGTCGGAGGGCATTGCGCTGTTCGCCTGTCATGGGCCTCATCGGAAAGTACTGGCGGGGATCGGTGTCACCAGAGCGCTTCGGACGGGGCGGATCGGGAATAGAGGCTTCAGTACCAGGAATGATCTTGATGTCGATGCTCAAGTGTCGACCCTCTCATTTCATGTCGATGCGATCAGCTGACAGCTTGATATGGGAGCCGGAAATCTCGATCGTGCCATCCGCCGCCATCCGGATAGAACTGCCTCCGACGACGGCTTCGAACACTTCTCCGGCGACAACGCTGAACACATCCGCAGCTTCATTTACGATGGTGCTGCCGGATGAGGTTCGCACCAATTCGCCGGCATGGGTTGTCTTGGCCTTGCCTGCGACCTCACGCATGGTGGTTCCTGCCATCGAGATGCGGGAAAGCCCGACCTCCTCAAGTAGCACGGTCTGGGCGCGCAGCGTCAAACCTCCGGTGGGAAAGGCCGACTTGATCGAAGCCATCTCGACCTTGACCCTGTCCACCTCGGCGCTTTCGTTTTTGATGATTGGCTTGAATCGGAACGGAGACATGCCGATAGGGCCAGAACTGATCACAGTCCCCATCTGAGAGGCGACCTCAACTGTCCCTTGCGCTTCAAGTGCGAAGCTCCTGCCTACACGTTGGAACATTTCTCCGCCGATATCGGAGAACTGGCTACGGTGAACGGAACTGAATAAGTCACGGCGGACGACCTGGTTATGATCGCGCGTGGCATGGCTGAAAACTTCTTCTCTCCCCCTCTCATCCTCAAAGCGCAATTCGTTGAATCCGCGCCCCTTATGTGTCTTCGTTCTGAACGTGCTACGTGTCTTGTTGGCGGGCAAGTCGTAGGGAACCCTATTCCGCCCGTTATAGACGCATC
>NZ_MUAV01000042.1:0-13065 GCF_003265965.1 Rhodovulum viride | reverse complement strand
ACCGCTGGTCGACCACGATCGAGACCGGCTACGAGAATGACGACTTCACCAAGAATCTGGTGACGATCCTCGCCGAGAAACGCCTCGCCCTGGCCACCTATCGCCCGGGCGCCTTCATCTACGGCGATTTCGGCCGCGAAGGCTGATCGGCTCTCCGAGAGGGCGGGCGAACCGCCCTCTTTCCTGAGCCGATAGGAGGACGACATGCCGACATACACGGTCCTGCGCCAGCATCTTGGCGAGCGCATGTATCTGGAAGGAGAGATGCGCGAGGCTGCCGAGGCCGAGGTGGCCCATCTCATCGCCGCTGGCGTGCTGCGCGCGCCAGATCCCGAGCCCGAGCCTGAGCCCGCGCCAGATCCCGCCCCCAAACCGCGCCGCGCGCGGAAGGCGGGCGACGCATGACGGCGATCCCGGTTCTGGTGACGCCGCCCGTGCGGCCGGTGGTCTCGCTGGAAGACGCCAAGACGCATCTGCAGATCGACCATGACGAGCAGGATGCAATGATCGAGGGGCTGGTGCTGGCCGCGACAGCCCATCTCGATGGCTGGCGCGGGGTGCTGGGCCGGGCGATCCTGCCCCAGACCTGGCAGGAAACCCATGTCGGGCCGGGCCCCTATCTGCTGGCCATGCCCGATGTGTCAGAGGTCACGGCCTCGGCCGGGGGCGCGGTCAGTGTCGAGCCGACCGCCCTCGGCCCCATCGTGACGCTGGCCGATCCGGTGGAGGGCGTGACGCTCAGCTATACCTGCGGGCTGCCTGCGGCGCAGCTGCGCGCGGCCGAGGTCGCGGTCAAGCTGTACCTGACGCATCTCTATTTCGGCTACGACCTGTCCCCGGCTTTCGGTGCGATGGTGGAGGCGCTGAGATGGCGCGCAGTCTGAACGCCAGATCGAGGTATCGTGCAGTGCTGACGGAAGCCGTTGCGTTCGATCGGCCATCCGGCGTTCCTGACGGATACGGCGGTACCACGATCGAGTGGGAAGAGGCGTTCGCATGCCATGCCGAATTTACCTATGCCAAGGGAGATGAGACGGTCCAGGCGGCGCGGCTGGCTGGCCGTAGCAGCTACAAGGTCAAGATCAACTCCAGCAGTCAATCGAGGCGCATCACGACTGATTGGCGGATGCGCGACACTCGGCGCGGGCAGGAATGGAACATCCGCGAAGTGGATGCGATCACCGACATGATGTGGGTTTGGCTGGTGGTTGAGGCCGACTGACCGACATGTCGCACAGGATTTCCATTGCCGTAAGATCCGGGGTTTTTGCGCAAGGAGGGCGGCGCAAATGTCGATAAGCATGAAGGTCACGGGCCTGAAGGAAATCGAGAAGGCGCTGGCGGACCTGCCGCGCAGCACATCGAAAGGCGTCGCGCGTCGGGTGATGAAGAAAGAGCTTCAACCTGTCGCAGACATGGCTAATGCGCTTTGGCCTGGAGCCGATGACGATGTTTTTCAGGTGACCCACAAGGTCTCACGCTCGCAGCCGCAGCCGCCATCCGGCCGGTCGGTTGTCAATATGGTGGTCGGCGCCCCAAGCGGACGCGACGGCAAACCGCACGCGCACCTTTTGGAGTGGGGCACTGGGCCTCGCTACCACGAAAGCGGGAAATACACCGGCTCTGTTTCGCCGCAGCCGATGCTGACGCCGGCATGGGACGCCACCAAAGACAAGGTCTTGCGCGGGCTGGCCGAGAGGTTTCGCGAGGAAATCGCCAAGACGGTGGCGCGGCGGGCGAAGCGGGCGGCGCGGCGCTGATGGAAAAATACCTTCAGGACCTTCTTTTGGCATCTGTGCCCTTCCCGGTGGCATGGGGGACTTTGGATAGCGGCGCAGGCGCCCCCTATGTCTCGATGCATCGCCTTTCCGGCCGCGCAGAATGGTCAATGGATGGACCCGGCCCGACGCGAGGCCGCATTCAGGTCGACGCGTTCGGCCGAACGTTTGCAGAGGCACAAGGCGCGGCAGACGCGGTTTTGGCGCTGCTTGATGGCCACAGTGGCGGCCCTGTCCAGGGCATGTTTCTGGATGCGGTCCGGGACGGCGCTGACGGTGCGCAGGGCACGAAAACCGTTCTGCTGCAGCGCATCTCCCTGATCTTCTCGATCACCTACGTCAAATAACCCGCCGGGATTCCGGCAATTGCAAAGGAGGTTGCCATGGCGGCGACAAAGCAACGTATTGTTCACGGCGCGACATCCAAGTGGGGCGATGCCTCGGCGGATCCTGTCGTCTACGCCAACATTCCCGAGTGCAAGGCCCTTGTCGTCCCGGTCATCGAGCCGAACTATATCGACGCGACCAGCCTTGATAGCCCGGGCGGGTTCATGGAGTACGTCAAGGGCCTCACCGATCCGGGCGAGATCGAAATTCCCTGCGGCTACACCTCGGCACTTTTCGCGACGGCGGAAGGGTATCGCGAAGACGGCACCCTTCTGTCGATCGAAACCTCGCTTCCGCTTGAGCGCGGCCAGACCACGCCCGACAAGTTCGTGTTCGAGGGCTATGTCACCCCTTCGATCCAGGGCGATGACGTGGGCGGCATCATCGGCCTCAACCTCAAGATTCGCGTGTCCGGCGCATACACCTTCACGGCGGGCTCCTGATGATCAGCGGCGTCACGATCGAAGTCGCGGGCGAGACCGAAACCCTGCGCATGTCGACCCGCGCAATGATGGCGCTGGAAGACATTTTCGGGATGGGCATGATCGATATCATGACCGGCTTTGAAAAAGGGTTCCGCGTCTCCGACATCGCCAGGATCATCGCGGAATGCGCCAACGATGGCGCGGGCGCAGATATCGCCCGCGCGCAGGTCATCATCGACACGCTGGGCGCCATTCCTGCAAGCGAGGCGATCGGTCGCGTGGCCGAGGCCGCGTTCCCGGAGGTGAAGGAAGCGGGAAACCCTCCGAAGGGCCGGGCGCCGAAAAAGGCATAGACTGGCCCGAGCTGTTCCGGGCGTGGTGCCTGTCTGGGCAGGCGCCCGGAGATTTCCAGAACGTGACGCTGCGCGAAATGCAGATCATCGCGGAATCGTCCGCACTGCGCGACCTGCGGCTGGCGTGGCAGGCGGCGCAATACGCCTGCTTTGCTTACCACAAGCCCGGCGACATGCCGCCTGAACCAACTCTGGCGCCCAAGAGCGCCGAGGCGCCAGTGAATACCCCTGTTGCCCTGGCCGAGATGCGCGGCTGGATGCAAGCGATGCACGCGAGGTCCCACCCAAATGGCGATTGAAATTGGCGTCCTGCGCGCCCTGCTGTCGCTTGACAGCGCGGCATTCGACAGCGGCGTGAAGCGAGCGCAGGCCGGTATGAACGGCCTGCAACGGTCTTTGGCGAGAACGGCCGATCGAATGAAAGAGGTCGGCCAGACGCTTTCGCTGCGGGTGACCGCCCCGATTGCAGGCGCCGGGGCACTGATCCTGAAAACCGCTGGCGACTTCGAGGCCAGCATGAACCGGGTTCGGGCCGCCCTGGGGGCGTCCGATTCCGAGTTCAATGCATTGCGCGAGGCCGCCCGGAACATGGGGGCGACCACGCAATTCACTGCGGCGGAAGCGGCCGACGCCATCGAAATCCTTGCCAAGAACGGCTTGAGCGCCTCGGAGATTCTCGGGGGCGCGCTGGAATCGTCGCTGATGCTGGCTGCGTCGTCGTCGTCCGATCTTGCGTCGGCCGGTGACCTCGCAACCGATGTTATGCTGAACTTCGGAAAGCGCGCGGAGGACCTTGGCAAGGTGACGGACCTCGTGACCGGTGCCTTGCTGCAATCGAAATTCGGCTTCGATGATTACCGGCTGGCGCTCGGGCAGGCGGGCGGCGCGGTGGCTGGCGTTGGGGTCAGCTTCGAGGACTTCAACGCCGCCATTGCCGCGACCTCGTCCAGCTTTGCATCTGGCTCCGATGCAGGCACCAGCTTCAAGAACTTCGTTCAGCGCCTGGTCCCGGTGTCCTCCACGGCAGCAGCTGAAATTCAGAACCTCGGCTTTCAGTTCTTCGACGCCGAGGGGAACATGCGATCCATGGCCGAGATCGCGCAGGAGCTTCAGGACAAGCTTTCCGGCCTGACCGAAGAGCGGCGTATGGACGTGGTGACGACGATTTTCGGCACCGACTCTGGCCGGACTGCGCTGGCCCTGATGCGCGAGGGCGCGGACGGCATCAATGAGATGAAAGCGGCCATCGACAAGGCCTCGGCCACCGAGCAGGCGAAAGCCCGCATGAAGGGCCTGAACGGGGCGCTGCGGCGCCTGAGCTCATCGTTTCAGGAATTGCAACTGACAATTGCCGACACCGGCTTGCTGGATATGGTCACAGATCTGGTGGGGCGCTTCACGAACATGGTCGGTGCGCTGGGGCAGCTGGATCCGAAATTCGTTCGCATCGGTGTGGCCATTGCCGCGGCTGCTGCCGCTCTCGGGCCGATGGCTGTCGGCGCCGGGCTCCTGGCGACGGGCCTTGCTGCCCTTGCAACACCGGTCGGGGCTATCGTCCTTGGCTTCGGCGCCATGGCCGGGGCTGCGGCCTATGCCGCGACCGAATGGGACAGCCTTAAGGAGAGGTTCCCCAAAACGACGAAGGCTTTTCAGGAAATCGCGAAATCTCTGGCGGACGCTTGGAAGGAGATTTGGGCCGCCATGACAGATGAGGGTGTTCGCGAGCGCAACAAACGGCACAACGAAGAGGTTTTTGCCGAATGGCGTAGGAACATTGAAAGCAAATACCCGGCCATTGCAGAGCTTGGAAAATCCTTGTCCCAGGCAGTCGATGGTTTCTGGGCCGCCATGACAGATGAAGGTGTCCGCGAGCGCAACAAACGGCACAACGAAGAGGTTTTTGCCGAATGGCGTAGGAACATTGAAAGCAAATACCCGGCCATTGCAGAGCTTGGAAAATCCTTGTCCCAGGCAGTCGATGGTTTCTGGGCCGCCATGACAGATGAAGGTGTCCGCGAGCGCAACAAACAGCGGAACGCGGAAATTCTGTCGGAATGGCGTGATTCTATCGTCGATGGCCTTGCCGGCGCGCGCGAGTGGTTCAACGGACTTGATCAAGCAATCATGGGGGTCGCCCGCGATGTCGTGACGTCGGCCCGGGAGATCGGCAGCAGCATCCTTGAGGGCATCAAGGCTGGCATCCTTGAGGGATGGGAGGGCCTGAAGACCTGGTTTTCCGATCAGATCAGAACCATTTTCAGCGTGCCCGGTGCGTCCGAGGCGGGACGCCTCGCGGGCCAAGGCATCGCGGAAGACCTTGGCGCTGGTCTTGCCATCGGCATGTCCGGTGCCGGTGCAGACGCAGCCGCCGCCGCAAGGGACGCAGCGAATTACATCGAGGAGGCAATCCGCGACGAATCCGAAACGCGGTCGCCTTCGCGCGCGTGGATGCGGATCGGCCGGGATCTGATGGATGGCCTCACCGGCGGGATCTCTGGCAACCTTCAAAGCGCTGCGGCAGCGGCCCGGGCGGCAGGGGCGGCAGTCACGTCAGAAGTCGGCAGCGAAGTCCAATATGCAAGCGCCAGCTTCAAGAGCTTTTTCCGGGACGTCATAAAAGGCTCTGGGGACGTTGGAGATGCGATTTCGGCACTGGCCGACCGGATGCTTGACGACCTGCTTGACCGCGCCCTCACGCCGATTTCGAACGCGCTTGGGTCGGTGTTCGAAGGCCTCTTTTCCGGGCTTTTCGCAACGGCCGGGGGCACCGGGACAGTCACGCCGATTGCTGGTCTGATTTCCAAGGGAATTGCTGGCGCCCGTGCATCAGGTGGCCCCGTCTACGGCGGGAAATCCTATCTCGTGGGAGAGATGGGGCCGGAGATTTTCACCCCCAGAATGTCAGGCCAGATCATCCCGAACGGGGCGTTCAGCGCCGGTTCGACTGGCGGGGCAGCGGGTGGAGGAACCGTGATCAACATGGGCGCAACCTATGTGACCATCAAAGGAACCACCGGCAGCCCGGCCGAGATCGAGGCCGCGATGAACCGGGTCGCTGACCGGCAGGCGAAGAAGGCCATCGGCCGGGTTGACCGTGTCAATCGGGCGAGGGGCCAATGACCGTCCCCGCGGCGGTTCAGGCCGCCACGCTCCGGCTGCGGCGGATCACTAGCAGCGTGCGCGTCCAGTCGCCCTACAGCTTCGCGCAGACCGCCTATGACTTCATGGGCGGCATGTGGGCTGCGGAAATGACGCTGAAGCATCTGGACCGACGCCAGAATGCCGAAGTTGAGGCATGGCTTGCCAGTCTCGACGGCGTGTCCAAGACCTTCCAGTTCGGCGCCATGGACTATGACGGCCCCTATGGGGTGATGTCCGCCAATCCAACCGTGTCCAGTTCGACAGCGGACCGGGTGAAAGAGTTCTGGATTGTGGTCCCGGTCGGAAGCGCGGCCGTGGTCGGGGATTATCTGACCATCGGCGGGCACCTGCATATCGTGACCAGCGCCGGGACCGTGACTGTTGCCCAGACCCAAAAGATCGGGGTTTGGCCGAGGCTCAGGGAGGCCGCGATCTTGGGCCAAACGGTCGAGATGCTTGCCCCATACGGCACCTGGGCCATCGCGAACCCGGAAACAGAGTACGAGGTGGACGGCGATCACCGCCGCACCCGCACCCTTTCCCTGATCGAGGCGCTCTGATGGACGCGAGCGGTGACCGCATTGTCGGCCTTCTGGTGCGCTGCCGGTTCGACACCGGCGACGTGAACATGTTCACCGGCTACGGCAGCGTCACCTGGGACGGCGTGACCTATCTTGGGGCCGGGCAGGCGCTGTCCATCGGAGAGGCTGGCGTCACCAGCGGCGACGACATTCCCGGCCTGACGATCACACTCTCTGGGCTCGATCCGGAAGTGATCGCGCTGGCCGAGCTGGAGGAGTTCCAGCGCCGCCGGGTCACGGTTCTGCTGGCGCTCTTCAACGATCAGGGTCAGATCGAGACGGCGGATGTGCTCTGGGACGGCATCGCCGACACGATGGACAGCGACGACAGCCCGGACGCCGCGACGACGACGCTGGGCATGGAGCCCAGAAGCATGGAGCTGGGGCGCAAGTTTCCCTTCTACTACCTGCCCGAGGATCAGCAGCGCCGTTTCCCCGGTGATCGCTTCTTCGACCTCGTCCAGGCCATCCAGAACCGGGAAGACACATGGGGGCGGCCATGAGGCCAGAAGGCTGGGAATTGCGGCTGGCGGCCGAGATCCGCGCCTGGGAAGGCCGCGCCTTCGAATGGGGCACGGCCGATTGCCTGGGCTTCTGCCGGGCGGTGGCGCGCGCCATGACGGCCGCCGATCCGATCCCGGATCTGCCAGCCTACGGGTCGGAATACACAGCCGCCAAGGTTCTGGTCGAGCTGGGCCACCGATCCGTTGAGGATCTGGTCGACGCGCATCTGCCGCGCGTGGCGGTTGCCCGGGCCCGGCGGGGCGATTGGGTGATGACGGCGGCCGAAGGGGCGATGCCTGGCGCCATGGGCGTGGTGACTGGGCGCTATGCCCTGCATCTGGGCGCGACCGGGCTGGTGCGCCGCCCGGTCCTGACAGCGGAGGCCGCATGGTGCGTCGACTGATCCTCTGCACGACTGCGCTGATCGCTCTGGCCGGGCCCGCACAGGCCATGCCCCCCGTCGTGGCGGCGCTTGGCGCGGCGGCCGGCGGGTGGGTCGCAGGCCTGACCGCGACCGCGATCCTCGGGCAGGCCGCCCTGGCCTTCGCGCTGACCGGCATCCAGATGGCGATGCAAAAAAAGCCGAAGGTCAGCACCCGCGACGAGATCACGCTGAACAAGATCCAACCGGTCACCACCGGGCTGATCCTTTACGGCGAGCGCACCCTTGGCGGGTCCATCGTCGCCCGCTCGACCACCAGTTTCGATGGCAAGCCGCATCTGCGCTACCACAGTGCCATGCCGCTCGCCTGCCACGAGATCGACGGCGCGGTCGAAATCTGGCTGGGCGAAACGAAGGTCTGGACCGAGGCGCAATATCTGGCGGACGCCGCAGCCGGGACTGGCGACCCCTATCTCTGGGGCCAGATCGCCAGCGACTACAAGGGCAGGATCTATCTCAAGGTCCATAACGGATCGGACGATCAGGTCGCAGATACGGCTTATGCGGCGGCGGCCTCGGAATGGACGGCCGATCACCGCGGGCGTGGCATCGCCTGGGTTTACTTCGCGGCGAACTACGACCGCGACCTGTTCCCCAGCGGGGCACCCCAGATCCGGGTCCGGGCGCGTGGCAAGCGCGTCTATGACCCGCGCGAGTGGGTCTCGGCGGCTCTGGCGACGGACACCGCTGTCACGACCAGCGATCTCTGGGCGGGCTATGATGGCGGGGCCATCGGCAAGGCCTCAGGCGCCAGTTATCCTCTTGGAGAGTCCGCCGCGGACTGGAATGGCGGGGCCATCGCCGCGCGGTTCTATTTCAGCCGCCTTTACCCCGCCGGTGACCTGCCGGAAGCGGGGCTCTCGCCGGACCTCATAGCCGCGGACGGCGATGAGGTCGACTACATGGATCTGACCATCGACGATGATTTGTTCGCGGCCTTCGATGTCTCGTTCCCGGCCGCGCCCGAGGGCGTGATCTGGGAGCAGGGCGGCTCGGGCTATGGCGCCTATCTGGGCGTGACCGGCAGCGATCTTGTCTTCCGCGCTTTCTCCGGAGCCACGTCCGGGGCCGAAATCGCCCGGGCAACCGTGCCGGTTTCGGAATTCGCCGGGCGCAGCGGCACAATCTATGTCGAGATCAACATGGCCGACAAGTCGGTCGCGATCTGGTTCCGGGGGAGGCGCTATTCCACGAACCCGGCGCTCTGCCTGCGCGACTACATGCTGACCCCGCAGCTTCGGGGCGGGCCGGGCTGGACCGAGGATGACCTTGACGGCGATGCGCTTATCGCGCTGGCGAACATCAGCGAAGAACAAGTCGCGCTGGCCGACAACTCGACCGAGGATCGCTATGCCTTCAACGGCGTGCTCGACACGTCCGCCACGGCGGCCGAGAACCTCACCGACCTTTCCAGCGCCTGGGGCGGGTGGTGGTCCTATGAGCGCGGCAAGCTGTCTGTCGGCGGCGCCGCCTGGGAAGAACCGGCCTTCACGGTGACCGAGGACATGCTTGTCGCCGGGATCAGGGTCACGGCGCGGCGCCCCTTCGAGGAGCAGTTCAACACCGTCAAGGCGCAGTTCGCAGACCCGGAATCTGAGCATGTGGTGACCGACTTGCCGGTGCTCGATAGCGAGGCCTATCGGATCGCAGACAACGGCGAGACGCTGGTGCGCGACCTGGGCGAGCTGCCGGGCGAGACCGGGCATGCGCGGGGCCAGAGGCTGATGAAGCTGGCGCTTCTGAAAGGGCGGCGGCAGAAACAGGTGGTGCTGCCCTGCAGCCTCGCGGCCTGGGGCGTTCGGCTGGGCGACAACATCAACGTCACGATCCCGCGCCGGGGCTGGACCGACAAGCAGTTCGAGGTCACCGGGCGCACCGTGCAGATTGGCCCGGATGGCGTTTCCGTCACGCTGACCTGCATCGAGACCGGTCCCGCCATCTTCGACTGGCGGACATCCGAAGAGACGCCGAAGCCTGCGGGCGGCGTGCCGACCCTGGCATCACCCACAACCAAGCCTGTGGTTTCGGCGCCGACGATGACCGAGGAACTGTACGAGACGCGCGGCGGCGGCGGGGTCAAGACCCGGGTTCGGCTCGCGGCCACGACCGATAACCCCTTCATCGACGCGTGGCAGTTCTCATGGCGGCTGGTTTCAGATGGAGCCGCGACGGTGCGCGGCATCACGGATGTTGCCGAGGACCTGATCGATGACATGGCCATCGGCACCTATGTCTTCGGCGCGCGCGGGCGCAACACGCGCGGCATGTGGTCGGATTGGGTCTATGCTGGCGCCGCCGCCGTGCTGGGCGAGAACGCGCCGCCGGTCGCGATCACCGGTCTTTCGGGCCAGTCCGCAGGCGGGGCCGTGGCGATGCTGCGCTGGGACCGGCACCCGTCGCTCGACGTGCAGCAGGGCGGCCGGATCGAGTTCCGGCACTCGGCCGAGCTGGCAGGCGCCACCTGGCAAAGCTCGGTGGTGATCGGCAAGGCGGTCTCTGGCGGGGTCACCGAGGCGACCCTGCCGCTGAAAACCGGAAGCTATCTCGCGCGGCCCTATGATGCGAAGGACAACCCGGGGCCGGTGACTTCGGTCGCGCTTCGTGCCGCTTCTCTGGTGCCGATGGCCGAGGTCGCCTCCCGGATCGAGGCGCCGGATTTCACCGGGACAAAATCAGCCTGCACCGCGACTGGCGGCGTCCTGTCGAACGACGCGGGCACGACCTCGGCGCTCTACTACTTCTCGTCCACCATCAACCTCGGCACGGCCGGGCCGGTGCGATTTGTGAGCGACGTCGAGGTGCTGATCGAGGAGCGGCAGGACCTGATGTTCAGCCCGGGCACGGCCGCTTTCTGGACGCCGCCTGACGGTCTGTTCTGGCAGGGCGGGGCAGACGCCTATGGCGATCTCGACACTCAGGTCCGGCTTTATGACGACGGCACCGCGACCTGGGGCCCCTGGCAAAGCTTCGACGCGGCCGAGTTCGACGGCCGTCTCTTCCAGTTCCGTGCGGCCCTGAGCGTCGAGAGCATTGCCTATGCGCTGCGCGTCACCCGCCTTTCCGTCTTCGCCTATCGCGCGCCCTAACCCACGAGGAGCCCATGACACAGGCCACCTATATTCCGAACATCACCCACACCAAGGCGCAGGCCTTCGCCTTCTTCCAGGGCATGTGCGCCGCCGCCGCGTCGAACAATGCAGGGGCGGCCGCGCCGTCCGAGACGTGGCCCGGCATGCTCTGGGTCGATACTACCGCCAAGGCGCTCAAGATGCGGAACGAGGCCAACAGCGCGTGGATCACGCTTGGCAGCTATGCGACGGGCGGTTTCACCCCGGCTGGCGTGGCGCAGCTGACCGCAGCCCAAGCGGGCGATCCGCTGTCGACGGTCTTCGGCATGGTTTCCGGTCAGGTTCTGGCCGCGTCGGTTGGCGGCGATATCGAGAGCCTTGCCGAAGGCGCCACCGGCGCTCCGAAGATCCAGCCTCGGGCAATGGATCAGTCCAATTACCTCGGGCGGTTCATCGGGACCGGTAGCCCGGTGACCATCAACCTGTTGGGGCTGATCAACCCCAGAGTGGTCCGCTTCGACATCGCCTGTGGCGCCTCCAACCCCTCTCCCGGTTTCACGTTCGCCATATCCAACGCGGCGTCTCAAAGCACCGGGTACCTGAACCCAATCACTTCGGGTTCCTATACTTTCACGAACCCCATGCAGGGCTTCGCCACTCTCTACGTGGATTTCGTAAGCGGTGAATGGCTTTGCGCCTCCAACTTCGGGGGCGGCCACGGGGTCGCCACCCCGGCTTACGCGCCTTTCCAAAACATCAGCTTCCGGGGTGCTGGCACACAGGGCGCTTACCTCTATGTCGCGGCACACTCAATCACGGGCCGGACATGACCGACGCCGATCTCTTGCACCGCCAGATCTACGGCCCCCCCGAGAGCGAAAGCCTGCGCAAACATGGCGGCCAGCAGCGCCTGATGGGCGCGGTCTTCATCGGGATCGGGCTGGCCTTCATCATCGGCGGGCTGGCATCGACGGCCGATGTGATGGCGCCAGAGCTTTACGGCGACCGGATCACCCGGTGGCCCGCCGAAGCTTGGGGCGCGATGGTGGCGGTCTCGGCCGCGCTGTACCGCCTTGGCATCGCGATCAACGGGCGCTGGCGCTGGTCCCCGGCGATCCGCACCTCAGGGTCGGCAGCGCAAGTTTCGATCACGCTGGCGATCATCGTCGGGTGCTGGGGTACTCCGTTCGGCCTGCCATGGGCGCTGGCTGCGGCGCCGCTCTGTGCCGCGTGGATATAGTGTTTCTGGCTGGCTCTGGGGGACCTCAGCCGCGCGGTCTGGGGGTATGACGATGACTGACCCGGTGACAGAGGTAATCCAGGAGGCCCACCGAATCGGCGGTGTCCAAGGCATGGTTCTGGCGGCCTTCACCGCGCTGGGGACGGTTGCTGCGGCCTATCTGCGGTGGGGGCCGCGCCCGTCGCGCGATCACGCCGAGAGCGCCATCGCCGCCAGCCTCGCCCGGATCGAAAGGACCGGGGAAGAGACGAGCAAGAAGGTCGACAAGCTGCGCGAAGAGCTTGCCGACACGAAAGAGCGGGTGGCCCGGCTGGAAGGCCGCGCCGAGCGCTAATCAAGCGCCGCTTGAGTATGGCGCCGTGACTGGCGCCGAAATCAACCATCCCTGACATAGCCCAAGGAGGGCGAAATGCTGAACTTCATCCTGAAGTCTCTTCCTGCGTTGATTCCGAACTGGCGGGCCGTGCTCTGGAAATCGCACTCGATGCGCGCGCTGATCCTCGGCGTGATCTGGACGGGCCTCGTCTCGATCATCGCCATGCTGCCCTGGCTGCCGATCCCGCCCATGCTGGTCGCCTGGGTCTATCTCGGGCTGCTGGCCTATGGCGCTGTCGGTCGGCTTCTGGCGCAGGGGATCGGCGATGAATAAGATCCTGCTTGCCGTCGCCGGTCTGGTGCTGATCGCCGTCTTCGCCTTCCCTCAACCCCAGCCCGATATCGGAATTCCGACCTCGGCCCCGGAAAGCGCCCGGACGCAGGAGGCCCGCGCGCTGGCGCTGGCCGTGCCGCTGATCGCGAAATGGGAAGGCAAGCGGAACGAGGCCTATCAGGATCTCGTCGGCGTCTGGACGATCTGCTACGGCCACACGCGCACCGCGCGGCCGGGCATGGTTCTGTCGGATGCGGACTGCGAGGCCCTGCTGCGCGCCGAGGTGCGGGACTATCGCGCCCGGCTTCTGCCCCACTTCTCGGCCGACACCCGGGCCCGGCGATTGCCGCCGCCCCGCGATGCCGCGTTCACCAGCCTTGCCTTCAACGTCGGCGTGGCCAGCGCGGGCCGATCCACCGCGACCCGGCGTCTGAACGCGGGCGACGTGCCGGGCGCCTGCGAGGCCCTGACCTGGTGGAACAAGGCGGGCGGGCGCG
>NZ_MUAV01000041.1:0-13900 GCF_003265965.1 Rhodovulum viride | reverse complement strand
GCGTGGCCTGAGCACCGACGGGAAAGGGCCACTCACACCTCAGGCCGACGTTCTGCAACAACGCCCCGCAAGAGTCTCAAGCGCCGGCGCGGTGGTTTTGGTCAGGAACTCCGTTGGTGAGAGGTATCCGAGCGCCGAATGCGGGCGCGCGGTGTTGTAGTGATGGCGCCATCGGCCGATCTCTTCGCGGGCGTGTCGCAGCGACCGGAACCAGTGCAGGTTCAGGCATTCATCCCGGAACTTGCCGTTGAAGCTCTCGACGAAGGCATTCTGGACCGGCTTGCCGGGCTCGATGAACCGTAACCGCACGCCGGTACGTTCGGACCAATCGAACATCGCCTTGCTGGTGCCTTCGGGGCCGTTGTCGAGAACGATCTCCTCGGGCACCCAGAAGCGCAGCGCCAGATCATCGAGGAAGCGCGCCACCCTGGCGCCCGGGATCGACACGTCCACGATCTGGCCAAGACAGAACCGGCTGTGATCATCGACAATATTGAGCACGCGGAACCGTCGGCAATCGGCCAGCTGGTCGCCAACGAAATCCATCGACCACCGCTGCATCGGCCGTTCCAGCACCTGCGGGGCAACCCGGTCGCGCCGGGGCAGCTTCCTTCGCTTCCGCGTTCTCACTTGCAGACCCTGGTCGGTGTAAAGCCGGTAGGTCCGCTTATGGTTCATTACCAGGCCCTCGCGCCGCAGCATGGCGTGCAGCCGCAGATAGCCGTATCGGCGGTTTCTCCGACGCCAGCGCCTTCATGCGCTCGACCACCGCCGCGTCGTCCTTCGGCACAGATCGGTATTGCTGGACCGATCGTGCCAGGCCGACGATCCGACAGGCGCGCCGTTCGCTGAGGCCCATCTCGGTGATCAGAAAGCCCACGGCTTTGCGCTTCGCCGTTCGCCATCGGTCTCGAACGCATGGCGACGCGATGGCTCACCCTCACCAGTTTTTTGCCAGAAGCTCCTTCATCGCGGTCATGTCCAGCATCTGATCTGCATTCGCCATTGTCCTCGGACCAATGGCGGACAATGGCTCATTCCGCTTGAGCTTGGCGTTCTCGGCTTCGAGCTCGCGCAGCCGCTTAGCTTCGGACGCATCCATACCGCCGTACTTCTTGAGCATTCGCCATTGTGCTTGGACCAATGGCGCAGCAATGGCTCATTGTAGAACGTCGCCGAACTGATGCCGTACCGACGGCAGATGTCGTCCACCTTCGCCCCGGCCTCATGCTCCCTCAGCACGCCGATGATCTTCTCCTCAGAGAACCGTTTCCGCTTCATGGGTCTTCCTCCTTCGTCCAGTCAAAGGTGGAAAATTCCAGTTCGCAATGGCCCGGTTTCCGGGGGGAAGGTCAGTGGGCCCCCACTACTGTACTGGTAGCGGTTAGCTGCTTTGGCAAAGAGCTGCGACTTCACTGCTGCTTATGTGTTTCGGTCTGATCTCCGCCCAATGCAGGGTGCTTGTTCGTCGCGAAACGCCGACAGCCGACGTTCGGTCAATCGCGGCGTACTCCCCCCTTGTCCGCTGAGCCGACCTCTGACGGTCGCGGTGGAGGGTAGCGCGGCGAAGGACGGGTTCGGCGGCTCCCGCTGCAGCATCCTGACCTTAGGCTGAAGGTCGATTCTGGGCGGAAAGAGCCCACGTATAATGCCTCTATATTGGCGCTAGGCGCCAATATAGAGGCATTTCCTTGCTCAGAATAGAGATCAAAATGGGGGGCAGTTGTAACGCTTGCAACTGAGCGGCATTCTCTCCCTCTGCAAGGGAACAGTCTGATCGTCCATCGACGTAAGGACAATGATCGAGCAGGTCAGAAGCAACGCTCATTGCAGGCGTCGATTCACGAAGCGATATGCAGGACTTCGGCGCTTCTTGCTTCCACGGTGCTTCCAGGGGCGGTGGAAACGCAACGGCGGCCCCGAAGTGCGGCGTGCAATGGTTTGTAAACGCTAAGGAATTTGGTTGCAGGGGTACGCAACCGCCGCAATTTACCGGAACTCAGCTGCGCCGTCTGACTCCTTTTTCCAGAAAATCGACACCGGGCGGCAAGCTGCCGCTCGAGGTATTCGCAAGGCCTCGCCTGGACTTCCCCGGAGCGGTGGCGAGGCCCCACTCTGGCGGCGGCTCGGCCGCAGGTTACACGCGGCCATGTACACCTTGCGGGCAGGGTCCGCGCCCCCTCTGCCCGGGCCAGAACCCCCGCCACAGCGGGACCTGAGCCATCCGCTGCGGCGGCGTCTGGGGACCTGCTCTCAGAACCGCGAGAACCGGTAGGGGGCGGGATCGACGAGCGGCACGGCGCCGGTTGCCAGATCGGCGGCCAGTTGTCCCGCCGCTGGACCCGTGCCGAAACCATGGCCGGAAAAGCCGGTGGCGACCGTCAGACCGGGCAGCCGGGCCACGCTGTCGATCACCGGATCGCTGTCGGGGGTGACGTCGATCATGCCCGCCCAGGCCGCAGCGGTGCGCGCCTTCTCGAAGACCGGCCAGGCCTTGCGCAGCGCGGCAAGGGCCTCGGCGTTGAGCCCGGCATTGACCGGCGGATCCATGATCCGGCACCGCTCGAAGGGAGTGATCCGGCCGTCCCGCCAGCGCGTTTCCGAAAGCAGCTCGTTCAGGAAATGCCGCCCGAGCCCCGTCTGAACCGCCCCCTTCTGCGTCCGTAGGACAGGCAGGTAGCGCAGGCCGAGCCGCAGATGGTCGGGCGTGAGCGGCGCATCGAGCCGACCCCGCTGGGTGATGGTAAAGCCGCCGTCCAGCCGCTTGCGGAAGGAGAAGTCCGGGCCGCCCACGGCTGTCTCGCAGGGCCCCTCCATCGGCGCGGTGCGCAGGACCGAGCAGATGAGCGGCAGCGCCGGAAGGAAGACGCCGAGGTTGCCCAGAAAGCGCCGCGACCAGAGCCCCGCAGCCAGGATCACCTGATCGCAGGCGATCTCGCCGCGTTCGGTGACGACGCCCGAGACCTTTCCGGCCGCGGTCGACAGCGTGCGGACAGAGCAGTGCTCGACGATCTGACCGCCCTTGGCAAGCACCGCCCGGGCCAGTGCGGCACAGGCCATCGACGGTTCCGCGCGGCCGTCCGAGGCCGTGTGCAGGCCGCCGATCCAGCCGCCCGTACCGCCCGGCACGAGGTGGTCGATCTCTGACGGAGACAGCGCCCTTGCACCCAGATCGAGGGGCGCGACGGCCTTCAGCCAGTCCTCGTAGACCGCCATCTGTTTCCGGGACCGGGTGACGAACAGGATCCCCGCCTGCCGGTAACCGCAATCCGACCCGATCCGCGCGGGCATCGCGGCCCAAAGCCGGTCGGCGGCCTGCGCGAGCGGCACATCGGCCGGCGCGCGCGAGGTCTTGCGCACCCAGCCGAGGTTGCGGCCCGATTGCTCGGCCCCTATCCGGCCCTTGTCCAGCACGCAGACGGGAATGCCCCGCTCGATGAGCGTCAGCGCGGCCGAGAGCCCGGCGATCCCCGCACCGATCACCACCACCGTGGTTTTCGCCGGAATGTCGAGGGTGGAGACGGGAAGATCTGCAAGCGGTTCCATCCCTCAGCCCTCCAGCGTGATCTTCTGCGCCCCGTTCGAGGCGCCGCGGAAGGCGGTCACCTCGATCTCGACCTTGTAGGCGGTCGAGCCGAGCGGCGGGCAGGTGACGGTCAGCGCGGGATCGATGCCGCGGAACATCTCGGCGAAGATCTCCATCACGGCGGGCGTGTCGGCCGGTTCCTGGATGAAGACCCGTGCCGAGACGGTATCACCAAGGCAGGCGCCAGCGCCTGCGAGCGCGCGGGAGATATTGGCAAAGACCTGGCGGGTCTGCCCGGCCACGTCTTCGGGGATCAGCTTCGTCTCGGGGTTCCGCCCGGCGGTGTTCGAGACGAAGATCCAGTCGCCCGCCGCGACGAGGCGGGAATAGCTGCTCTTCTCTTCCAGCGCATTGCCGGATTTCAGTTTCAGGATCTGTGTCATTTGCATTCCATCGGGTCAAATGGGGGGCGGCGGCCCCCCGGAAAATATCAGCGCAGGACCGGTTCTTCCCAAAGGTTGAGCTTTACGCCGATGCCGCGTTCGACCGCGTTGCGGTAAACCACGGTGCCCCAGGCCACATCCTCGACGGGCATGCCGCCCACCGACATGATGACGATCTCGTCATCGGTCCTGCGGCCGGGAGCATCGCCCGCGACGATCGCGCCCAGATCCTCGAGATCGCTCCGGGCCATCTTCCCCTCGGCGATCATGTCCATGAATTTCACGCCGATGACCGGGATGGTGGCATGGGCGGGCTTCGGCACTTCCTCGTACCACGCCTCGTAAAGCCCGGTATTGTCGAGCACCTTGCGGATGTCCGGAGCCTGCATGCCCTCGTCGATGTTGCAGACGGCGGGCATCGCCAGGAAGGCGCCGGGTTTCACCCAGTCCCGCCTGACGATCGGATAGGTGGACGGGTCCCCGGTTTCGCCGGAATTGCAGTAGCTTACCAGGTCCGAGCCGCGCACCACCTCCTCGATGCTCTCCACGACGATGACCGAGGTGATCTGCGGGAAAGCGCCGGCCACCCATGCGAGGAAGTCGTTCAGGCTCTTTTCGCCGCGCCCCTTGACCTTCAGCGTGTCGATCCCCGGACAGGCGGCCATGAAGGCCGAAAGCGTCGTCTTCGCCATCACCCCCGGCCCGAGGATGCCCGCAATCTTCGCGTCATTCCGCGCCAGATGCCGGGCGCCCACCCCCGGCACCGCGCCGGTGCGGTAGGCGGACAGGAGGTTTGCCGACATATGCGCCAGAGGCGCCCCGGTTTCGGTGTCGTTGAGCGTGAACATCAGGATCGAGCGCGGCAGGCCCTTCTCGCGGTTCGCGACGTTCGAGCCGTACCACTTGACGCCCGTGGTGCAGAAGCGGCCGCCGAGATAGGCCGGCATCGCCATGAAGCGGCGGTCGGCGGTGGGCTTGGGCATCGTGGGAAACGGGCTTTCCGCAGGGAACATCACCATCGCGCCGTGGCTGTCGTTGTTCGCCCCGGCCATCCGGTAATCGCCGGCATGCAGCAAGCCGAACATCTCCTCCATGCAGTCGACGCATGCGGCCATGTCGGTGACGCCCGCCTTGATCATGTCGGGTTCGGACAGGTAAAGGAAGTCGATACGCGTTGCGGCGTTCATGTTGGTATCTTTCTGTTTTTATAAGGAAAGGGGTCAGTCGAAGGCTTGGCCCAGGCGGGCATAGAGCTCGGGTTGCGCGCGCTTGATCCGAAGCGCCAGGAGCCAGCCCGACGCGGCGGTGCCAAGAACGATCACGGGGAAGGCCCGCACGGCCGGGTTTTCCGAGCCCGTCAGCATCGGCAGGTTCGACCAGACGAGGCAGAAGGCAGCGGCCAGTCCGGCCGTGGTCAGCGCAGGGGCGACCAGGGTGACCAGCGGCGAGCGGCCGAAGCTGTCGCGCCGGAAGAAGGCGATCACGGCGGCCGAGACCATGGCCTGCACCGCAACGATGGACAGGACCGCAAGCGCTGACATCCACGAGAAGACGACGCCGTAGGGATCGGCTCCGAAGAGCGCGAAGAGACCGAGGATCGAGACGACCAGCGCCGCCTGGACAAGTCCCGCCACATGGGGCGAGCCATGATCCTCGTGGACTTTCGCCACATGGGCCCAGATCAGCCCCTCATGCCCCAGCGCATAGAGATAGCGGTTGAGCGTGTTGTGGAAGGACAGCAGGCAGGCAAAGAGGCTGGTGATGAGCAGTATGTAGGCAAGCTTCACGACCCAGCCGCCCAGAAGCGCCTCCATCGCGTTGAAGTAGAAGCCTTCGAGCGAAGCGGCGGCCGCAGCCTGCGCGTTTTCCGGGCCGTAGAACTGCACGATCGACCAGGTCGAGAAGGCATAGAAGGCGGTGATCAGGATCACGGCCGTATAGGTCGCCCGCGGAATGGTGCGGTCGGGATTCGAGGCTTCCTCGCCGAAGATCGCGGTGGCCTCGAAGCCGACATAGGACCCGAGCACGAAGACCATCGTCACGCCCAGCCCCGGCACCAGCACGTCCGAAGGCCGGAACCCCGCGGCCGAGATCCCGTCCGGGCCGCCCCCATGTGCCAGGATGGCGATGTCGAGGACCAACAGGATCACGAGTTCGGCGATCATGCACACGCCGAGGATATGCCCCGAAACCGAGATGTGCCGCCGTCCCAGAAGCACCACCGCGGCGAGCCCGGCGAAGGCCCAGACCCACCAGGGCAGATCGAGACCGAGGGAGGAGGCAAAGCCCGAGACGAAGACCGCGAAGAGCGCGAAAACGGCGATCTGGATGGCGAAATAGGCCAGAAGGGCCGTCAGCGCCCCGCCCAGCCCCGCAGGCGAACCGAGGCCGCGCGTGATATAGGTGTAGAACGCGCCTGCGCGGGGCACATGCCGGGTCATCGCTGTGAAACCGGCCGAGAAGATCAGGTAGAGAATGCCCGCCAGGATGAAGGCGCCGGGGACGCCCGCGCCATTGCCGAAGGCGAAGGCGGGCGGGGTTGCGCCGACGACGGCGGTCATCGGCGCGGCCGCCGCGACGACGAAGAAAACGATATGCGCAAGCCCTATCGAATTGGCCTGAAGGCGGTTCGCGCCCTGTCCTTTGTCCATTCTACCGATCCCTGTTGCTATGTTCTTAGGATCGGTCTGCAAGTCGCCGGACAGCAGCCGCCATTGCAATCCGCGCCAAAAATCCGATAGTTTGCGCCAAAGCCGCCGCATTGGCCGCAATTGCGGAAATATGTCCCCGATGAGCACCCCCCTGCCCGGAATGCTGTCTGTCAGGGCCCTTATTTTTGGGCCAATTCTGGAATACTTTGCTGACGATCCGGGCAGTTTGGAAGTTCTGCTTGCGCGCGAAAAACTGTCTCCAGAGATCCTGGCCGACCCTTATGCGGCGATTCGCCTGCAAAGCTATCTCTCAATCATCGAGGCCGCGGCGGATCTCGCGGGCGACCCGCTGTTCGGCGCCCGGCTGGGCTTTTCGCTCCGGCCGGGCAATCTCGCGCCGATCGGGCTTCGCGCGGTGCAGGC
The DNA here is from genome assembly GCF_003265965.1 of Rhodovulum viride. NCBI lineage: Bacteria > Pseudomonadati > Pseudomonadota > Alphaproteobacteria > Rhodobacterales > Paracoccaceae > Rhodovulum > Rhodovulum viride. Next base: position 6,857 of record NZ_MUAV01000041.1, on the reverse strand, counting down.
AGGCACGATCCGCGGTGCGCTTTCGGCTTTCGCGCGCTGGTCGGGGGCGCTGCAAAGCGGCACCCGATCGAGCCTCGAGAGCGAGGATGGCAACCTCGTCTTCACATACCGGATCACCGCGCCGGTCCTGGCGCCGTCGCGTCAGGATACCGAATTCAGCCTCGCGGGCATCTGCCGGCTGATCCGCGGCGCCTTCGATCCGCGCTGGCGGCCGTCCGAGATCCGCCTCAACCATCCGCCGATCCCCGAGAAGACCCGGCTCGAGGCGCTCTTCCGTGCCCCGGTGGTCTATGCCCATCCCACCAATGCGATCGTCTTTTCCGCCGCTGCGGCCGAACGGGTGCATCGCACGGAAGATCCCGACATGATCGCGCTGATCGAGCGGCATCTGCAGGATCTGACAGCCGGTGCCAATCGTTCCGAAAGTACTGTCGACCAGGTCGAGGCGCTGATCGATCTCTATCTCGGGGTGCGGCCGGTCGATCTGCGCACGATTGCGGCAGCGCTCCGGATGCCCCCGCGCAGCCTGCAGCGGCGGCTTGCGGAAGAAGGGCAAAGTCTGAGCGCGCTCCTGCGTCGGCACCGGCAGAGGCGTGCCCGGAGCCTGCTTGCCGAAAAGGGCATGAGCGTCGAGGCCGTGGCGACGGCTCTCGGTTACTCCGACGGCACGAGCTTCTGGCGCGCATTTCGCAGCTGGACAGGCGATGCTCCGAGCCTCGGGCGGGAAACGCGGTGTCGTTGATCCGTGCCCGTCCGAGGCCGGGCGCGATGGCGTGTCGGCGCATGAGCGCGCGCGGCCAAGCACGTCGCGCATTTCTCTCTCGTTGGCAGACGTGGCCAGCAGATGCCGGGACTGAACACCTAGGGACAGGCCGCGTCGCCTTCTCAGGTCCAGTTGCACGCCGAGCCGATCACGATCTGCTTCCGGCAGAATCTTCATCAGCGGAAAGAGCGCGGCCCTGCAACTGAAACTGCCAAGAAGAACGGCATCACCGGAAGAAGATCCACATGTTATCGGCCATGTCGTTATGGACCATAGATTTCTATCAGCGCCGGATCTCCCCCCGCAAAGGGCTTATTTGCACCTATCGGGCGGTTCATGGCGGCACCGGTTGTTCGGGCTTCGTCAGGCAACGCATTGCCGAAACCGGCGTGCTGCGCGCCATGCCGGCCATCGCTGCCCGTTTCGCGGCATGCCAGGAGGCCGCCGGTAACTCGAAAAAGCGTCGCGGAAAGGGCGCCTGCGATCTGGCTTATGGCTGTTGCGATACGCTGGTCGGAGTGAACGACTGCGCCGCTTGCTCCGCCGACGCCTGCAGACTGTTCAGCCTGTTCCGGTGAAGCCTGCGAGCCCGGGGCGGTGCATGACGGGACGGCTGGTCGCTCCGGATCGATGCCAGAGCCTTCTCGCGCGTGCGGCATCGAACGCCGGCAGGTTTTCGCCGTTTTCGGGAAACCGGGTTGCCCGCTGAGCGCAGGTGAATAGTGTCGAACTAACCTTTTGATTGACTGGAGCCGTCCCGGCGCGCGCTTTGAGTGGTTCCGTGTGCAATTGACGAGTGTCTTATGCAAATGGATTATTGGCGGGCAACCCTGCGCCGGATCGAGGGCAGCCAGCCGTTGAAAATGGAAGTCCTCGCCCTTGCCTCCAGCGCGGATGAGGCACGGCGGTTTTTGCTCTGCCACACCGGCGCCTCAGGGCGCGGGAACTGGCTTGACGGTCCCTTCCGGAAACTCACCGATGCCGAGGTCACGCCGGAGCAGTTGCGCATCATCGGCGGCCTTTCGCGGAAATCCCCGATAGCTTTCGGCGTGGGTGTCCCCGATGGCGATCCGGTGCCCGAAACGGGGCTCGCAAGGCCGACTGTCACAGAATCCGGTCCGGATTGTCTTCTGGATGACCCGAACGGACAACTCTGGGCCCTGGCCGATGGAATCGCCATGCCCGATCTGGCAAAATGGACTGGGGCGGGAGAGGTCGAGAGCCGCTGCCTCTATGCTTCTCCGGATCCCGCCCGCCGGGCAATTGCCCCTTGGCTTCTGCGTTGCGTCCCGGGTTCGGCTTTCTGGGACTGTCTGCGTGCGATGCCCCCGCACAGCAACTGGGGTATCTGGTTGCGCTCGGATCGCGATCTGGACGAGCTGCGCGCGCATCTGCGCCGCTTTACCATGCTTTGGACGCCCGCCAACGACCACTCGCCGGTCTATTTCCGCTTTTACGACCCGAGGGTCGCCCTGGACATGAGCATGGCGCTGGATCCCGGACATTACCGACGGCTGATGGCCTGCTGCAGCGAGGTTATCCTGCCCGCCGGTCCGGAGCTGTCGCCGGTCGACGGGATCGACCGGGACGATTTCCTGGCTCCGCCCGCCCGGTTCAGCGATCGCTATCTGCGGATCGTGACCCCCGCGCCGGACCCCGAAGCGCGGGGGCGAACGCGCCGGCCGGAAAGCTTCCGCGTCTCGCAGGCCGAGTTCGGTCGTTTCGAGACACTTCATGCCGCTCGGGCCCGGCGCCGGATGGCGGCCCGGCTGGCGGGGCTTTACGGTCGTGTTGATGGCGAAGGACTGATCGACGCCGTTACTTTGGCCCAGAAGACAGGAAGGCGCCACGGTCTGTCGACACAGGGACAGGTCTTCCTGCTTGCCCGCTACATCTGCGAATTCGGCCCGGATATCTTCGAGCGCGATCGCCGGACGGCCGGGATCCTGCGCGACAGCGACCGGGCGCACTGGCTGCGCGAAGAGGATCTTCGCAAGCGGATGCCGGTGATGCGGGCGGCCTGGACCGGCGGCCTGTCCGCACCCGGAACAGCCGTCGTCCGGCCAATACAGGAGGGAAGCCGCCCGTGACCTACGCCCCGTCCGCCGATGACCTGATCTATCTGGCGCGTTTCAAGCCCGAAAATTTCAGTTCGCCTTATCAGACCATTGCCTCGCTTCGCGACGGCGATCCGGTCGTCGAGGACATAACTGTGGCGAACCACTATGCCGACTACCTGCGAAACGGCGGTCAGCCCCTGACCGAGACGCCGATCCCCGCCGATGCCGATGCCGATGCCGATGGCGTCATCGACCCGGAATTCGCCGTCGCCTGTCCCGATTGCGAGACCACCAAGCCCTGCTGCATCACCGCCGGTTCGATAACGGACGCGGCAGACGGGTCGCGACAACTGCTCTGGCCCGTCGGGAAGGACGGGCCGAGGCGGATGCTTGTCGTTGCCGACAGCATGGAGGGCCGCCACCTCAGCGGGAAGGTCAGGGTCGACTGGTCGGGGCGGGAGGCCTGTCCGCAGGGCTGGCCGGACAGGCCCGCGATCGGGATCAACGCCAACGACTTCCGAAGGCGCCAGCGCGAGACATCTGGCGAGGCCGCCGTGGGGCTCCGTCAGACCCCTATGGCCGGGCTGGCCTTCCAGGGCTATGTCCCGAAAGAAGTTGTCGCAGCGCTTTATGCTTTCGACGCGATCATGGCGCTGCAGAACCTGCGCGACAGTCGCGACGGGGCCAGTTTCGAACCGAAACAATGCATCGGAACGGGTCTCGACATGGGAACACCCCTCAAGGTGATCCCGGTGCCCAAGGTCGCGCTGGAAGGCTCTGTCGAGGTTTTCCTGCACGTCACTCTGGCGCTGACGGGCATCTTTGCGGATGCCGGGATATCGGGCTCCATGACAGGCCGCTACGGGACCACCGCGATCACGGTGAAAGAGACCGCGAAGCGTTCGGGCGGCAATCCCTCCGCCACTGGCGGTGAGAGCAGCAAGGTTTCGCCGCCCGGCGAGAAGGAAGAGAATGGCGGTGTGATCGGCCTGATGCAGGACATGTTCGGGAAGATCAATCGGTACATGGAGGAGGGAGCCGACTCCTCTGACAAGTCCACCAAGACGCCGCTCGAGAGGGCCCGGGCGGCCGCGAGATTCACCTCGGCCATCGAGTTCAGCCAGAAGCTGGAGTTCGGCGTCACCGGTCTGGATCTCGTACCGAAATCCGGTTCGCCGGATCTGCTGCTGAAGCTGGGCGGGGCGCACACGACCCTGGGGATCGGAGTGACGGGCCGGCTCGATATCCTCGACATGGTGGCGACATGCGTGCTGACCCCGGCCTCGGCGAAGCTGCTGAAAGAGACCCGCGTCAAGATCGCCGATGGCAAGGTCGTCAACGGAACCGTCGAAGCCTTTCTGGAGCTGAGCTCGAACGGGCAGGTCGGCTTTGCCATCAACGGCACCTCCGGGATCACCATCCCCGCCGATCCCGATGTGGAGGCAGAGCTCGACCTTGCCAGCTCGCAGACCCTGTCCGGAGAGGTCAAGATCGGCGGCAAGGCCGAAATCAAGCTGCATATCGAGGGCAAGGTCTGGGTCCTTGCTGCCAAGGCCGGCGTGCGCGGTACGATCCACACCTCCTGGACCTGGGCTGCCCGCATCCGCGATGGCAAACGCGAGCGCAACCATGAATTCGAGGGCCTGACGGTCAGCGGGGAAGCCTATGTGGAAACCAAGATTATTGGGGATAGCGGGGACGACGTGAGGCATGCCGAGAGCGAAGGGGCTAGTTTCGGCGGTAAAGCTACAAGGGATTTGCATGCAGATGACGTGTTTGAATCAGTTCAAGAGAACATCACGCGGGCGAATGAGCAGTATGCCACACGACAGGGCATGCAACCGGCCGAAGGAGGAAAGAATGGCTATACTCTTTGGGACCCTGTTCCCGCCAAGTGGGTGGCGTATTGATCTGCCGCGTCATCTTGTTCTGATCCTAGCTTTATTCATGACCGGAGGCGCGGCTATGGCCGATATCCCGAACCGTCAGCACTATCTCGACTTCGACGTACAGGGTGCGTCCTGGGTATTGCGCCTGAACGGAGTTGATCTCTGGAGCAGAGGCTCCACTGGGCTCTGCAGCAGCTCACTGCCGGTCAACGATCTAGTTAAGAAAGGCGAAAACACCGTCTCTCTAGTCCATGTTCCGACCCGCAAGCTGGATCCGGAAACAGGGGCGTTCGTACTTGAACACCATGATCATTTCGGAGCCGAGATCCGACTGCAGGCCATTGCTCGCGACGGAAGCCGAGAGGAAATCCATCTGCTTTCGGTTCGCTACGAGGTCGATGGAGGGCCGCTGAAACGCCTGCCGCAGCCTTTGGTCGGAGGCGAGTTCGTTACCGAAACCGCGCACCTGAAGACAGAGGGCGATCTGCGCGGAACGTTTTCCCCTATTGAAGATGGCGCCATCCTGGTCCTCGGAAGTGGGCAGTCCGATCGCGCCGAGACCCTGACTGCGCGGTTCACGGTTGATGACGACCTGCCGGGCGACTTCTTCTGGGAAGACAAAGCCGTTCCGCTGCAGGACACCCGCGAAATGCGTGCGGGCCTGCGCCGCGCCTATCAGGATTTCTACAAGCTCGTCGAGCAGGGCCGTGGAGACGAAATACTGGAACTGGCCCGTCCGCTATGGGCACGGGCGGGGGCCACCCTTGCCGGTGGCAAATCCGCGGAAGACTATATCGGCGGAAAGGACGGTTTACGGAGGTTCAGCCGCAATCCCGGCGATGGTTCGACCCTCGCGCCTCTCGGGATCTCCGATGATCCTCTGGGTGACAGTCTCGAATTCATGGCCGATCACCGGCTGGTCCGGATCCGTCCGGACCCTCTGCGATGGCGCTTCCCGCCGGAACAGAACCGCAACGACATGCGCAGTTCGCTTGTTTTCTTCCGGGATGCCGAAGGCAGCTGGCATCTGGGCGATATCGTCAGGAACTGAGGCGGATTGCGGCCTCGGGACCAAAGGCATGGAGTGAAAGATGGAGGGGATCGTCCCTGAGGCAGCGCGGCGGTTTCTGCTGCGGGGCTGGATGCCAGACTTCCCGGAATTCTTCCGCATCACGTCAGGCCCATCGGAAGGGTGCTCGGTTGATCATCTACGAAACGCATCGATGTATCGAGGTTCTCAACCTAAAAAGTGAATGAGCAGTATGCCACACGACAGGGCATGCAACCGGCCGAAGGAGGAAAGGATGGCCACACTCTTTGTGACCCTGTTCCCGCCAAGTGGGTGGCGTATTGATCTGCCGCGTCATCTTGTTCTGATCCTAGCTTTATTCATGACCGGAGGCGCGGCTATGGCCGATATCCCGAACCGTCAGCACTATCTCGACTTCGACGTACAGGGTGCGTCCTGGGTATTGCGCCTGAACGGAGTTGATCTCTGGAGCAGAGGCTCCACTGGGCTCTGCAGCAGCTCACTGCCGGTCAACGATCTAGTTAAGAAAGGCGAAAACACCGTCTCTCTAGTCCATGTTCCGACCCGCAAGCTGGATCCGGAAACAGGGGTGTTCGTACTTGAACACCATGATCATTTCGGTGCCGAGATCCGACTGCAGGCCATTGCTCGCGAAGGACGCCGAGAGGAAATAACCATGAAGCAAGCGACATGCCTGCAGTGATCCGTCTTGGAGACGCCGGCTCCGGCCACGCCTGCCACTTTCACCCTACGCTCTCCATCGAAGCTTCTGGCGATGTTTGCGTGAACGGCATCGGCGCGGTGCGACAGGGGGGATGCCTATGCGCCGCATGCCTGCGGAGTCTGTCCGCAACTGCCGCACGGGCGCGCGCTGTCGGGTGGCTTTGGCACCGTCTTCATCAACGGCAAGCCTGCGGAGCTGACCTGCCCCCCGGTCGTCCCTAGTTCATAACGAGAGTCCTTGGGGTTGTGCCCTGCTCCCCAACCTTGGACCGCCGGAAGTTGGATTTTTCCGGCTGCCTCACGATGACGGGCCGGTGACGCCATCGGGATAATGCATGTGCTCTGTTCCCTGAAAACTGGACCGTTTGAAGCTGGAGTTTTCGGCTAATCTT
>NZ_MUAV01000040.1:0-14646 GCF_003265965.1 Rhodovulum viride | reverse complement strand
GCTCGTCAGGCTCATAACCTGAAGGTCGTAGGTTCAAATCCTACCCCCGCAACCAAATTCCTTAGCGTTTACAAACCATTGCACGCCGCACTTCGGGGCCGCCGTTGCGTTTCCACCGCCCCTGGAAGCACCGTGGAAGCAAGAAGCGCCGAAGTCCTGCATATCGCTTCGTGAATCGACGCCTGCAATGAGCGTTGCTTCCAGTGCCATACCCTGTGACCACTCAAAGATCGAATACGTCACGCACCTGTGGCCTGATCTTCGCTGAGTCGATGGCGCCGTCTAGCCGTGTTTTTCCTGCCCGCGAGGAACTGGACGCCGAGCTGGGCGCGGCTTTTCTCTGCGCTGACCTTGCCTTGACCTCCGAGCCGGGCTAAGACCATGCCGCCTATATTCAAAGCTGGCTGAAGGTTTTGAAAAATGACAAGCGGGCGATCTTCTCTGCTGCTGCCCATGCCCAGCGTGCCGCCGACTATCTGCACGGGCTGCAACCCGTCTTCGACGAGGATGACAGCAAACAATGGGTTGCCGCGTAAGCGGCAGCCTTTTCCCTGGCCAGAGAAAATTAGCATCCGCCGGAGGCGGACGCACCTCCCTGCGGGTTTGAAGGGGAAAGGCTTTTTTGTGGCCTGCGCCGATGCTTGGCCGTTTTCCGGGGCAGCGAATTTCTATGATTATCAGTTTGTTGCGCGAAGTTGCTGAGTGACTTTGGCCGGTTGGCTGGCCGCTTCGGCTGCGGAGCGCAGTGCGCTCCAAGCCATCATGTCAGCATTTGTCGGTAAGTTGTTCTAGCCGTTTGGAAATCGCAGTCTGAACGGATGTCGTGATTTCCTCCGGAAAAGCGGCCTTCCCGTAAGGGCAGAGAGAGCGAGATCGGCATCCGATGTTCCCAGTCCAGCCACGAGCGGTCATAGACAAAGCTGATCGCACCCGACTTCTCGCGCAGGAGTTGTCCGACAAGCGGCGTGTTCAGGAAGACGTTCAACGGTGTGAAGCTGCGGCGGCGACCCATCTAGAAGATGTCCTCTAGGCCGTTTTGCGACCCCTTGCTTCTTGGTTGCACCTGGATTTCAAGGTCGAGCGCAGCGAACAGGTCGAAGAGCGTTTCCAGCTTGGTACTGGCGACGCCATTCTCGATCTTGGAGATGGTCTCCTGCCAGACCCCGCTTCTGGCTGCGAGGTCTTTCTGTGTGAAGCCCTTGGCCTTCCGTGCTTCACGGATGGCGTGGCCGATATCTCTGGGGGTGCGCGCTAACTGCTTCATATCTTATCTCTTTCTATAAGTATGACGCAAAAATCATATTTTGTCAATATGACGAGAAAATCATAAGCCATCATTATGATCTATGTATCATAGATCGCCTTTATGGCCTCTGCATCATATCCCAGCGAGGGAAGGCCCCGTCAGAGAGACTGGGCGGGGGTGGCGCAACGGCGATTGCGCACGCGGGTGGTGTTTTCGAGGGACGCCAGGATGTTGCGGCGCTCGGCTGTGCCGGTGGCCGTGGCCATCAGCAGGCGTTCAAGCACGGCGTAAAGCTCATCCAGTTGGTCGTCGGCAAGCTGCTCCAGCTCGTATATGGTGAAAAATGCGATCATCGTGATCCTCCTGTTCTTGGCATTGTCGAGCCCGAACCATTCGGGACTTCGTTGAACAGGACGACCGGCATCATCGGCGTGATGGGGACACCTTCGGGCGCAACATATGTGAAGCAGGCCTGCCCTTGTCCCGCCCTCTCAGGCCGCATGTGCCAGACCTGAATGTCTCAGAAGCCCCCTGAATGCGTGATCGGCAATACCGTCGAGAACAGGACAGTGAGCGCAGGGTCAGCGGTTTCCGCCATTCGTTGCGGGAGCCGGAGCTTGCCATCGCCCTTGGGTGGGCTTTGCCCGTACATCGCCTGAATTCCTGACCGAACGCGGTCGCCCGTCAATATCCTGCCCGCACCACACTGTCTTCGCTGCGCTACGACGCGCCGTGTTGGACATGACAGCCGCCCTTTTCCGTCCGGTCTTGCGGAATGGCATGAACGAGCCAACCCCAAACCAAAGGAGAAGCAAAATGGCTGATACCCTCAACAAACAACAGAAAACCTCGCCCCGAGCGCCCGACTTCCTCGCCTGGCACGTCACGCAAAAGGACGACAAATCCTAATGGAACAAGGTCGGTGCGGCCTGCGCGCATGGGAACCGCCGGCGTGAAGGGTCGTATTCTCGCCGTCCATCTTTTCGGTGACGACGAGGTCTTCCGCCATCAGGCCTTCAAGCGAAGACATGATCTTGTCGTCGCTGGTGGCGCCGGGCGAAAATGGCAGGTGAACTGTGCGACCGGACTTCTTCGCGTGTCCAGGCCAGCAAGATGGCCGCCTTGCGGCCAATGGGCGCATTCCCGACCGTCGCTGCGTTTTGCATGAACGACCGCTTTGTTCCGGGCAAGTCCCATGAGCCGGTCGTCCTGCTCAGGCGAAGGGGATCAGGCCGGCTTTCGTCGGCAAGGTCCTCTCCGAATGCCCCCTGGCCTGTTTCTCCCTGCGCGAACCTTCGACCCTGATCGGCGGTGGTCGGCCTCGGGGCCGCGCCGATGCGCCCTTCGGATAACGATCATCGGGGCGGGACGGCATCGATCTGAAATCCGGATCGCCAAGGCGACATGAACGTCGATTTTTCAAACGTCCGGTTCTGATGCTGGCGCTCGAGCAGGAAGGGTGCATGCCTCGCCGCTTCCGGTGCTGTTTAAGCCGATGCGGAAACCCGCGCTCCAAGACCACCGATCGCTGGCGGGCAAGACCGGCGGGCCGATCGGGTGCCCTGCCCGGCCGGGGGCAGCTACGGGATCACCGCCTCGGCGCTGGCGGCCAGCGAGACCACGATGGCGACGGTCAGCAGCACCGAGGCCGCGCCCATCACAAGTCCCCAGATCGTGACCCGGCCATCATGCTCGACCATGCCGACGCCCGCGACGAACAGCGAGATCGCCGGGAACCATCCGCTGCCAGGCACCGGCAGGAACAGGGTGAAGGCGATCACGAACAGCGCCGCTCCCAGCGCGCGTTCGTTGCGGCGGCGGAACAGGGCGGGGGTGCGCGGCCTCAGAACCCGCTCCAGCCGCCGGGTGACGGGGCGCAGCCTCAGCACGGTGCGGCGCAGCTTGTCGTGATCCAGCCGTAACCGCGCCAGCGGTCCCGGCAGGCGGACATGGCGGTAGCCCAGCATCATCTGCGCGGTGGTGACCAGCACCGGCAGCGCGGTCACCAGCGAGGATCCGGGCGGCAGCGGCAGCATGGTCATGAGCGCGAACACCACCACCGCCCAGCCGAACGAGGTCTCGCCCAGCCCCGACAGCAGGCTGCCGAGGGTCAGGTTGCCGGCATCGTGCTGATCCCGCGAGGTCCGCAGGATCGGAAGCGACAACGAAACACGTCGCCGGGAGCCGCGATTTCTGTTCATCAGGATATCCCACGTGGGCCGCTGTTACGCGATATCGCCCCCGGATGCCATGACTTCGATTGCGGGCGCGGGCAAGTGTCTGCCGGGCGGGCGGGTTTCCGCATGCGGCCGGGCGGCTTGCCGTGCAATTCCGGTCCGATCCTGGCGGATCGCCCCCGATTGTCCCGATATCCGGGGGCGGGGCAGCGCTGGGGGCGGCTTCGACCATGACAGCGAAGCGCGGGCGGGCTAGGGTCGCGCCGCTGGGGAGGACCCCGGAAACGGGCCGGGGGGCTGGTGAAAGGAACGGACGAATGACCGGAACGGCGGCAACCGTGGCGGCGCGCGACCCCATGCCGGGGATCGCGGCGATGTGCGCGGGCGTGGCCTGTCTTTGCGTCAACGACGCCTTCGCCAAGGCGCTGACCGAGGGCTATTCGCCGGTCCAGATCCTGTTCCTGCGCAGCCTGATCGCGCTGCCTTTTGCCGCCGCTATCGCGGTCGGGACCGGAGGGCCCCGGGCGCTGGTCTCGCGCCGCCCGCTGGCGCATCTGGCGCGGGGCGGGCTGGTGATCGCGGCGGCGCTGCTGTTCTTCACCAGTTTCCGCTATCTGGGGCTGGCCGAGGCAACCGGGCTGATCTTCGTGGCGCCGATCTTCATCACCGCTCTGTCGGCGCTGGTCCTGCGCGAGCCGGTGGGCTGGCGGCGCTGGCTGGCGGTGGCGGCGGGCTTTGCCGGGGTGCTGATCGTGGTCCGTCCGGGGGCGGCGGCGTTTCAGCCGGCCTCGGTGCTGCCGGTGCTGGCGGCGCTGTTCTATGCGGTGCTGATGCTCAGCGCGCGCTGGCTCGATGCGCGCGAAAGCGTCTGGACGATGCAGCTCTGGCTGGTCGGCAGCTCGGTGCTCCTGAGCGGTCTGGCGGTCGGTTTCGTCTGGACACCGGTCCCGGCGGGCGATCTCTGGGCCTTCGGCTGCATCGCCCTGTTCGGCACGCTGGGTATGACGCTGATCACCCAGGCGTTCCGGATGGCGCCCGCGGTGGTGATCGCGCCGCTGGACTATACCGCGCTGCTCTGGGCCACCGGTTTCGGCTGGCTGTTCTGGCAAGAGGTTCCCGACCGCGCGACGGCGGTGGGGGCGGCGGTCATCGTCGCCAGCGGCGTCTTCATCATGATCCGCGAAAGGCGGGCGGCTGGCTGAGCGCGCCCCCTCAGCCGGTCGGCATGATATGGATCTCGCGCAGCTCGGCGCGGGGATTCTGTTCCAGCGCATAAAGCACCGCATCGGCGACATCCTCGGGCCGGATCTTGTCGGGCTTGGGGCTGTCGAAGAACGGCGTATCGACCATCCCGGGCGAGATCACCGTGCAGCGCCCGCCCCAGTCGCGCATCTCCTCGGACATGTTGCCGCCATAGCCATGCACGAACCACTTGGTCGCGGAATAGATCGAGCCCTTGATATGGGTCCGCCCCGCGGCCGAGCCGGTCAGCACCAGATGCCCCTTCGTGCGGCGCAGATGCGGAAGGGCGGCACGGGCGGTGAACAGCACGCCCATCACGTTTAGATCGACCATCCCGCGCCAGTCCTCGGGATCGCCCGCTTCGGTGCCGGGCCGTTCGAGGCCGCGCCCGGCATTGGCGAAGGCCGCATGCAGTGCGCCGAAGTTTTCGACGGTACGGGCCACGGCTTCCTCCTGCGCGGCCGGATCGGTGGCATCGCCGGGCAGGGCCAGCGCCGCCGCGCCCAGCTCGGTTGCCAGCGCGTCCAGCTTGTCGGCCGAGCGCGCCATCAGCCCCACCGACCAGCCACGGGCGACGGCGGCGCGGGCGGTGGCGGCGCCGATACCGCTGGAGGCGCCGGTGATGAACAGGGTTCGGGTCATGCTCTGTCTCCTTCGGGTCGGGTCTGGGCCAGGACCTGTGGCGCGGGTTGCGGGAGGCAAGGCCGGGCCCTCGGCCGCGGCGGTTCCGAACGGGCGAAGGCAGCGGTTCAGGCGGCGTCGGCGAAGGGATTGACGATCTTCAGCCGCCCCTCGACGGTCAGCCTGTCTTGCATGTCCTCGGACCAGAGCCTGGTACAGCCGCTGAGAAGCGCCGCGGCAACGATCATCGAATCGCAGACCGACAGCTTGTAGCGGGCGGCCAGCGCGCGGCCGACACCATGGGTGTCGACGGTCAGTTCGACCGTCTCGCAGAGATCGCGGATCCCGAACAGGAATTCGCCCGCTTCGTCATGGCTCATCCGGGCCTTGCGGAGGCAGTTCACCAGCGCCTCGTTCAGCACCTGGATGCTGATCGTGCCGCCCTGGACCAGCAGCGCCTCGGCCCGGTCGGCCTTGAGCCCGTCGTCTAGCAGGTAGAGGATGACGTTGGTGTCGAAGAAGTCAGCGGCCATTGGCCGCGTCGCGGCTCAGCCGGTCTTCGGACGCCAGACGGCCGCGGAACCGGCGCAGCCCCGACAGCACCTCATCGGCACGGGGATGGCGGCTGACCGCAAACCGACCCTCGCCCGAGGGCTCCAGCTCGATCCGGTCGCCCTCGCGCAGGCCGAGGGTCCGCACCAGATCCGCGGGCAGGCGGACGGCAAGCGAATTTCCCCATCTGGCGATCTGCATGGCAGCCTCCGTCGCGGCAGGTTGGATAGACATTGGAGAATGTCTATCCTCCGGACCCGTGAGATAAGTCCCGAGCCTCTAAGCGCAGTACGATGAGGCGGGCCTCCTCTATCCCGGGTGCGTTTCCGGCGCGGGCGCGGCGCCTCGGGCCAGGGATTTGGACCATTGCATGGAACCATGTCCTGTTCCGCGGTGGGCCCGCCCGGTTTCGGATGCGGCGCTTCCGTGGCGGGCGGCGGTTCCGTACGACGTCCTTCATATCACTGCGTAAATAGGTGCGCGGGATAACCTTTGCTTCCAGTCCCGCTGGATAGAGATCGATCGCATCGATACTGGCCGGGAGCCCGCCGCCGAAGGCGAGCCCTCGTACATAAACCGTGACGACGTCCAGCTTGGGCAGCAGGCGCTTGAGCTTGGCGTTCTCATCTTCCAACGCCTTCAGCCTCGCGACTTCGGAGACCTCCATACCACCATACTTGGCTTTCAGCTTGCAGAACGTCGCCGGGCTGAGGCCATGCCTGCGGCACACCTCAGCTGTTGGCATGACCGCCTACTGCTCTCTGATCATCCCAATTATCTGCGCCTCGATGAAACGGCTCTTTCTGATTCGTCTGCTCCTTCGCGGTTGAGCAGACTCTCCATCAGGCTGACGAATCTCGTGGGGGGGGCAGGTCAATTGCCGCGCCGCAGGCGGCGGGAATACGGGATGTCAGTTTCCCCGGTATGAAACGCCGATGGACTTGCAGTCCCTGAAGACATCCGGCTTTCTGGAATAGACCGTTGCAGAGAGTGCCCCCAGCGAGAGGATGTGGTCGTGAATCCGGGCAACAAGGTCTTCCTGCGTTTCGATGAACTGCATCGAGAACGCTCTGATGAAATCCACCACCCGATCGTAGTCGAAAATATCGTCTTTTCCGCATGACCGGGAATCGACGTCGATCTCTGCACAGATCAGAACCCTTTGCGGGGCCGTCTTCTCGAAATCGTGAATGCCAAGATACATCCGGATTTCCAGATCCTCGAGGACGATCCTGTAGCTACTCATCAAAATACCCTTCCTTCGTGAGAAAGGCCACATCCCTTGACAGTTGCATCATCGATTGCCCGCCATCGATGGTGATGATCTGGTCGTTACAACTCTTGACCTTCCAGAAGAAAAGCGCCGCATCGGCGATGTCGGACGGGAAGACTCTTCTGCCCAGATAGTTGATGCGGCTGCTTTTTTCGAAATTCTCGGCGCTTTGCTTTCCGCTGATCAGGGTAATGCTGGGCGCAATCCCGCAGACCCTGGGAAACCCCGAAAAACGCATTGCCATCATCCGCGTTGCGGCCAGCAGGGCGGTCTTGCTCAGGCTATAGGTGAAGAAGTCGGGATTCAGTGCGAAGACCTTGTTATCGAGCATGTTGAGGATCAGCCGATCCTCGGCCTCTTCCGGCTGGCGCCGCATCAGAGCCCCCAATTGGACGGGCGCCTTGAGGTTTACAGCAAGATGATCGTCGAATTGCGTGTCCTCATAGTCCATCAGGTCGTCATTGACGAACATCGAGGCATTGTTGATGCACAGATCGACCGCGCCGATCGTGGCGCGCACCTCTTCGAACATGCGCTTCGTCTCGTCGCGGTCCCGCAGGTCGGCACGGTGTATCGAGCAGATCCGCCGCGACCCATTCAACTCGTCCCGCAAGGCCTCGGCCTCGCCTTCGGACGTTCCGTAATGGACGGCGACCTGGAACCCGGCCTCGGCGAAGCGGCGCGCCAGGTCCGCGCCGATCCGCTTGGCCCCACCGGTTATCAGGATATTAGGCATGGCCAGGCTCCCTCCCGTCGAAAATCTCCGGCCTCTCCTGCATGCTGGATCGGATCATGAACATGAGATCCTGCGCGAAGAACACCCTTTCCCAAGGGCTCCAGACCGTATCCTCCGGAAGCGCGGCGGTGGCAACCACAATCAGGCACACCTTGCCATCGACGACGCGCGGCAGAGGAGAGCGGTTGAACGTACAGGCAATCGGGGCACCGGCGCGCCCTCGCGGACCCCTGCGGCCTGAAACGCCTCGATTGCGAGGGAATGGCAGACCTTCGACGACAGGAACGAGAGAATATCGCCCTGGAAGCTTTCGCGCGCCATCAGCATCCACGGATGTTTCGACGAAAGGCAGGCATTGATGTCGGCGCGTCTGACAACCATTGCAATCCGCAGATCGGCTCTGAGATCGTGGTCGTTCAATCTTGCCGAAATGTTATCGCCGGCATGGAAGCGGTCAGGCGAGTGAAACACCTTGATCTTGGCCGACCGATGGTCATCGATCTTCGGCTATTTGAAAAACTGATGGAAGTCCAAGAAGGTTCTTTTCTCTTCCGGCAGGAATTTCGGGTGATGGAGGATCGTCTCTGCACGCTTTTTCTCGGGGCTCGTGATGATCGAATGCTCGCCGAAAGGGGCTCGCCAACGAAAATGACCAGCAGAAGAGCCGGAAAGACAATACCAGGAAGATATGCGCGGGCCAAAATCCAGTCGGGCCTGTTGTCCTCCAGAAAGGCGGGGTAAAAGCGAAGTCCGCACGTGGTCATGGACCCAACCATCGGAAATAAGGTAATTGTCCCGACCAAGACCGGCACATAAGTGATCTGGATCTGAATGGTGGTATTTACCGAACCTCCTTTCCGAAGATCAACCCGCTCGGAACGCCCGCTGCCAAGGCGCTTGTCATTTGGATCACGAGTGACAGGTCTAAACCTCGCGAGGCGCCGGAGCAATTCACGGCCAAGACGGGTGGGCGGCCCCGGGCGGCATGGCCCCTGAAGATCTGCCTCGACGCGGCAGGCATCCGGCGCTTGTCGTCCCTCCCGGGACCGAACGATCCCGATCCTGTATGATACGGCTTTCCATCGTTCCCCCGTGCCGGTCATCCGTGCCGCGCGGGCAAAGCCGCTGGGCGAACGCGCGAAACCGGTCTCAGCTTCGGGGCAGCCCACGGCCCGGACCATGGCGAGTGCTGCGCGGGCAGGAGCCCAAAGCCGTTCGAAGGCGCGCGGGTCGGCCATGCGGTGGCCGCAAGCCGGGGGCGGCGCCTCGCCACGGCGGGGCAGGCCGTTCGTAACCGCGGCCCTGAAACGGCCGGCGTTTTCGGGTTCCGGCACAGCCGGGGCGACCGTCGGAATGACGCAGGACCCCGGCGATTTGCCCGCGAATTTGCGCTTGACGCCCCCGAGGTCGTCCCTTACTCAGCGCCACACTCTTGGCGGAGTAGCTCAGTTGGTTAGAGCAGAGGAATCATAATCCTTGTGTCGGGGGTTCGAGTCCCTCCTCCGCTACCAGTTCCCTCCGGAAGCAGACGGCAGAGCCGGTTTTCCGTTGCCCGCGTCCCGATTCTTACCAGCAGACATGCGTAACCGGGGTCCGGGGCGCGAAACTTTGCCCGCGCGCCGTGCGAGGATCGCTTGCGCCTAGACATGCGCGTCATGATACCCTAGCGGTGCCTTTTTGGCCCGCCATGCTGGCGCGGCGCCCCACGGATGGTCCCCATATGATCCCGAGTCTTTCCGAAGCCCTCGCCGAACGCGGGTTCGATACGCTGACCGATGTGCAGAAGGCCGTCACCGCGCCCGAACTGGCCGAAACCGACCTGCTGGTCTCGGCCCAGACCGGCTCGGGCAAGACCGTGGGCTTCGGGCTGGCCATCGCGCCGACGCTGATGGGCGAGGACGACCGGATGGGGCCGCCGGCCGCCCCGCTGGCCCTGGTCATCGCGCCGACCCGCGAACTGGCCCTGCAGGTCCAGCGCGAACTGGTCTGGCTTTATGCGCGGGCGGGCGCGAAGGTCGTGTCCTGCGTCGGCGGCATGGATGCCCGCGACGAACGCCGGGCGCTTGATCGGGGCGCCCATATCGTCGTCGGCACGCCCGGACGGCTGCGCGACCATATCACCCGCGGCGCGCTCGATCTGTCCGATATCCGCGCGGTGGTGCTGGACGAAGCCGACGAGATGCTCGATCTCGGCTTCCGCGAGGATCTGGAATTCATGCTGGGCGCCGCCCGGGCCGAACGGCGCACGTTGCTTTTCTCGGCGACGGTGCCGCCCGCGATCGCCGAGCTTGCCAAGCTTTACCAGCGCGACGCAGTCCGGGTGACGACGCTGTCGCGGGGCAGCCAGCATGCCGACATCGCCTACAAGGCGGTGCAGGTGACGGCGGCCGATGCCGAACATGCCATCATCAACCTGTTGCGCTTTCACGACGCGCCCACCGCCATCGTCTTTGCCAATACCCGGGCCGCGGTCAGCCGTCTGGCGGCGCGCTTTGCCAACCGGGGCCTGTCGGCGGTCAGCCTCTCGGGCGAGCTCAGCCAGGACGAGCGCAGCCATGCGCTCCAGGCGATGCGCGATGGCCGGGCGCGGGTCTGCGTGGCGACCGATGTGGCCGCGCGCGGGATCGACCTGCCCAATCTCGATCTGGTGATCCATGCCGATCTGCCGACCAATACCGAGACGCTGCTGCACCGCTCGGGCCGCACCGGGCGGGCCGGGCGCAAGGGGATCTCGGCACTGATCGTGCCGGACAAGCTGGTCAAGAAGGCGCGTCTGTTACTGAAATGGGCCAAGATCGAGGCCGAATGGACCGTGGCCCCGACGCCCGAGGAAATCCTCGCGCTCGACGAAACCCGGCTCCTGGCCGATGCGCTCTGGGACGCCGAACCGACAGAGGCCGAGGCCGCCTTCGCCGCCCGCCTGCTTGCTGACCGCAGCCCCGAGACGATTGCCGCCGCCTGTCTGCGGCTTTACCGTGCGGGTCTCTCGGCCCCCGAGGAACTGAACGCGCCCGCCGCGCCCGGCGCCCGGCCCGAACGTCCGCCCTTCGGGCCCTCGGTCTGGTTCGAGCTGTCGGTCGGTCGCGACCGTCGGGCCGAGCCGCGCTGGCTGCTGCCGCTGGTCTGCCGGGCCGGAAATCTCGAACGCTCGCAGATCGGCCGGATCCAGCTTCTGGCCAAGACCTCGCTCGTCGAGATCGCAGAGGCCGCCGTGTCGGGCTTTGTCGAGCGGATCGGCCCCGAGGGGCTTCTGGAAGACGACATCCGGGCCAAGCGGTTCTACGGCCCGGTCGAGGACACCCGCGGCGCCCCGCGTCCGCGGCCCGCACGCCCGAAGGCCGAAAGACCCAGGACCGAGCAAGCCGGGACGGAGCAAGCCAGGACGGAGCGGGCGCCCGAACCAGCGCGCCCGGCGCCCGCCGAGGGGACCGTGCCAGCCACGTCCTCCGTCGCGGACGAGGCCACGGCAGACCGTCCCGCGCCCCGTCCCAAGCCCAAATTCGAACCGAAGTTCGGGTACCGCCCGGAGCGACGCGACGCCCGACCGGCCGAGGCAGAGCCGCCAAGGTCGAAGGCCCCCCGGCGCGGCGCTGACAGCGCGGCCGATGCGACGAAGGGCGACCGGCCGCGCAAACCCCGCCATGCCTCCGAACCGCAGGGAGCCAGGCCGAAGGAGGGTCGCAAGACCGGGCCGAAAAGCGCCTCGAAGGACTGGTCCAAGGACCGGCCCAGGGACGGAAAGCGCCGCACGGAGGCAGACGCAGCCCCCGCCGACCGCCGCCGGGCCGATGCGGCCGACCCCTCGAAGCGACTCGAACGGCCGGGGGCACCAAAAGGAAAAGGCGGGAAGCCCAAGGGCCCCGGGTTCAAGCGCGGCGGGCCGAAGCCGACTTCCAGCGGGGGCAATACGCCCCCCAAGCGCAAGCACTGAGCGCGGCCCGGTCCCAATCTGAAATCGGCCCGATCCGGCGCGCGATCGAATGCGGTTCGCGGCAGTCTTGCGCGGCGGAAGAGCCAGGCCGCCTTCGGTGGCAGGACGACGGTCGCACCGCAACGCCCGCTGCCATCGCCGGACCGGAGGCCCTCGCTGGCCGTGGCCGGACGGTCAGCGCAAAGGGTCAGGGCATGGAACACTTTGCCCGGCGTTTGCCTCGCCGCCTTGCTGGACACCGTGCGGAGGCTATGCCAGAACCATGGGCGCAATGCGATGCGGGCGTGGCGAAACTGGTAGACGCGCGGGACTTAAAATCCTGTTTTCTTTGCGAAATTGTGGGTTCGATTCCCACCGCCCGCACCAGTCAGGATGCCCCCACCCGTACCCGAACACGCGCAGCGCACGGGATGCTGCCAGCACCGCGGACCACGCCCGGGCTTGCGCCGTCGCGAGTCACCAGCTAGACCGCGCGGCGCAACCTGTGATGGACCGGCGTCAAGACGGATCCCACACATAGTGTGCCCGGGCTCCTTCCGCCCGGAGGGCCGATAGCTCAGGGGTAGAGCGGATGGTTTACACCCATCGACAGCGGGGGTTCGATTCCCTCTCGGCCCACCACCCCAAGATTAATGCGCGGATTTTAAATGAAAATCGCGATTGTGGACCACGCGAGAACAGGCGTGGTCCACATTGCCTGTTGAGGACGGACCTCCCCGCCCAACTGCGGGCGGCGATTCCATCCGCGGAATTCCTCCCCGTGGATGACGCCCGCCAGCCCATCCGCTGCCACTGGCTGCGCGACGAAGACGGCCTCGAGATCCTGATCCCGATGTGCTGCGGGGCGGCAATAGGCGGCCCGGCCGAATGCACCCGCAATGTGCCGGAGAGCCGGATCGAAGCGGCAGAGCGCGGCCGGGCTGAGGCGGAGGCTCATGTTCTGCGGCTCATGGATGAGCGGGATCGCCGCCTTCACGAGCAGGCCGGAATCTGGAGACGGAACAAGCGCCTGCGCCAACGGATCGAAGACCTGGAAACCCTGCTGGCGGCGAAGACCAGCTAACCCCAACGCCCCACGGGGCAGGCGATGAGGGCCGAAGGATGACCGCGTTTGGGCCGCAGTTCTTTGCTTTTTCTGGGCGCACAGCATTTGAGCATGGCGAAGGCTTCTGCTGCGAGTGCGCCATCTGCGGGCGTACGGTTTCAGCGCCGCACAGGTTCCAAGGAACGACCATCTGGTGTTTATACTGCGGCCTTGAGCGCGGGATTGCGCCTATAGAAGTCCCGGGCGGCTTTGAGTTCACATGCGGTGTCACGCGCGAAGAGTGCGGACTTATCCGCTTTTCCGGTTCCGGGTCGGTGATGTCGAACGATGCCCAGACGCCGGTGCGACCGGAATGGCGGATCATGAACCGGTCAGGATGGGCCTCACGCAGAAACCGGATCGCGCGGCCGATCTCGCTGTCGCCGGGATGCGCGGTGAAGCCGAAGACAGTGAGGCCCCGATGGGTCCGCAGCGCGGCATGCCACAGCGCGACACAGTCGAGACTGCAGAAATCGCCCAGCACGTGCAGCCGGATGAGCACACGGTCATGCGGATGCTCAGCCCGCGCGAGTTGTTCAACGCCCAGGGCTTCCCGTCTGACTATGTGATCGAGGGTGTCCGGGACGGGCTCGACAGCGACGAGCCAACCTTCCGCCCGTTTTCCAAGGACGTGCAGATCAGCTGCTGCGGCAACTCTGTCTGCCCGCCAGTCGCGGCCGCCATCATCGCGGCCAACTGCCAGCACCTGGCGGTGCCCATGCAAGCCGAGGAAGCGAACAATGCCTGATCGATGCGGACACGTTGAGACCTGGCGCGACCCGTGGCCATACGACGGCCCAATTCAGCGCGCCGACGGCGCCCGCCCATCCAATCACTATCTATGGCCGACAGAACAGTGGGTGGCCTCCCGCGAGACGCGGCTGAACATCACGTTCGACATGCGGATCGAGATAACTCACCTTGCCGACGGGCGATTTTCGACGTGCGGCTGGGTGCCCGGCATCGAGACCGGCACCGATTTTTACGGCCGCCCCTGCGTCTTTGACGACCGAACTGTGGCTATCCGCATCACGCATGGATCACAGAGCGCCGTATCGACCGCGCCAAAGGTCTCCTGAGCGGCCCGGCCCCACTCGTTCAGATCGCCGACACCTGTGGCTTTGCCAGCCAGAGCCACTTCACCCGCGCGTTCAAGGCTGCGACCTCGACGACTCCCGCCGGCTGGCGGCGTGCGGTAAAGGATAGCCCCAGAAACACTTAGGGCTCGAAGCGGACCTGCGGCGGCGCGGCATGGCGCCTGTGCGCCTGGCGCTACCGATTCGGGCGCTCGCTGCCGATTGCGGCCGTTCGGTCCCCCAAACCCGATCCGGCAGCGGATCACGGAAGCGGCCTTTCATCGCTGTTGCAGCCCCCTTGGATCTGCCGATAAGGGCGTGCTGACGGATAACGGTCGCGAGTTCTGCGGTACCGAAAAGCACCCATACGAACTCCATCTCGATCTGAACACCGTCGAGCATCGCCGCACCAAGGTCCACACGTCGAAGACCAACGGCTTCGTCGAGTGGTTCAACGGCACGGGGCTGGAGGAGTTCTCCCGCGAAAAATGCGAGACCTTCTAAGAGGCGGTCGAGGCGGCACTGTTGCGCAAATCAGCTGACGACCGCAGTTCCCCTTTCCCCGGACACACTTATCCCATGGCCACGGTGAGCGGGATGCCGAGCGCCGTGAAGCGGTTGAGGACCGCCGCCCGGATCTGGACTTCGGCAACCTGGCGGTCGAAGTCCCGTGACATCAGCCTCTGGCCGAGCAGTTTCACGCAGTTC